>CAZNSC010000085.1:0-3905 GCA_964575695.1 uncultured Dehalococcoidales bacterium
TTTATTAACCTCACCCCCTTAATCCCCCTCTCCTTGAAAGGAAAGGGGGAAGAGAATAAAGGGGGGCTGACGCCCCTCTTAAACACCCCGCTAACTTAGTTTCCTTCAAGGGGGAGAGATTTAGAGAGGGGCTTCGCCCCTCTTATAGACCGTTAGGTGGAGAGCAGCCAAAACAGCTCTAGTTAAGGGGGATAGGTTGCAAAACGACTTCCTACAGTTGACAGAAAGACGATAAATGCGTAAAATTGCCCAGTTGAGACCTGTAACCGATGTCAAACACATGGCAGCCCAAGCCCGGTGATAAGATTTTTCGCCCTCGACGAATTAAGCGCTACCGCTTAAGACGAATACTGGGAGTGCCTGCGCTATTTAGTGCTGGCTATGGAGATGTCGGCTCATCTATTTATTATGCGCTAGGCATTGTCGCTCTGGTAGCACTGGGTGCTACTCCCATTGCGCTAGCTATAGCGGGGATTATCTATATTTTTAACGCCCTTACTTATGCCGAAGGTAGCGCGACAATACCTGAAGCTGGTGGCTCCGCCAGCTTCGCCCGGCATGGCTTCAATGACCTTATTGGGCTTATCGCTGGCTGGGCGCTAATGCTGAGCTACATTGTTACCATGTCCATTTCAGCTTATACTATTCCCCCTTATCTCAGCTATTTCTGGCCGATACTTAAAGAGCCAGTAATCGGCACTTTATTCGCGATGGGAATTATTCTGTTCCTGATGCTCCTGAATGTTCTTGGCATAAAGGAATCATCGAGGCTGAACATATTCTTCATCAGCATTGACATAGCGACCCAACTCACGCTAGTAGTCTTGGGCATCATACTGATACTGGTACTAAACCCAGGAGTCTTGTTCCAACATATGTTTGGCGAAGGCAACTGGCCGTCTATACAAAGCCTGATTTTTGGCATTGCCATTGCCGCCCTGTGTTTCACCGGCGTAGAAACCGTCTCTCAACTGGCTGAAGAGACACGTCAGCCGGCAAAGAAAGTGCCCCAAGCATATATCCTCATGATAGTGGCTGTTGTCGTTCTGTTTGCCGGCATTTCAATAGTAGCCTTAACGGCAATGACCCCTCAGCTCCTGGGTGACCCGGTGAATGGATGGGCAAGAGACCCGGTGGCTGGCATAGCCGCTAATTTGCCTTCAGAAACACTGCAATCCATATTCGCCCCACTGGTTGCCATACTGGCTGCCACCATCCTGCTTACCGCGACCAATGCCGGGCTGCTCGGCATCTCCCGCCTCGCCTTTAACCTGTCAGCACATCATCAGCTGCCGGCAACTTTCGGTCGTGTCCATCACCGTTTCCGAACACCCTACGTCACGATTATCCTGTTCTGCCTGATATCCCTCCTGGTGCTGACACCCGGATTCTTCGCCACCAACTTTTTTGCCGATTTGGGGGCACTATATGTATTTGGTTCCTTGCTCTGCTTTGCCCTGGCTCATGCTGCGATTCTGAGTTTGCGGGTGAAAAAACCTGAGTTACCCCGCCCCTTCAAGCTAGGCTGGAACATAAGGATTAGGGGAAACGAGATGCCAATAAGCGCCATCCTGGGTTTGGCGGCAACAACGGTGATATGGGTCATAGTATTAATCACGCAGCCCTACAGCCGCTGGGTGGGATTAAGCTGGATGGCGGTAGGGCTGATTATTTACTATCTCTATCGGCGAAGAGAGCATTTGCCATTAACCCACACCCCCAGGAGACCAGCCGCCGGCGGAGAATCCGCCAGATAGAGCCAGGTCCGTTATATTGTAGAATTTCCCAGGGAGGATTATAATAGCCGTTGCTGAATAATGCTGGACGTATAGGGAATATGGGGCGATGGAGTTTCAAAGGATTCTGGTGCCGGTAATTGGCACCGAAGCTGATGAAGAGGCAATCAGGCTCGCTTGCAAGCTGGCAAAGAAGAACAAAGGCAAAATCTGGGCAGTCTATGTTATTACCCCGAAGCGTTCGCTGCCACTAGAGGCTGAGATTGAACTTGATAAGCAGAGGGCGGAAGACATACTAGACCACATGGAGAGTATTGCCGAAGAAGAGGACTACGAGGTAGAAACTGACGTCCTCCAGTCCCGCGACGCCGGTCCGGCTATCATTGATGAAGCCGTCGAACGAGGGGGTGACCTAATCCTAACGGGGGTTACCTATAAGACGCACTTTGGTCAGTTCAGCCTGGGTAGTGTGATACCCTATATTTTAAGAAATGCCCCCTGCCGTGTTATACTGTATCATCAACCCGGTAAATAGTTGAGTTTGCGATATGAAAGTAGTCATTATGGGCTGTGGGCGGGTCGGGGCCCGGCTAGCCACCCTGCTTGATATTGAGGGACACTCGGTTACTATCCTTGACACCGATGACTATAGTTTCCGAAGGCTGCCGCCTGATTTCGGCGGCACTGCCCTGGTGGGTAGCGGTGTTGCCCAGGAAAGCCTGAAACAGGCGGGTATAGAAGAAGCCGATGCCTTCGTGGCTGTAACCCAGGGGGACAATCGCAATGTCATGGCCGCCCAGATTGCCAGGCATATTTTCGGTGTCCCCAAGGTCGTCTGCCGCATCTACGACCCCCTGCGCCGGGAGCTATACAACACTCTAGGAATCGACGCCCTGAGCCCGACCACAATTTTTGCCCAACTCCTGAAGGAAAAGCTGCAGAAGTAAACTATGTACATCATTGTTGTTGGCGGCGGTAAGGTCGGCTATCATCTGGCCAAGGCACTGATGGATGAAGGGCATGAGGTGCTGGTACTGGAGAAAAGTGCCGATGCGACTGAGTTCATCTGCAATCAACTGGGAAGTGTCTGTGTGCGGGGTGATGGCTGCGAGGTAACAACCCTGGCTGAAGCCGGCACCGGCCGGGCGGATATGCTCATTGCGGTTACTGGCGATGATGAGGACAACCTGGTTGCCTGCCAGGTAGCCAAACACAAATTCAATGTACCCCGAACCATAGCCCGCATCGCAGATCCGGGGAACGAGGCCATCTTCAAGAAGCTGGGGATTGATGTTACCGTCAGCAGCACCAATGTTATCCTGGAACATATCGAAGAAGAGGTGCCAACACACCCGTTGACACACCTGCTGACGATTCGAGACAAAGGACTGGAAATTGTAGAAGTCAAGGTTCCTCCAGACTCACCGACTGCGGGCAAACAGGTAAAGCAGCTTTCGCTACCACCGGGAAGTACGTTGTCACTTCTGATTCGTAACCAGGAAAAACCCCGTGTCCCCAGAGCCGATACTGTCCTTCAGGCTGGAGACCAGATAATCGCCGTTACTCCTCCTGAGTCTGAAGAGGCGCTGCGAATGGCGCTGAGGGGTGCCTGACCAGCAGTGTCAGAAGATTTCAGGTGCCCTGGATTAAATTGTTCAGACGGCTCACAATGAGCCGTTGGGGGCCACTATTTGAGGTCTTCCAGGGCTTTTATCTTATTTAGCCGCCGTAAGTGCCGACCACCCTCAAACTGAGCCGTCAGGAAGGCAGCAACAGTATCCCCGGCCCCCCCCGGGTCATCCCTTGCCGCCAGGCAGAGGATATTGGCATCATTATGCTGCCGGGCTCGACCGGCACTAAAAGCGTCATGACACAGGGCGGCCCTTATTCCCTTAATCTTATTGGCGACAATGCTCATCCCGATGCCGGTGTCACAGATCAAGATACCGCGGTCAAAATCACCGTCGGCGACGCCTCCGGCCGCCCTCCGGGCAACGTCGGGGTAGTCAACGGCATCAGCTGTATAACAGCCAATATCCTCACAGCGATGCCCCATCTGGACAATCAACTGGATAACCGACTGCTTCAGGCTTAGCCCCCGATGGTCACAGCCAATGACGATGCGCACTATCTTAGTTCTCCCCCCTTACCAGGATACTGCCGCATACC
>CAZNSC010000085.1:3915-13456 GCA_964575695.1 uncultured Dehalococcoidales bacterium
GCTCCTCGATTGAGATTATACCCTCCCGCAAAACTAGCGGCGTCTCCCCGGTCACATCAACTATGGTTGATTCTCTTCCCCCCGGGCACCGGCCACCATCGATAATCAGGTCTATCTGCTCCTCAAACTGGGCCCGGACCTCGCCAGCGGTCAGTGAACTGGGCTGGCCGCTCAGGTTAGCACTGGTGCCCACAATGGGGACGCCTGCACCCTCAATGAGGGCCACCGGGACCGGGTGAGCCGGCACGCGAACGGCTATTGTGTCAGCTCCGGCGGCGACGCCGTCAGGGACCGAGCCGGATTTGGGTAAGACCAGTGTCAGGGCACCAGGCAGGAAGTGGCGAGCCAGGAGCCAGGCAATCTCCGGCACTGGATGGGCCACCTCGCCTATCTGCGAGATATGCGCCACAAGCAATGGGAGCGCCATTTGCCGCGGTCGCCGCTTCACGATATAGACCCGCTCCACAGCCGCAGCGAGGTTAGCGCAGGCACCCAGACCGTACACCGTATCCGTGGGAAAGGCAACCAGCCCCCCCCGCTTAAGGATAGAAATACCCCTCCCCACCTGACGCTGGACACCAGCAGGAATCTTAGCTAACATTGCCATTATCTATCGCAGAGCGGCCTGCTGCCAGCGACAGTATATCACAGTACCGCCGGAAGAGCTAGGCACTGTCCCTCTTTCCTTATCAAGGGGAGAGGGAAGGGGATTTTTAAAGGGGCGCTCCCTTTTAATCCCGTTATTAAACGACCTTGTGACCTATCGTGTCGGAGCAGGCTGTTATATGTTACAATTAAGTATAAAATTCGACAGGTGGTTATGTGAGCCCGCAGCGAAGGCTGTTATTTGGGGCACTTGGCCTCGCCACTATCATACTGGTAGGTGTTGGTGGTTATATGGCCATCGAGGGATGGTCATTTTTGGATGCCCTTTATATGACCGTTATAACCATAACCACCGTCGGTTATAACGAAGTGCACACGTTAAGCACCGGTGGCCGGCTTTTCAGTATTTTTCTGATAGTGAGCGGTGTCGGTGGTGCCTTATATACCCTGACCGGAATTGTGGGCTATATTGTTAGTGGTTACTTCGGGACTACATTGGGGAGGCGAAGGATGAAAGACAGGATTGCCAATTTGAAGGGACATTTTATCCTTTGTGGTTATGGAAAGGTAGGGCAGGAGATTGCCCGCGTCTTTAAGGAAGAGGGAACGCCTTTTGTTATTATTGACAATAACCCAGAGATTATCGCCCTGGTGGAGTTGGCAGAATACCTCTACGTGCTGGGCGATGCCACCAGTGATGACGCACTGAAGGAGGCAGGCCTTGAGCGGGCCCGAGGTCTGGTGGCTGCGGTTGACACCGACGCCGAGAACACTTATATTAGTCTATCGGCACGCCAGCTTAACCGTGACCTGTTCATTGTGGCTCGTGCTGATAGTGACGAGGCAGAGACAAAGTTGAAGAGAGCCGGAGCCGACCGAATTGTATCGCCGTACAGCATCGGTGGCCGCCGCCTGGCGATGCTGGCCCTGCGACCGGCAGTGGTTGACTTCATTGATACCGTGACTTATGGACGTGGCCGGGAGTTACAGCTAGAGAATGTAAATATCGGTGTAAACTCCCCACTGGTCGGTCTGGCACTGAAGGCGGCTCGAAGTGAAATGGGCATCACCGTCCTGGCAATGAGGAAGAAGAGCGGCAAGCTGCTGGCTAATCCCCCCGACGAAGAAGCTATCGAAGATGGCGACCGGCTTATTGTCATTGGCACCAAAAAGCGGCTGGCAGCCATAGAAGAAAAGTTTGAGGGAGTCAAAGCCGGTTAAAAACAGTGAGCTTGGGGGTTCATGATGAGTAAAACCAGGGTCGGCATCATCAACGTTACCGGTTATACCGGTATTGAGCTGGTAAGGCTGCTGGCTCAACACCCGGAGGTGGAGCTGGTTTCCGTCACCGGGCGCAGTGCCGTCGGGCAAAGACTGAATACGGTTTTCCCTCACCTGACCGGGTTGGAATTAGTCATTGAAAGCAAACCGGGGGATGTCGACTTTGTCTTCTCGGCGATGCCGCACAAGGAGAGTGCAAAGGAGGTCATTCCCTTGCTCGGCCGTGGTATCAAAGTGGTCGATATTAGCGCTGATTTCCGGCTAAAGGATGTTAACGATTACCAGCACTGGTACGATTTTGGTCACCCGGCACCACAACTGCTTGAGACAGCGGTATACGGTCTCACCGAGCTATACCGGTCTCAGGTTGCGTCAGCACAACTGGTGGCTAACCCCGGCTGCTATCCAACCGGGGCAATTCTGGCTTTAGCCCCGGTGGTCAAGGAAGGTCTGATTGAGCCTGGTATTATTATCGATAGCAAGTCTGGGGTGTCCGGGGCGGGCAGGACTCTTAGTCTGCAAACTCACTACTCAGAAGTCAATGAAGACGTTACTGCCTATGCTCTGGACGGGCACCGGCATCTGCCAGAGATTATCCAGGAGCTGAAGCTGCTCCGGCCCGGGCAGCTTCCTGCGGTGACCTTTGTCCCTCATCTGATACCGATGACCAGGGGAATACTGACCACATGTTATGCCACTTTGGCCTCGGGCACCATCGCCAGTGGCAGCAAGCGGGAGGAAGAGATAAGGCGGCTTTATCACGATTTCTACCAGGATGAGCCCTTTGTCAGGGTAGTCGATGCCCCTCCCCACACCAAACACACCTGGGGGAGCAACCTCTGCCTCATTTACCCCGCCGTTGACCCGAGGACAGGCAGGCTTATCGCTATTAGCTGCATTGACAATCTGGTCAAAGGGGCGGGAGGACAGGCCATCCAGAACATGAACCTTATGCTTGGCTTCCCGGAGACAACCGGGCTCAAGACACCAGCCATTTATCCCTGAGACAAACCTCAGACTGCTTCAGGAGCAGGAATGATGAGCAGACTTGAATATACGCATCTAAAGACAAATGAGGATGTGACCTGTATCGCCGGGTATTATACTCCGCTCAAGGAAGTGAGGCTCCCCTACGATGGTAAAGAGGTGTTGTATGTGGTGGGGCAGGCAGTTATCGAGTCCTCCTGCTGCGGTGTCGGTCGCTGGGGGTATGTTATGGTGCCCGGATATATAGTTCACTGGCAGAAACGCACCAATGAAGCCGGATTGCCGGTATCTGAGGTTGAGCCGATTTCGGATAGGGCCGCCCGAGACAACATCCGCCGAACTGTCCAGGAGATGGAATCCATTTCCCAAATTGAGTTCTGGTAAGCTTAATGAACCGCTGAGAATTAAGGGGCGGGATTAACCGAAGAAGTGCAGTATGATCCCCCAGCACTGCGCCCCGGCCAGGGCGATAACTACGTAGAGTATGGTTCTGCCCAGCCAGCAGGCAAGCACGAATTTCCAGAGAGGGAAGCGAAGGACACCGGCAGCTATGCCCACCAGGTCGAAGGCGAACGGTACTATGGAGAGGAGAAAGATAGTCATTGCCCCCCATTTTCTCACCCAGCCCTCCAGCCTGGTGTAGGCCTTTTGTCTATTCACTATTGCCTGCCCACTGTAGCCCGCCATATAGCCGGTTATCTCACCGATGGCGGCCCCGGCTCCACCAGCTAGCCCAACCAGGGTAGCTGAAGGCAGGGTAGCGCCAAGTGCCGCCATCACCAGGAAATTGCCTGCGGGGAGAACGACCGTGGCGTTGAGGGTCAGGCTGATGAGGAAGGCACCCAGATAACCGTAGTTTTCCAGTTGGGCTAACCGGTCCGGGTAGCTTCGATAAAAATAGAACACGCCGACCACTATAGCCAGGACAAGAAGCAGTGCTACCAGGGGAATTATTCTGTTCTTTAGCCAGTGTCTCTTTTCCTCAACCGGCTTGTCGTTGCTGATCGGTCTCATTTGTCTTTCATGTGCATTGTAGCACATTACGGGGTGGGGGATAAGGAGGCGGAAGGGTATCAAAAAGAGGGGTCTCGCCCCTCTTAAGCTCCCTTGATGAGTGCCCCCTTCTGTACAGCATTGTCTGCCGGCCTAATCTCTGCTATACTCTATTAATCATAACGTGCCCCCATCGTCTAGTGGCCTAGGACACCGGCCTTTCAAGCCGGTAACAGCGATTCGAATTCGCTTGGGGGCATTCAGAGTTTTGGCCATGACTCCGAGTTTTATTGGCCCCCTTTCCACTACGAGGCTAACGATGCGTGAATACAAGTTCGGGTGCCCCTTTCGCTTTCTCTCCACCCAGTCCCAGTGCTTTCTTTGCTATTTCTACTCGCCTGGCAATAGTTGGTTTTCTAGCCGTAGCCTTACCACCCTTCTTATCTCTCAACCTACCCAGGGCTACAGCATAGGGGGTTCTTATCAACCTTGTCAGGTATTTGTCCTGCCCCACCTCCCCTCGGGACATTAAAGGCCTATTCCTTCGTATTATCCCCACCCCCAGGGGGGTCAAAAGGGTGCTAGCCCCTCAAAAAACAACTATCCTCCTCTCTGAGAGAGGTAGATAGTCTGTTGCAAGGGGGATTAAAGGGGTGGAATTGACGAAAAATCTCTGTACCCGTATTGACAAGATATAGAGGTGTAGTATAATAGTTGAATAGTTGAGTAGTTGTGTAAGTTAATAAAGTGCAAGCATAGACAGGGAGGTGGTTATAGATGGCGCATGCCCATTGACAAGATAGGGCATAATGAATTATAGTTGACGCAAGTTACCTAGTGGAGGATAAGATATGGCTAGAAAAATATGGAAACCGATTTATTTAATAATGGCCTTGGCGTTGGTATTGTCGCCGGCGGCGACATTTACCTTGGCAATGGCGCAACCAGATACGACGGTGACGTTGGAAGCATGGGAGGATCCTGAAGGCTCCTGTCCCTGGGTCTTCACCTGGAATGGTTCGGAGTATGTACAGGACAATGATGTCTACTCCACTGCCCGGGGGGCGGACAAGGAGTTCACGGATTACTACACGTTAAACAAACCGCTGGTGCCTAAAGACGGCGAGTACTCGCTGGAATTGAGGGAGCTGACCAAGGAGACTTCATATACAGACCTGGTGCAATTGCTGGCGGTGGACCATGCCTCTGATGTTAACATAGCCAGTGACGAGAACGGCGATGTTTGGACGTACAGTAACCCAAGCCCGCCGGTTAGCGCTGTAGACAATGAAGGGGAGGATGTCTTAGGCCAGATAGCCACTGAAGATGATAGCGGCTTCAAGGGGTATCACGGTGACTACGTCGTCCTGGACTTCGGTGATCTGCAAATCGACGACAGTGCGATACTGGTCTTGCGCGTAAATGGTTTTGAGATGGATGGTAACGATGCCGGGACTCCCATCCCCGCGAGACCCTATGTCTTCATCCAAACGCAAAACAGCAGTGGCGACTGGGTGACCAGACATTCCTTTTACCCCCGTGAAGACTGGTCAATAAGTGCCTACAACTTGGCTGACTATCTCGGAAGCAGTAACATGGTTAGATTATATGTGACATCCTGCCTTACGGGAAAATACCAGGTCATTGACTACGTCGGATTAGACACATCAGCGCAGTCACCTGTAACGATTCACACCTTATCGGCTACTTCCGCGGTACATTCGGTTAATGGTGATGTCCTTGACGAGATAAGTGATTCTGATAACGACTATGCCGAGATGTCACCAGACGGGAAGATGGCCTTCACCTTCCCCGTGCCGGAAATGGCTGGCGAAGCGAGAGACTTCGTTCTGGTCAGCGAGGGTTATTATATTCCGGCTGGCACATTCTACCTGTACACCTGGGATGGTAGCGATTGGGTCGAAAGATACGACTGGTCGGTAGCGAGCTTTGACGACCAAACGAGCGATTTCGACATGAGCGACTTTCTGCCCGACCCAGATGGAGAAGATAAGGTAAGAATCTACCAGAGCTATACATACGAAGGTGAGGCGGGAATAGACTACGTTGGCATTAGTCGTGGTGATGCCCAGGGAGTGATGACCTATGCCCACGATTTGAAGAAGGACGAGGATGTATTAACGGAATTAAAGGAGTCTGACGATGTTTACGATGAGTGGGCTTATGAGGAGGTAGGTGATCGCTGGGTCGAAGTGGAGTGGACTTTTAATCGAGCGAAAGCCGATTTCAGTGCTGAGCCGCCGATGGGTGAAGCCCCGCTGACCGTCCAGTTCACTGACCTGTCAAGGGGTGATATCGACCGTGACGGATACTTCTGGAGCTTTGGGGATGGTGAGACGAGCACCGAGCGCGATACTACCCATACCTATCAGAATGAGGGTATTTATGATGTCAGCCTCACTGTCACCGGCCCCGGGGGGACAGACAGTGCCAGCGGGCAGGTGATAGTGGAAGGCGCGGCCACGATCGCCAAGCTGGTGGTACGCAATCTGAATATAACGCCGGCTTATGTGTATCCGCGGCAGGCGGTAACGGTCAGTGCCAATGTGGTGAACGAAGGAGGTGGCTGGGGTTCGGAGACGGTAGACCTGATGATAAACGGGTATGTAGAGCAGAGCCGTGGGGTTGGTGTTTCGCCGGGCACAGCCTATCCGGTAAGCTTCACGGTTTACGAGGTGCCGGCGGGTGAGTACCAGGTAACTATTGGAGATGCCACGGGGGTGTTCTATGTGATGGAGGAAGCGGCAGCGGCGCCCAGTGGTGGGATATTGCCGGCTGGTGAGCTAAGCAGTGGCAGTATTGTTGCCATTATAGTGATCGGGATTATCGTTATTGGAGGGGTAGTGGTAGTGGTTATGTTTGCTGGAGGCCGGCGTTAGTCCGGGTAAAGGCAAGGGTAAGCTTCAAGCAGTGCAGGTAAAAAGGGGGGGAGCCTTATAAGGCTCCCCCCCTTTTTTAAGACTCCTCTTTCCCGGTAATAGGGGAAGGGGAGTCTTAAACGCTCTGGGCTCTCTCCTGAACTCATCACATTCGCGGGTCAAAGGGGTGCCAGCCCATTAAAAACGACTCCTCCTCTCCAAGAGAGTTGGACGAAGTCTGTTGCATGAGGGGACAAAGGGGGGGTGAGGCTGGAGGAATCCCTCTAATGGTGTATTGACAAGATACAGGGGTATAGTATAATAATTGAGAGTTATGTAAGTTAGCCAGGTGTAGCGTAGAACAGGGAGGTGGTTATAGATGGCACAGTCCCTATTTACAGGAGGGAGCATAGTGAATTGCAATCGCCGCAAGTTGCCGATGGAGGGTAGTTATGACTAAAGTACTAAGACCTATCTGTTTAATTGTTACTATGGTACTGGTTTTGTCTGTGGGGATGATGGTTGTACCGGGCTCAGTGAAAGCAGACCCTAGTCCAGATTACAGACGCATTATTGTCGATCCTAATGAAGGGAGCATTCCTGACGCCAAAGATTTGGAAGAGATTTACGCTGCATTTGAGAACGATACGCTGTATTTTAAGGTGGTCACTTATCAAGACTGGAATGACCCGCTTAGCGACATAGATGTTGGCATATTTCTGGACGTCGACCAGGATGCTGGCACCGGTGGGACTGACGCTACGCTAGGGTACCCGGAGGGAGTTCATGGCATTGGTGCTGATTATGTGGCTGTCGTCGGCTACGAGGGAGTTGCGGTGTGGCCATGGGTTGGCCCTGGGTGGGGCAGTGGAAGCACAATTGATTATGCGTACACTGATGTGCAGAATAATACCAACACCTTTGAAATTGGGATCGATTGTAGTGACATTGGCAGTCCAGCAGCGATAGACATTGTAGCTGTCAGTGCCGGGGGGGAGGTTTGGGATTATGCCCCAGATGAAGATTATGTCAGCTACACCCTGGCAGAAGGTCCGAAAGCCGATTTCAGTGCTGAGCCGCCGATGGGTGAAGCCCCGCTGACCGTCCAGTTCACTGACCTGTCAAGGGGTGATATCGACCGTGACGGATACTTCTGGAGCTTTGGGGATGGTGAGACGAGCACCGAGCGCGATACTACCCATACCTATCAGAATGAGGGTATTTATGATGTCAGCCTCACTGTCACCGGCCCCGGGGGGACAGACAGTGCCAGCGGGCAGGTGATAGTGGAAGGCGCGGCCACGATCGCCAAGCTGGTGGTACGCAATCTGAATATAACGCCGGCTTATGTGTATCCGCGGCAGGCGGTAACGGTCAGTGCCAATGTGGTGAACGAAGGAGGTGGCTGGGGTTCGGAGACGGTAGACCTGATGATAAACGGGTATGTAGAGCAGAGCCGTGGGGTTGGTGTTTCGCCGGGCACAGCCTATCCGGTAAGCTTCACGGTTTACGAGGTGCCGGCGGGTGAGTACCAGGTAACTATTGGAGATGCCACGGGGGTGTTCTATGTGATGGAGGAAGCGGCAGCGGCGCCCAGTGGTGGGATATTGCCGGCTGGTGAGCTAAGCAGTGGCAGTATTGTTGCCATTATAGTGATCGGGATTATCGTTATTGGAGGGGTAGTGGTAGTGGTTATGTTTGCTGGAGGCCGGCGTTAGTCCGGGCAAAGGCAGGGTAATCTCCGAACAGAGCAGGTAAAAAGGGGGAGCCGTATAGGCTCCCCCTAAGCTTTGGGAACGCTGGCCGAGGACAAGGCGGAAATAGCAAACTCCGGGCTGGCTCATGGCCTATTGACACAGCGTAGTATAATCTAAGTAGTAAAATATATCTGGTATAGATTGGGGGTGAAAATATGAATAAAACATGGAAGGGTGTCTGCGTGGCAGTGGCTCTGGGACTGATTTTGGCGTTGGGAGTGGTGATGGCACCTTCAATCATAACGAATCTGGCGACGGCTAGTGTCGCGCCTCCTCCCCCGCCTCCACCACCTCCGGCACCGGTGGCAGGTTTCGGCGGTCAGCCGACAATGGGTGAAGGGCCGCTGACTGTGCAGTTCACCGACAGGTCGGTTGGTGATGGTGATATTGCCTCATGGTCGTGGGACTTTGGTGATGGTCAAACTAGCGGCGACCGGAATCCCTCCCACACCTATTACACCGAGGGGGTCTACCAGGTCAGCCTCACGGTCACGGTACCTTGTGAGCCGGCAGATGGTGAGCCAGCGGACGGTGAGCCAGCAGATGGTGGGCTGCTGACAGATACCTATTACATGGACGTCATAGTTGATGCCGGGGCAGGGCCTGCCAGGTTATCGGTTCGCAACCTGAGTATCACACCGGTCTATGCAAATCCCAACCAGCAGGTAACTATTAATGCCGATGTTGTTAACCTTGGTGGTGGCCCGGGCTCTCAGACGGTGAATCTGGTGATAAATGGGTATGTTGAACAAAGTGTGGGGGTTGGTGTTTCCCCGGGTACAGCCTATCCGCTAAGTTTCACTGTTTATAAGGCAACTCCAGGGACATACACTGTCGTCATCGGCGATGCCGTGGGGTGGTTTTACGTAATGCAGCCGTAATGGCTGCTGGCTGTGGCTGCGGTGAGTCCGCTCCCGGATAGTGGGCATAATTGCCCTGGTCACGACGTTATTGGCGTTATCCTTATTGGTGGGATAGTGGTGGTGATGTTATTGTTGGGCTTGGAAGGGTCTAAGTAGGGCGGCAAATGTCCATATC
>CAZNSC010000086.1:0-13064 GCA_964575695.1 uncultured Dehalococcoidales bacterium
TAGACGGGCTCAGGGAAGGTGAGATAGTGGTGGTAAATTGATGGGTCAGGCCCGGGCTATCACTACCTCTTTTTAACCTTAATAGGTTGGGAGACATGATTGAACTGCAAGATATTACCAAGGTCTATCGCATGGGTAAGGTAGAGGTGCCTGCCCTCAGGGGGGTGACTATCTCCATCAATCAGGGTGAGATGGTGGCTATCATTGGTGCCTCAGGCTCAGGCAAGTCCACCCTGATGAATATCATGGGCTTTCTGGATAAGCCTACTCTGGGTAGATACATCTTTAGCGGGGCTGATGTCAGCCAGCTCGGCGATAACGAGCTGGCTGAGATGAGAAACAAGAGACTGGGTTTTGTCTTTCAAGAATATAATCTCTTATCCCGTGCCAGTGCCCTATCCAATGTTGAGCTTCCCCTGGTCTATGGTGGTGTCCGTAAGAAGCGCCAGCGGGCGGTGGAGGCGTTGGAGCGGGTGGGACTGGGGGGCCGGGCTAATCATAAACCTACAGAGTTGTCCGGCGGTGAGCAGCAGCGGGTGGCTATCGCCCGGGCGCTCATCAACAATCCAGATGTCATCCTGGCTGATGAGCCTACGGGTAACCTTGACAGCGTCTCTTCGGACCAGATTGTTTCCATCTTTCGTAACCTTAACAAAGACGGCATCACCGTGGTGCTGGTTACCCATGAGATGGATATAGCCCGGCAAACCCGGCGCATCATTAGGCTCTATGATGGTAAAGTTGTCAGCGATGAGAAGGTCACCTAAACTTCCCGTCCTTACTTTTGAATATAGAGTGGATTATGAAGTTTATTGAGTTCTTCAATATTGCCGTAAAATCACTGTCGGCTAACAAGCTGCGCTCGGCGCTGACCATGCTCGGTATGATAATCGGGGTCGGTGCCGTTATTGTTCTCATGTCGGTGGGGGCAGGTCTCCAGAATATGATTACCTCCACCTTTGAAGAGCTGGGCACCAACCTGCTCTTTGTGCAGCCGTCTAATCCAGAGGCGCCAGGGCTTGCCTCGTTAGCCCCCGGCTATGCCACCGCCAGTCTCACCATGGATGACGCTGAGGCTATATCCCGCCTCCGCTCGGTGACCGGCGTGGTTCCGACCAATGAAAACTTTGTTAAGATAATAGCTGGCAATGAAGAGACGACTGCCGTGATACACGGCAGCAACCCTGATTACCAGCAGGTGTATGGTTTTCAGATGGCATCGGGGCAATTCATTTCTGAGGTTAATCTGGCCCGGAGGGATATGGTGGTGGTGCTGGGGAGTAAGGTGGCCGAAGATTTGTTTGGCGACGCTGACGCCGTCGGACGGCAGGTGAAAGTGAGGGATAAACGGTTTACCGTCATCGGTGTTATGGCATCTAGGGGTCTATCAGCTTTCGGGTTCAGCTGGGATGATCTGGTGGTGACACCGATAACCACCTTTCAAGCCCGGCTGTTCTCTCAGAAGACGCCCAGCGGGGAAGATGCTGTTCAGCAGATCAGCGTCCAGGTAGCCAGCTCCGAAGTCATGGGCCAGGTAACAGGAGAGATTGAAACCCTCTTGAGGAAGCGCCATCACATCGCTGAAGGTAAGGATGATGATTTCGCCGTTGTCAGCCCGGAGCAGATACTCGGCACATTTGAGACCATAACTCTTGCCTTAACTGTATTCCTGGGAATGATTGGCGGCATCTCCCTGCTGGTGGGCAGCATTGGTATCATGAATATTATGCTGGTTTCGGTAACGGAGCGCACCCGTGAGATAGGTCTGCGGAAGGCGATCGGAGCCAAGCGGCGGGATATCCTGATGCAGTTTCTGCTGGAGGCCGCGGTGCTGAGCCTGGTGGGCGGTGCCATCGGGCTGATTGGTGCCTGGCTGGTGGCACAAGGGATCTCCCTTATCGACCTTGGTGGATTCCAAATCAACGCTGTGGTCTCACCGGTCATCGTAATTGTCGCCGTCTTGGTCTCGTTGGGCATTGGTCTTGCCTCCGGCATATACCCGGCAATGAGGGCTGCCCGGCTAAATCCGATTGACGCCCTGCGCTATGGATGATAAGTATGAACTGGCTTGATATTGTCATTATAGTACCTCTGGCGATCGCTACCCTGATCGGTCTGAAGATTGGTCTGATAAAGGCGGTTTTGTCACTGATCGGCGTAATAGTTGGCGTTATCCTGGCGGGGCGTTTCTATGTTCCGCTTTCCGAGCAATTATCCTTTATTCCACACGCTGGTGCCGCCAAGATTGTTGCCTTTGCCATCATCCTGATTGGGGTGATGGTGGTTGCTGGTGTGCTTGCCCGGCTATTCAAATGGGCGGCTTCGATGATGATGCTGGGCTGGGTCAATCGGCTCGGTGGGGCGGTTTTCGGTCTGCTGCTGGGAGCTATAGCCTGGGGCGCACTGTTGGCTGCCTGCGCCAGGTTCTTTGATATTACCGGGGTAGTTTCGCAGTCACTTCTGGCTCGCGTGCTGTTGGACTATTTCCCGCTGGTGCTGAAACTACTACCTGGTGAATTTGATGCGGTGCGCTCTTTCTTTCAGTGACTGATTTGTGCTATTATTATGGGTTGAATAAAAGAGAAGGAGGTAAACAGGTATGGACATTAAGAAAGTGTGTGTTTTGGGAGCTGGAACCATGGGCAGCGGTATTACCCAGCTTGTGGCTCAAAACGGGTATGAAGTGTCAATGAAGGATATTGAGGACAGGTTTGTCCAGAATGGCTTGAATATGATTAAGAGGAACCTGCAGAAGTTCCTTGTCGATAAGGGTAAGATGATCCAGAGTGAGGCAGACGCAGTATTCGCTCGGATTAAAGGCACCACCGACCTCAAGGAGGCTGTCGCCGGTGCTCAGGTGGTGATTGAGAGTGTTCCCGAACAGCTGCCATTAAAGCAGCAGATGTTCAGGGAAGTGGATGCGTTGTGTCCTCCAGAGACAATACTTGCCACTAATACCTCAGCGCTAAGCGTTAACTTGATCGGGTCGGTGACCAACCGTCAGGACAAAGTAATCGGGATGCACTTCTTTAACCCGGCGACAGTTATGAGGTTAGTCGAGATAATTCGCGGGGCCAAGACCTCAGAGGAGACTTATGAGATTATCAGGGGGCTGGCGGTTAAATTGGGTAAGGAAGCGATTACTGTGGAAAAAGATACCGCCGGCTTTGTAGTCAACAGGATATTCCTGGCCATAGTCAACGAGGCCGCCAGCCTGGTGTATGAGGGGATAGCCACTCCTGAGGATGTGGACAAGGGCTGCCAGCTAGGACTGGGTCATACGATGGGACCGCTGAAAACCATTGATATGACCGGTATCGATATCGGGCTGGATGTGCTGGAAGTTTTGCGCGAGGGATTCGGTGACCGATTTCTGCCCTGCCAGCTGATGAAGATGAAGGTGGCAGCTGGCGAGCTGGGTACAAAGACCGGCACGGGCTTTTACGATTACCGCCAGAAGTAATTCTCCAGCATTAGATGGCTGGTCCAACGGCCCTTGATTACTTATCTCGCTCGTCAGAGAAAGTTTCTCGGTGGGTTAAGGTGTTTCTCTTTATATTAAACTGGCAGGTGGCTTGGTCTAGGTGAACTTGGGTGTTTCCCCCGGGTGTAAGCCTTGCCATTTCTCCAGTAATTGCTCCCGGCTTTCTACATGGTCCGGGTCAGGGACACAGGCGTCCACCGGGCAGACTTCAGCACATCTGGATGACTCATGAGCACCAACACACTCAGTGCACCGGTTGGGATCAATCACGTAGATTGTTTCCCCCTCGCTGATTGCAGTATTTGGGCACTCCGGTTCGCAAGCGCCGCAACTGATACAATCATCGGTAATTTTGTAGGCCATCCTTTTTACCTCCTTTTTTGTAACCGGATTACGGTTTGACCAGGAACTTTCTTCGTAGTGCCTCAGCCACTGGCCTGGGCACGAGGTCATCAATATTGCCGTCCAGGCTGGCGACTTCCTTGAGCAAGCTCGAGCTGAGGAACTGATACTTAAGGTCGGCCATAAGACAAACCACATCTATAGCCGGGGACAGCTTCTTGTTCATCATTGCCATTTCAAACTCTCGCTCGAAGTCAGCGCTCATCCTCAGCCCGCGGACCATGGCCCGTGCCCCCATCCGCTGGGCAAAATCAACTGTCAGTCCGCCAAACGCTCGGGCCTCGACATTGGGCAGTTCAGTGATCACCTGTTTTACCAGGTCAACCCTCTCCTCAGTAGAGAAGATGAGGTGCTTGTCCGGTTTATCATAGACTCCGATGACCAACTTCTCAAAGAGCTTGGCGGCCCTGGTGGCAATGTCAAGGTGTCCGTTGGTTATTGGGTCAAAGCTGCCTGGATAGATAGCAATAGTCAAGGTTTACTCTCCTTTTTGATATACGGCGATGCAACTATCACCGTGGCGGCGTTCCTTGGTAAGATGTAATGTGCCATAGGTTGAATTTAGAGGGAGGTGCGGGGAGTGTGTTACGACCACGGTGGTGGTTGCCCCGACCAGTCTTGAGTCGGCGAGCTGGGCTATTAGGTTGCCAATAGACGAATTGGAATAGGGCGGGTCCATTAGTATAATGTTGTACTCCTTATCCAAGAAGGAAAGCGCCTTAGCCACACTACAGCAATAAATGTGGGCCTGGGCGGCCAGTTTTGTCTTTTCCAGATTCTGCTTTATTATATCACAACATCGTGGCTCATGTTCAACAAAATCAAGCCAACCGGCGCCCCGGCTCAGGGCTTCAATGCCCAGAGCACCGCTACCAGCGAACAGGTCAAGCACTTGCGCCCAGTTGCTGGCAGTGGTTTCCAAGATGGAAAAAATAGCGCCGCGCACCAAGTCTGTCGCTGGCCGGACGTAGGTCCCCTTTGGCACCTTTAGCTGGTGCCCCTTGGCTTTGCCGGCAATAACTCGCATGTCTAAAACCGGTATTCTTCAAAACGGTACTTTTCCTTCCACTCTGGAGCCCACTTATCAATTACCATGTCGTGCAAATCAAATGGCGGGTCAGCTACCTCATTGGGGTCGAGCATCCGCCTGACCTTCTCCATGTAACGGTAGTAGTACGGCCCAAAAGCGTTTCCGGTCACGCCCAGTACGCTCATGGGGCCCAGATGGGCTGTGTACTGGTGTTCATCTACGGCTACCCTCTGGTTATCCATCCAGAATTCGTAGGCCTTGTATTCTCCTGATACATAATCGCCGGTCGGGTGGTACGGGTCCCACTGGATAAGGAATTCGAAGTAGCTGGAGTGCCCCATCTCCACCATCTGATACCAGCCGGGCTCACCATACTCGTCCATTAGCGGTGGGATGAAAGTCTCTTTCTCCCGGGCTAGCGTCTTGCCACGGGCGATGGACATTCCCAGGGTGTCATGGATAAACTCTACCGAGACATAGCCGCCTGCCGGCCACCACATTCCCGCAGAGTCGGCGTTCTTGATCCAGGATTCGTCGGTGGGTCGGGTGCGGCGGAACTGTCCGCTGAGCTCCTCCACGATGTCTTGCAGTATTCGCTCCTCGTACTCAAGCTGCTTCTCAGAGGTATAGCCTATGAGCAGTACCCGCAGGATATAGGCCGGGTTGTTCCTTATCTCCTCGGCGTCGGCCTCCCACAGCTCCCAGAAATGCTCCCTGGTCTTGGCTTTGCCCCGGTAGCGCCACAGCATGGGTACCCTCATTACGGCGGCGCCTATTTCCGCACGGCCTATTTCACGCATGGCCTTAAATAGAGCGTCCAGGTTGGGCATGGTGATGTTGTACCACCGGATTCGGTTGGTTGGGAACTCAAGGCTGGTATCCGGGGAGATGCCAATCGGTTTTAGCCGTTCCGGCTTGAATAGCGGGTGAAGCTTTACCGCCAGTTTGGTAACGATACCGGCATGTCCCCACCAGCCAACAGTACCGCGCAGTATGCCTCTGAGGTCAACCCCCGGCCCCTCTCCCCAGAAGGGGTCGTCCTGAGTTGCCAGTGAGCCAAATTTCAGTATCTCCCCGTCAGCCAGGACCCACTCTCCGCCCAGTATTCGCCGTGAGGGTATCCCCACCCGGTAGCAGAGAGGTGAGAAGGAATGGGTGATGTGATTACCGACGACGCACGCCTGCGACCCGCCACCGGGGGTGAGGGTATATAGCCCCCGCCTCATTGCCTGCTCCTGCATCGGCGAGTAGATGACCCCTGGTTCGACGATGGCATACATATTCTTCTCATCAAATTCAAGCCCGTTCATCCGTTTGAGGTCGATACTGAGAAAGCTGGGTGTGCCCGGCTTAAGAAACTCCGGCTTCTTGGCGGCGCAGTGCTGTCCCCAGAAGCTGCCGATTGCCTTGAAAGGTATGCCATATCTATTGCACAGTTTAATGATCCTCTGAATTTCACCGGTGGTTCGAGGCAGGATAACACAGCCCGGACTGGTAGTTCCCCTCTCGTATAGAGTATCTACGAACTCACCACCCCAGGTATAGGTTTCACAGACTACCGGGTCATCGGATACATACTCGGCACCGACTATGGATTGTAGCGCCTTGTAGGCCTGCTTGGGGAAGTCCTTCATAATCAACCCTCCTATATGGACATTGCTTGCATTATTATCTCGGTGATATCGTAGACCTTAACCTTGTCGCCTCGGCTCCTGGCGGCTTCCTGGAGGTTCGCTTTACAGTGAGGACAGGCAGAGACTACGGCTTCGGCGCCGGTTGCTTCCACCTCCTCGAGTCTCTCTCCGGCAGTCCACAGGGCAAAGTCTTTAAAGGCGTCTCTGACGCCACCCCCGGCGCCACAGCACCAGGCATTCTCGCGGTTTCGGTCCATCTCCACCAGTTTAACCCCGGGGATTGCCTGCAGGATATTTCTCGGCGCTTGATAAACACCATTGGTGCCACGTCGGAACTCTCTGGGGGGTTCCAGGCGTCCCCAGGTGCCTCGTGTTCCCTGCCACTGTATCCATGGTTCGCTGAGCCTCCCCAGGTGACACGGGTCATGGTAGGTAACCTTCATATTCATTTCCTTGTTGAACTTCAGGCTGCCACTCTGTAGCAGCTGGTCAGCATACTCCACTATGTGCATCACCCTGAAGTCCATATCAGCAGTGGATTTACCCAGTATCTTGGGGTAGTCCACCTTCCAGGTCCGGTATCCTTCGGCGCAGCTGACCAGCACGGTGCTGGCGCCGGCTTTCTTGACCGCCTCAATATTGTGTTCCAGTTGTTTCTTGAAGGCAGCAAACTGACCGGTTGAGTACAGGGGAAAACCGCAGCACCACTCCTCCGAGTCCAGCAGCATAAACTCAGTCTTGGTGCCGGCCAGTATTCTGGCGGTGGCCTGGGCGATCTCAGTGTTGACATAAGAAGAGCCACAGCCAACAAAGTAGACAGTGTCGGCTTTGGTGGCTGGTTTGATATCCTGAGGCAGCCACTTTATGCGGTTGGCGTGGGGTGAGCCATACCGGTTGTGAGTTCTCTCTATGTTATCCGCTATCTTTTTTTGTTCCGGCATCGGCCCCAGCCCCTTGTCAACGAGTCTGGCTCTCAGGGTCTCCAGGACTAACAGGGGCTCGAGGTCCAGATTGCGTTTGCAGCCAGTATCGCAGGCGCCGCATAGCTGGCAGGTAAATATGGCTTTTTGAAGCTGCGGGTTCAGGTCTATCTTGTCGTCCATTACCGCTAAAGAGAGTCTCTCTCTGCCATAGGCGGCATAGGCATCAAATAGATAGTAGGCGATACTGGGGCATTTGTAGCCGAATCTGACACTCGGCATGTAGATGTGGTCCACCCACTTGCACCCTCCGCACCGAATGCACCGTTCCGCATCGTATCTGTAGTCCTCGAGTGTTATCGTCATCTAGCTCTACCTCCGTTAGTTTAAAAACACAGGTTGCCGGGGCACATGATATTATTGGGGTCAAAAAGCTGTTTGACCTTCTTTAGCGTTGTGGTGTAGCTGGCTGCCCTATCATAGACGAGGTCGGCCAGTATTCCATAGGGTTGGGTAAAAAGGGCATCCATATTCAGTAGTTGCTTTGCCGCCTGTTCATAGAGCTGGCGA
Source organism: uncultured Dehalococcoidales bacterium (assembly GCA_964575695.1). GTDB lineage: Bacteria > Chloroflexota > Dehalococcoidia > Dehalococcoidales > W111 > CAZNSC01. The sequence continues at coordinate 8,041 of CAZNSC010000086.1, forward strand.
ACGCAAGCTGCCTCCTCAGGCTTGTCCGGGTCATAGTAGAAATTGAATTCGCAGCGGCAGGCTCTCCCTTGCTCTATCGGCTGAATATAGCAACCAATGCCGTGGTTAGGGTAGTCCAGCTCTGTAGCCAGTTGATTGACCGCCCAAACAAACTGGGGCACATGCTCCAGCTTGGTGATGAAGAACAGGTCCTGGCAGCCGCCCTTAAGCCGGTGTTTCCAGTAGGTCGTCTCTTTCGGCCAGGGCTGCCGTAGCATATGTGGCAGCCTCTTTTCTATGCCGACAAAGCCGGGTATTGCTTCCTTTGGCTCAACGATTCTGGGGAACTGGGAGACTACCTCGGAGAGGGCTGCTTCCTCGTACTCCAGCCTCTCCTCCGGCCGTCTGGGGCCGCCGCTCAGCACCAGGATGAATAGCCACTCTGGTAGCGACCGAGATAGTAATTCAAAATCTTCAGGCCACACTTCTGCCAGGATGGTGGCGGCATTCAGGTTATTCAGTATGAGACATTCATTGCCAATCATGCGTCTCTGGATGGCATAGGTCGGCTCGATAGCATCGTCAATGCTGTCGAACTCGAGAAAATAGGTCTTATCCAACCTGGGTAAGTACTCGAACTTTATGTTTATCCAGGTCACTACGCCCATAGTCCCCTGAGCTCCCTGGAGGAGACGAAACCAATCAAGGCCCGGGCCGTGGGTGTAGCCACCTTTCACCGAGGAGTCATCGGGGTAGCCTGGGGTGCTTGCTGAGCCGGTGCGGAAGATATCCCCGTTAGGCCAGACCACCTCGGTGGTCATGTGGGGTTCGGCATATTCGTATCTGGGGTTAACTGGCATATCCCGTTCTAACCAGCTCGTCATCACCGAGTTTCCACTGTAGGGGAGCAGGGGGGTCATGCATCGGTAGCCAATCTTGGCCAACTCTGATTGGAGCTGCTCCCAGGTGACCCCGGGCTCAATCCTTACCAGCCTATCGAGTTCATTGATTTCCAGTATCTTATTCATTCGGCGCAAGTCCAGGATGATACCGCCCAGTTTAGGTATGGTCGCTCCCCAGAAGTGCACTGCCGAACTAACCGGTATTACCGGCGTCCTGTATTCGTTGGCCAGTTTCAGGATTTGTTGTATTTCCTCTTTGCTTTTCGGTTTCACCACATAGTCGGGCATTCCTGCTAGGGAGAGGCTGTAGTCTCTACCGTAGGGTGCCAGCTCCTCCGGGCTATCAACAACAAACTCCCCACCCACTATCTGGTATAGCTTTTCCTTCAGCTCCATACTTTAACCCCCTGTCGAATTTGTGCTGGGCATCAATAGATAGTAGCTGATATTGGTGTGGGTTGTCAAATCTGCGGCACAATCATGGTGGGAGCAGTCCCGTGCAAATTGGAAAATATTATGGCAAAACGTCTTGCCTTAGGCGATTCAGTTATGCTATACTAGCCACGGCACTTTGACTAGAGGAGGCTGATTTTTGCTGGCAAACTATGGTTACATCGGGCTGTTTCTCCTAGTTGCCATTTTTTTTGCCGTCACTACTATCCTTCTCCCTGTTACCCTCAGGTTGCTCCACATTATTCCTAAGAAATCCACCCCGGTCAAAACCTCCACCTTTGAATGTGGCATGGAGACCATTGGTAGAACGTGGGTTCAATTCAACTTTCGCTATTATTTTTATGCGCTCATGTTTATTGCCCTTGATGTCATGGTGGTCTTTGTCTACCCGTGGGCGGTTGGGTTGAGAGAACTGGGGTACTTCGGTCTCATAGCCATGCTTATATTGATTTTTATTATCATTATCGGATTCATATATGCCTGGAGGAAGAAGGTACTGGAGTGGAAGTAAGCGGAGTGGACAGATACTACTCTGAGAGTGAGCTTGACCGGGCTGAGGGTGAGCAGATTGAAGCCCTGAAGGCGCGCAGCCAGCAAATGATTCCCGACCCAGACAAGTGGCTGGGTGAAGAGCTGAGCCGGAATATATTGCTGACCACAGTAGATGTCGTGATAAACTGGGCACGCCGCTCATCATTGTGGCCGGCGATCTGTTTTCCCGCCTGCTGCGCCTTTGAGTTGATTGCTGCCAACGCTTCTCGATTTGACCTCTCGCGCTTCGGCATGGAAATCCTCCGTGCGTCACCACGCCAGGCTGACCTGATGATTACCGCCGGAACTTTGACCTGGAAGATGGCGCCCCAGGTGAGGAGAATTTATGACCAGATGGCGGAGCCGAAGTGGGTGATTGCCATGGGGGCTTGTGGCATCAGTGGCGGTATTTTCCGCTCATCTTATAATGTGGTCCCGGGATATAATCGTATAGTTCCGGTTGATGTCTATGTGCCTGGCTGCCCGCCCCGCCCTGAAGCCTTGATTCACGGGATAAGGATGCTGCATAACAAGATATCTAAGGAACATATTGATATAGTATTACCCCCCCTGCTGATAAAGTAAAAGAGGGCCGGGGTTATCACAATTCTTAAGGGAGAGCGATGACTGTTTCTCTCTCAGGACAGGAAGTTGCCAAGCTAATAACCGAGCAGTTTCCTGAAGCTGTTTCCGAGGTAAGTGACCAGGCTGTGGTGGTCAGGAGTGGCTCCCTTTTTGATGTGGCCGAGTATCTCAAGAACAACCCTGAGCTTGACCTTAATTACCTTAATTATATTAGTGCGGTTGATTATTTTGACCACTTCGAGGTCGTCTATCAGCTAACTTCGTTGCAGCACAATCACGGCCTGGTGCTGAAGACCCGTTGTTACGGTCGCAGCAAACCTTCTGTCCCCTCAGTGGTCGGCCTGTGGCGGGGCGCTGATTTTCAGGAGCGGGAGCTCTTTGACCTGATGGGGATAACCTTCGAGGGACACCCCAATTTGAAACGCATCGTCCTCTGGGAGGGCTTTGCGGGACACCCGTTGCGCAAGGATTATCTATGAGGAGCATCTCTGGGTGGCGCTGAAAACTGAACCCTTTGTCCTCAATATAGGCCCGGTACATCCGAGTACCCACGGGGTGTTTCGGATGAGGGCAACCCTTGACGGCGAGGTCATTGTCGATATCGAGCCAGTTTTTGGCTATCTACATCGGGGTATTGAGAAGCTGGCTGAGGAGAGGACCTATACCGGGGTTATTCCGCTGACCGACCGGCTGGACTATCTGGCTTCAATGAGCAATAATCTGGCCTATGTTTTGGCTGTGGAAAAGCTGGCGGGGATAAAGGCCCCGGAACGGGCTGAATACCTGCGGGTGATAATAGCCGAGATGCAGCGCATCGCCAGCCACCTGATAGCGGTTGGTGCTTTCTTGAACGATTGTGGCGCTTTCTTCACTCCTTTCCTGTATATGTTCCGGGAAAGAGAGAAGATTGTGGACCTCTTCGAGATGCTCAGTGGCCAGCGGTTACTCTACAACTATATGCGGGTTGGTGGCTTTGCCCAGGATATCCCCGATGAATTTCTGCCCGCCCTGCATAAGTTCGTCGGACAAATGCCCGGCTTTATTGATGAGTATGACCGGCTCCTGGCGGAGAATGAGATACTGCTGGCGCGTTCCAGGGGGGTGGGCATTCTGCCCAAAGAGATGGCCATTAATATCTCTGCCAGCGGTCCGGTGCTTCGGGCAAGTGGCGTCAGGTGGGATATTCGTAAAGCAGACCCGTACTTAATCTATGACCGCTTTGAGTTTGATATACCCACTGGCGGTGTGGGTGACTGCTATGACCGCTACCGGGTGAGAGTTCAGGAGATGCGGCAGAGCCTGCGCATCATCGAGCAAGCCATGGCGCAAATACCCGGCGGGGCGGTAAAAAGCAAGGTGCCACACCTGATTCGCCCGCCGGCAGGGGAAGCCTATGCCCGTATCGAGGCACCCAAAGGCGAGCTTGGATTCCATCTGGTGTCGGACAGTTCTATCGCTCCCTACCGTTGCCACGTCCGGGCACCGAGCCTGATGAACCTGACGGCTCTCCGCGACATGATGATCGGTTGGAAGATACAGGATGCCATAATTATCTTTGGCAGCATTGACATTACCATGGGTGAGGTCGATAGATAGTGAGTGCCGGCGATATAATATCTGAGCTTTTTAAGAGTCTGCTGTTTGCCAGTCCTTATCTGGCGGCGTGGATTGTAGCCATTATTTTATCCGTAATTATGTTGAGGCGTGGAGGAGGTAGAGCTGAGAGGTTTCTGCTAGCTGGCTCCTGCTTGATGTTTGCCCAAAAACTGTTCGTTGTCCCCGTGTCAACGGTCACACAATTGCTGGTCATACCATCGTTGCTGGAGAGAGGATGGATTGTTCAAAGAGCATCCATGGTCTTATCTTACATTGGATTATTCTTTGGCCTTTTTAGCCTAGCCGGAATAGTCTGTCTCGTCTATGCCTTCTGGATAAAGTTTAAGGTGAAATCAAGTGAGTCTTACTAGCCCCGCTCTATTTAATCATTATGCACTAACCCTGCCGCCCGACTGGCCCGGTGGGTTCTGGTGGCACTGGCTGGTATTCACCGTTGTTATCATAGCTTTTGTCCTGGTTCTGGTGATGGGTTGTATCTGGATTGAGCGGCGGGGTATGGGGCGGATGCAGGCTCGTCTTGGTCCCAACCGCGTTGGTCCCCTCGGTCTGCTTCAGCCAGTGGCTGACGCGATCAAGGTGTTGCTTAAGGAAGATATCATTCCAGCCCGGGGGGATAAGATCGTCCACTGGCTGGCACCGGTGGTCACCTTCTTCCCGGTGCTGATGGTTTTTGCTGTGGTACCATTTCAGAATGGGGCGCTGCTGGCCGACCTGAATGTAGGTATCCTTTATGTGGTGGCCATTAGCTCGGTGAGCGCGGTCGGGATATTCATGGCGGGATGGGGTTCCAGCAATAAGTACTCTCTGCTCGGGGCTATGCGCGATGTGGCCGCCATGGTGAGCTATGAGATTCCGCTGGTGATAGCCATCGCTGGGGTGGTGCTGGTAACCGGCTCACTATCCCTGAACCAGATTGTGCTGGCTCAGGATATTCCCTTTATCCTGTTGCAGCCCTAG
>CAZNSC010000087.1:0-10132 GCA_964575695.1 uncultured Dehalococcoidales bacterium
GAAGCGGCCTATTGGTTGCTCAGACTGTAGCCGGAGCACAGTGTACCATAACAATTTATTATACGTGGGGACCCGTCTCAAGCAGCGGATTAGCCGATAGCACCGGACAAGTTGCGTGGAGCTGGCAAGTAACCACGAACATAGCTCCTGGTTCATACCCAATTGCGGTCACCGCAACTTCTGGCGGAATATCCGGGTCACAGACGACCTCGTTCGTAGTCCAGTAAAGCCAGTATGGCACCAGCTCATGATGGCAATATGTGTGGATTAAGCTGTGCCGCATAGGTATAATCCTGGGGGTTATCCGGCTCGTCCTGATAGTCAGGACAGCAAGGCAGTTCCAGAACTCTACCCAGCAACAGGCACGGTGAAGGAAAAGCTGCTGCCCTCTCCCGGTTCACTCTGGACGTCGATGCTGCCGCCGTGAGCCTCAACCAGACGCTTGGCGATAGTGAGACCCAAGCCGCTGCCGCCAGTAGCTCTTGCGCGCGACTTATCCACCCGGTAGAAACGATCAAAGATATTGGGCAAGTCCCCGGCCGGAATACCGGCACCATTGTCGGCCACGCTCACCTCAACCCAGCTGCCCTTCTGAGATGAGGTTACGGAGATAGCCCCACCTCGGGCAGTGTGAGCCACTGCATTTTCCAGGAGGTTGCGCAGCACCTGGCCAATGCGTTGCCAGTCGATATTCACTGCCGGCAGCCCATCGGGCAGGCTGATGGATACCGACACGCCTTTTGTTGTTGCCTGAGCTTGAATTGCAGTCACTACCTGTTTTATCAACTCACCGATATTTTCCTCATGGCGAACGAGCTTCAGTTGGCCCGATTCGGCAAGGCTTAGCTCCTGTAGATCATCGACCAGCCGTGACAGCAGAACTGCTTCTTCGTCAATGGAGCGAATAGTCTCTGGTTCTGGTTTTAGCATCCCGTCACGCACCGCCTCCAGGTAACCTCTGATGTTGGACAACGGGGTTCTCAGCTCATGGGCCACATCAGCCACCATATTGCGTTGCAGCTGCTCAGCCCGTTCCAGGTCGCTCGCCATGGAGTTAAAAGTTCGGGCCAGCTCGCCAATTTCACTTTTGTCTGCTATCTGCACCCTTTGAGAAAAGTCACCCCGCCCCAGCTGTTTGGCCACGGAGGTGACAGCCTTAACCGGAGCTAGAATCCGCCGTGACAGGAAAAGGGTCATTATCAGGGCAAGGACAACCGCTATCAAGGCCCCCCAGATAAAAAAGAGACCTATTGACCTGAAAAGAAGTTGGAACGACATCAAGCCCACTCCGGGCGATGATTGCGGGATGACGTAGAGTGTACCTATGGTACCTTCCTGCCACAGGGACAATAGGGGCCTCCCCGGTGAATCAGGATTATACAAATTCCCCAAAAGTTCTCCCTCAGAATCAGCAACCACTATTCCATCGGCGCCAACGATTATGATTCGCTCCCCGTAGAGGTTCCCCCACTGCTCAACAATGGGTTGAATTCCTGTCCAGTCACTCTGCCTGAAGTAATAACGGGCTAACTCAGCTCCCATCCTTTCGGCGCGCATTTGCTCAACACGTTCTCCAAATTGACGGATCTCGGCCTCGGTAGCCTGGTCAATGAAGAAAAATACCGCGCTGATGGTCACCAGTATCACTAATGCGAAAGCTAACAAGAGCCGAAACCGCAGACTATGTATCATCGCCTGCCTCTGAGAGCTTGTAGCCAGCTCCGTACACCGTCATTATATATCTAGGGTCTTTGGGGTCCGGCTCGAGTTTGCGGCGCAGATTGAGAATGTGGACATCAATGGTGCGGTCAAAGCCAGCAAAATCGTAGCCCAGCGCCTTATCAATAAGCTCGGCCCGGCTGAAGACCCTACCCGGTTCCCGAGCAAGAACTCCGAGCAGTTTGAATTCAACGGTGGTGAGATTGAGCGGCTTTCCGGCAAGGGACACCTCGCGTTTTATGAAGTTTACAGTAAGCTCACCACGCTTGATTTCATCAGGGTGGCGCTCTCCGGGCAGGCGCCTGAGTATTGCTCTCACTCTGGCAGCTAATTCCCTGGGGCTGAAGGGCTTGGTGACATAGTCATCCGCACCCAGGTCCAGTCCGGTTAGCTTGTCCTGGTCGGTTGTCCTGGCGGTAAGCATAATGATCGGCACGTCAGATTCAGACCTGAGTGTGCGGCATACTTCAAGCCCATCGACGCCGGGCAGCATCAGGTCCAGGACGATGAGGTCAGGATGTCCCTCCCGAGCCAGACGCAGTGCTTCATTACCATCGGAAGCAGTGAATACCCGGTACCCATCCCGGCTCAGATAGAGCTTTACCAGTTCCACCGTTTTGGCATCGTCGTCAACAACCAGCACTCTTCTGCCTGCCATTTCTCAGTCCTTAATCAGCGTATTCCTTCCATATATATTATACCCAAAATATTAAGCAATTGTTAATGTTTTTGGCTCTTGTTACTCCTATCCCTCATACAAAGAAGAAAGGGAGGGGTAATGTTCCCCCCCTTTGTGATGGGTCAGCCGCAGTGTCCATAGAGAAGCTCAGTTACCTATTCCACCGGGGCACATGGCCCCCAAAAGCCACGAGGGCCACCCATACCACGGAACCCACGAGAACCACCAAAGCCAAATTCAAACGGGACGTCCTTCGGCTTCAAGTTCCACCAATCTTGAAGCTCCTTAGCCTCTTCTGGAGTTATCTTGCCCTGCTCTACAAGGCTATTGAGGCGATCCTGCACGGCTTGAGCTCGCATCTCGCCCTGGGCCTCGGCAAAGGCATCCTTCAATGCCTGCAGGTCAAGAGCGTTGTTTGTGTTCTCTTCATAGATTGCAGCTACCCTATCCCACAGAGCGCTGGAGGATGCTGCCGGCTGGTTATTATCCTCGTTGTCGTTGGCAAGTACCGCCCCGCCTATGCTCCCAGCGAGTATTACGGCCACCAGCACCGCAGCAATGATAAGCTTCTTGCTTCGCCTCATTTCAGTTTCACCTCCTTTCTGCCAAGATTTCCATCCTCATTGTATCAGCCCAGTGTTAAAATCCAGTTAAGATTTAAGAGAAACCACGAAATCTTTGCTGAGGGCGACTAATCAAATGGTGAGCAAGCGGCGGCCTCTGTCCAAATCATTGAACCCAGCAGACCAAAACCACTTGACCCTCAGTCCTCTGGAAGCGATAGTATTATAGTACTGTGGCGGCAACCGGCGGTCGCCTGAACAGGAACGTTTTTATTGCCAATCCCACACCGGGCTATTGACATTCATATAACTAATGGTCTATGGTTCATAGTAAATCTGAGCAAGGAGGCTAACTGATGCAAGCGTACTGCGTGAAGTGCCGCACCAAGAGGGAAATGAAGGATGCAAAGGCCATAACTATGAAGAATGGCAAACCGGCGACTCAGGGCACATGCCCCGTGTGCGGGACGAAGATGTTCAGAATCGGCAAGAGTTAGGGCTGGAACCCTGAAGACGGAGAATATATGAGAGGCTGGTGACTAACGGCGACTGCCTTGTTGTGGTGACCTTGCGGTGGCGGGCACCCCTCTGAGCTTGCCTATGGTTTTGATATACTCTATAATTTGATATACTCTATAATTAAGAGGAAGTGCAGGATATGAGGAAAATAACTGCTACTTGTCTTATCCTCCCGTTAATTATACTAATAACAGTAGCCGGGGTTGGCTGCCGGCAGACACCGTCACCGGTTACGCCAACTCCAGCCCCCACACCCACTCCAACGCCACCGCCGTCACCAAGCCCACCGCCATCCCCTCCCCCTACACCATCACCCACACCAGAGAGGATACTATCGGAAACGATTATTGCTCAAGTTGACCGCTCTTCGTGGGTACCAGAGTCTCTAACCGTAAGTCCCGATGGCAGGCGGGTAGCCTACACAGCCAAAGAAGACCAAAACCAGTTTGTGGTTGTCGATGGAGTGGGGGGCAAGCAATACACCGATACCAGTGCTCTCACCTTCAGCCCCGATAGCAGGCGGATGGCCTATGTGGTTAAAGAGTACCTGGTTACGCAAAGCAGCCAGCAGGAGACTGAGGTAGTTTACGGCAAGCAGCAGTTTGTGGTCGTGGATGGGACGGAGGGGGAGACACATGAGATAATCATAGAAGATAGTCTCACCTTCAGCCCCGACAGCCAGCGGGTGGCCTACGCGGCCGAAGAGAACAACAAACAGTTTGTGGTCGTGGATGGGGTGGAGGGGAAGAGATACGAAACCATTCTGCCGGGCAGTGTCACCTTCAGCCCCGATAGCCAGCGGGTGGCTTTCTTAGCTCAAAACACGCGAGGCAAGTGGTTTATGGTCGTGGATGGGGAAGAGGGCAAGCAATACGATGGCGTCGTGGAAGACAGCCTCACCTTCAGTGCCGACAGCCAGCGAGTGGCTTATGCGGCCATTGCATACGGAAGTAAGTTTGTGGTCGTGAATGGCCAGAAGGGAACGGACTATGGCGACATTATGCCGGACAGTGTCACCTTCAGCCCGAACAGCCAGCGGTTGGCCTACGCGGCGGCAGCATACGGAGCGGCGTTTGTGGTCGTGGATGGGACGGAGGGGGAGAAATGTGACGCCATCACAAAAGCCAGTGTCACCTTCAGCCCCGACAGCCAGCGAGTCGCTTACGCGGCTACACCCCGCTACGGCCACGGAGAGTCTGTGGTCGTGGACGGCCAGAAGGGAACGGAGTATAGTGCCATTATGCCGGGCAGTATCACCTTCAGCCCCGATAGCCAGCGGATAGCTTATATGGCTCGAGCAGGCAATAACCGGCTTGTGGTTGTGGATGGGACCGAGGGTAAGCAGTACACCAGTATTAGTGCTCTCACCTTCGGCCCCGACGGCCAGCGAGTCGCTTATGTGGCTGAAGCCGGCAATAAGCAATTCGTCGTCGTGGATGGTATGGAGGGCAAGCAATACGATATCGTTGGCGCCGCAAACGGAGAAAGAATTATCTTTGACTCTCCCGATAGTTTCCACTACCTCGCCCTCGAAGGCAACAACTTCCGTCTGGTGGAGGAGACGATAAGGTGAGATAAAGATGCCAACCCAGGAAGACGCTGCCGATGAGCGCCTTCGGAGTTGCAAACACATTCCGCACACTTCTATTTCGGGTAAGGAGTTCAGATGTCTCAAGACCTGGGCTGACATTCCCAGACAGGGCGGAAATCCTTGAGGTAATCTTCCCCACCGTTTACTCATAGATTCCCCGGAGGTGCCCAATGAAGAGGTTGCCCGTTTTCATTCTGGTCTTCTCTATCGCCTTTGCCGTGTTCTTCATGGCTCCTCCACTCCTCAGCAGACAATTTGACCTATACCCTCTTATAAGAACAGGTGACGTGCTTGATATGCTCACACCGCTTATACTCATCCCGCTCTACTGGCGGCTCTACAGGATGGACAAAAGCAAAGCAGTCAGCCTGGCAGAAAGCCTGGCGTTCCTGGTTCTTGCCGCATTTTGGGTGGAGGGTCAGGGGATGCACCTAGCCAGCAACTCCATCGGCCATTTATTGAAAGGCACGACCGCCAGTGATGTTCATGAACTGGCAAACTTTTATGATGAGGTTTTGAGCCACTACCTGTGGCACTTTGGTATAGTAGGACTCTCTGCGCTACTCGTTTTCCGACAATGGCGAAATCCTTTCAGCGAAGAGCAAATTGCGCTGTGGCCTCTGTTTCTATCAGGTTTTATTCATGGGTTCACACTGTTCGCTATAGTCATTGAAGGTGAAACGGCACCGTTAGGTGTGCCTTTCGTCATCCTGATAGCACTGTTTGGCCTGATTTGGGGACGGAGAAAGCTGCGCGAACAGCCTCTCCTCCTTTTCTTCCTTATCAGCTGCCTAGTCGCTGTGGCACTTTTTGCTGGTTGGGGAATCTACTGGCGTGGCCTGCCTGAGTTTAGCCAGGTCGGAATCATTGATTGAGCAGCAGCACACACCCACCATACGAGAGGAAAAGCCCCTCCAGACGACATTCGGCGACTGCGTATGACACGACAATTTGATGTTCTATTGACGTATGCCAGCGGATTTATTAGACTTATGCCGTGGGTATTGAGCAGGACACAAGCAATGGCCGCAATGAGGTGAGACTATGCCAATAGTAGGATTCACTCCCTACGAAAAGGAGGACGCCGAAAAATACGATAGACTAAGATGGTGGCTCGGAATCACCTGGGGGGACTTACTGGACAGGGCTTCCGATATCTATCCCGATAAGGAGGCTCTGGTTGATGACACCAGTCGACTGACCTATTCCCAGCTCAGGGAGAAGACAGACCGGCTGGCAATCAGTCTGATGAACCTGGGCATTAAGAGCCGTGACTTTGTTTTGCTACAGACTCCGAACTGGAATGAGTTCGCCTACGCATTCTTCGCTCTCATGAAGATCGGTGCCATCCCGATCCCGCTGGTCCCAAGGCATGCGCAAATAGAAATCAACCACTTTGCCCGCTTAACACAAGTCAGAGCCTGGATAGTGCCCTTTAGATACCGGAAGATTAATTATCTACCCATCATCGACGAGGTTCTGAAGCTCAATCCTCAGCTGGAGTCTGTTATCTTAATCAGGGACAAGGGTGACACTCACTTCACAAGTCTGGAGAAGCTAATTGAGGATGCCGAGCTAAGTGAAGCCAACCTCCACCGGCTGGCTGACAGGAGACCCGACCCTATGGCCCTTGCCGAACTGATACCCACCGGGGGTACCACGGGTTTACCCAAGGCGGTCCCCCGCATTCACAACAGCGATATTTGCAACGTCGAATATGTGTCACGGGCCCACGAAATCACGATGCGCGACACGGTGCTTGTCGTAGCCCCGGTAACCCATCGCCAGGGAGTGTCGGCGGGGTTCGGCAGTGCCTTCTTTAATTTCGCCAGACTGGTGTTGATCGACTCCACCGAGCCGGCGGACGTCTGCCGGGTAATTCAAAAGGAAAAGGTGACCTTCATACCGCTAGTCCCAACCCTGGCCAGCCGGCTGGCCAATTTTGAGCATCTAAAAGAGTATGATTTGAGCTCGCTGAGATTAATTCACGTCGGGGGTGCCGCCAGTTCGCCGGAACTCATAAGAAGCGTCCGTGAAAATATTGGCTGCCTCGTGGTCAACGGATTCGGGTCGTCAGAGGGCTCCCAGGCTGGAACCAGATTAGATGCCGACATGGACACTGTCTGCAACACGATCGGAATACCGAACTGCCCGTACGACACTTTCAAGATCGTCGACCAAGATGGAAAAGAACTGCCCACCAATGCTGAGGGTGAGATGGTAACGAAGGGGCCGGGCATATTCACCGGCTATTTCAAGTCAGATAATACCAGCATCTTTACCCGGGACGGATTCTTCAGGACCGGTGACCTGGCAAGAATCGATGACGCCGGAAATCTGAAGATAACGGGCAGAATCAAGGATATTATCATCCGGGGTGGTGAGAACATCAGCGCTATTGACATTGAGGAGTTGATTAGCGCCCATCCCGCAGTACAGGATGTTGCCGTTATCGGTATGCCTGACAAAGAACTGGGGGAGAGGATAGGCGCTTATATTCAACCTGCCACCGGTGCCAGGCTCACTTTTGAGGAAATCATCTCATTCTTGAAAGGTAGAGGAGCGTCGGTGCTTCAACTACCGGAGAGAATCGAGTTCGTTGAGCAGATGCCGCTAACCAAGATCGGCAAAATAGATAAGAATGCCCTCCGCGAGGACATAAAGCGGCGTCTCGGGATGACCCAATGAGGTTGTCTAGTCAACCAGGGTTGGCAGATATTGCGCCGACAAGCGCACCTAGCGAGAGCCAAAGCAGATCGGTAGTGAGAGCCTGCGGGGATATGGAGCTACACTGGTGCTGTACAGACCACAGCAAGATTGTTGAAGCCACGCCTGTGGCAACACAAAAATTTTAATCAGGAAGGGAAAATGACAGAGTACTCAGTAATCGGTAAACGTTTGCCCAGAATAGATGGAATTGCCAAGGCCACCGGCGACGCCAAATATGCCGCCGATATTAGCCTGCCAAGAATGCTTCACGGGAAAATCCTGAGAAGCCCTCTTCCCCATGCCCGCATTGTCAACATAGATACCACCCAGGCAGAAAGATTGCCCGGCGTCAGGGGAGTGGTCACCGGTGCCGATTTTGCCGGCTTTAGACGGGGGGTACTGCCAACCACCAGGGACGAGGGTGCACTGGCCTTTGATAAGGTACGCCATATAGGGGAAGGGGTAGCGGCAGTGGCGGCAATCGATGAGGATATAGCCGAAGAGGCGCTGGACCTCATAAGGGTAGAGTACGAGGAGCTGCCCGCAGTATTTGACCCTGTCGAAGCGATGAAGGAGGGGGCACCCCAGATCCACGAGCATGTCAAAAACAACATGAGCTGGGAGTGCCACTACCACTTTGGTGATGTGGAGAAGGGTTTCAAGGAGTCGGATTATGTTCGAGAGGACAGGTTCTCCACGGGGTGGATGATTCACGGTTTCCTTGAGCCCCATGCCATTGTGGCAAGGTATGACCCAAGCGGTGGAATAACCGTCTGGCCAGCCAAGCAAGGCCCCTATTTCCTGTGGCGTCACCTGGCGCTGGTATTCGGACTCCCCCTCGACAAGGTGAGGGTCATCCAGCCCTACATTGGCGCCGCCTTCGGGGGCAAGAATGATTCCGCTGACTTAGACTATTGCGCTGTTCTCCTCTCAAAAAAGACGGGCAGACCGGTAAAGATAGTCTGGTCTCAGAGGGACGTGCTCACTGTTGGTATCCGCCGACACAAGATGTTCATCGATATGAAGACCGGCGTTAAACAGGACGGGACACTGGTCTCCCTTCAATGTAAAGCCATTGCTGATGGCGGGGCATTTACGGTTACCGGGCCAATAACGATGTACCTCGCCGGCGTTTTACTTGGCACCCCCTACCGCTTACCGAACCTGAAATTTGACGGCCTTAGAGTATATACCAATAAGCCAAAAAGCGGCGCTCTGAGGGGGCACGGGGCATCCCACACCCGATTTGCCGCCGATCTCCAACTGGACATGATCGCTGAAGACCTGGGGATCGACCCGGTGGAGATAAGGTTGAGGAATGCCCTTAAGCCAGGGGATACAACCCCGAGTGGGCTACGGATAACTACCTGCGGTCTCACGGAGGCCATCGAGCGGGTTACCCAGGTGGCCGACTGGGAGGAAAAGCGGCGCAAAAGGGAGGTCAACGGCAGCATCGCCCGGGGCATCGGTTTTGCCTGCCACGGCTACATCACCGGGGAAAGGCTCCACCCCCATGATTTCTGCAGCGCCGTGATCAAGGTCAACGAGGATGGAACTGTGAACCTGCTGAGTGGGGCGACCGATATTGGTCAGGGTTCGGACACAGTGATGTCAATGATTGCCGCCGAGGAACTGGGGATAGCGCTGGAAGATGTCGGCTTCTCAATGGTTGACAGCGCGGTCACCCCGCTGGACTCGGGAACCTACTCCAGCCGGGTGACATACACCGCGGGTAACGCTGTCAGGCTGGCGGCTCTCGATGTCAAGAGGCAGCTTCAGGAGATAGCCGCCAGAGGGCTGGGGGTTGGCGTCGACGATATTGAATTCAAGAACCGCCAGGTTTTTTCCAGAAGCCATCCACAGAAGTCGCTGACCTTCCGGCAACTGACCAGGCTTGCCTCCAGCCCTCCAGATGGCAAGCAAATCGTGGGGCGAAGCTCCTATAGAATCGATGTGCCCTTAGGCAGTTTCGAGACCGGTGAAGGCGATGCCTCAGAGGAATACAGCTTTGGCGCCCTGGCTGCCGAGGTTGAAGTGGACGTTGAAACCGGGCAGGTACGATATCTTAGGTCAGTCATGGCCCACGATTGCGGGAGGGCGCTCAACCCGATGGCAGTAGAAGGGCAGCTTGAAGGGGCGATAGTCCAGGGGCAGGGGCAGGCACTCCAGGAGGACTTCATCATCGAGCAGGGCGAGACACTCAACGCCACCTTCGCCGACTACAAGCTACCCCGTTCCAAGGATGTACCCAGAATACAAGGAATCCCGGTCGAGACGGTAACCCCCGGTGGCCCCTACGGGGCTAAGGAGGCGGGTGAGGGGATTATCATCAGCACACCCCCGGCACTTGTC
>CAZNSC010000087.1:10142-12844 GCA_964575695.1 uncultured Dehalococcoidales bacterium
GCGCTATCCACGATGCCGTCGGCGTCTGGATCAAAGACCTTCCGGTAACACCAGAGAAGATACTGAAAGCGTTGAGAGAGAAGAAAGGAGCCTGAGGCCAGTACCGCTACCAAGGACTTCATACCGTCCGTCCACGCAATAGCATACGCGTTATTGGGGCCGGAAGAAACAGGCCGCTGGAGATTGCACAGGTCAACTGCTGCGGCTGTGCAGGGTTAAGGGTCTTACCGCCCTAACAGGTCACCACGGGTAGGCGCTATTTGATGGCGGTGCTCCCTGATGGCATCACCAGCAATTTGCGCTTCTTTAGCACTACCGATTATCCCGACTCCGGCAATCTTATCTGATGGTATGCCAGAGTTGCTTTTTCCCGACAGGCTCATATCTTCGTCAACGTCGGTCAAGGCAGGCATTGCTTTCAACCGGCGTTTACAATCACGGACCAATTTGATAGACTCGTTCACAGTAGAGGAGTGACATGTTCTTCCTGCCCGTAGGCTGCATTGTAGGTCTTTTGTTCTTACTTGCCCTGCCAATTCTCTTTATAATTGTTTTCTTTAACCTTGTCGCTTTTTCCTTCGACCGGCTTGGAATGTCGCCCGAGATAGCCGTGTTTGTCCTCCTGGCCACACTCATCGGCTCCATGATCAATATCCCCCTGACAAAGAAGAAGGTAAGATACGTTGAGAGAACGGATCTATTCGGATTCCTCCGTGTCCGACGCGCACAGGCATCAGGACTGGCTATCAACCTCGGGGGGGCCATCGTGCCTATATCTGTTTCTGCGTATCTGCTGACTCGACTGCCTTCGTTGTGGCAAGTGCTGGTTGCCACTGCTCTAATGGCTATTATCACCAAATTGCTGGCTCGATCGGTACCCGGGGTGGGAATAGTGCTGCCCATGTTTATCCCGCCTATACTTGCGGCTGCGCTGGCATTGATCCTCGCTCATCAATTCGCGGCTCCTTGTGCCTATATTGCGGGAACGCTGGGCACTTTGTTGGGAGCTGATATCCTGAATTTGCACAAGTTCCACAACTTACAAGGCGTGGCTTCGATTGGCGGGGCCGGCGTCTTCGACGGGATATTTCTGGTAGGGATAGTCTCGGTATTGCTTACAGCTCTTTTTTGAAGCCAGTCACCGCTTTCGGGTAGGCAGGTAACTGTCAACCCCCGCTGATAAAGGGCAGAAATGATACAATGTCATTTGCCCTCAGCAGCCTGTCGAGGGATGCCATTTTCTGATTGACTGTTATCAGGATCATCCCTTCGTCCAAACGGAGCTCGGGATACTGGTGCTTAATGTATTCAAGGGCATCTTTCACCCTTGTCTTCTCAGTTATGGGCATATCTATGCCATCTGTTTTCGTTACAATACGTTGTGTTCCGAAGAACTCAATTGAGACTACCACCTGCGAGCCAGACTCCTTACGTCCATAACCGATATTGCCGCCCCTCCTGACTCAAACACCGAATTCATCAAGCAGCCGCCTTGCCTGTTCGTCCATGAGAGCCAGTTTCTCCACGGTTTCACGCTTTGGTATCCCTTCGGATGTGAAACCTTTCTTTTCGTAAACGATATCGCACAGTTGCTGATAGGCTTCAATCCTCTTCTCCATGATAAGCTTATGCCTCTGCTCAGGAGCCGCAGGGACTTTATCACCATCAAGCTGTTCCTTGAGCCATTCATCATAATACTCAGCCCGGGATTCGTACTCATTGAAAAAGGCAGGGCCTATTGCCCTCAGGGGGACCTGATCGCTGGCCCGGGCCCCTTTTCCCTGACGCATATTGATCAGCTTTTGAAGGATGTACAGCCTTTCCGAATCATCCAGAAGGTCCTCTAGCTTCTTGCTGCTCCCCGTTGTCGCATTGAAGTAGCGGACGTAATGGGCCAGTGTCGGAAGATTCTTTGCCGGCTCATCGGTGCTGGCCGCCTCCGGGTTTCGCACGTCGATCCACGGGAGCTTGCACAGCCCGACAGCGTTAAACCATGTGCGGATTAGAGGGA
This sequence comes from uncultured Dehalococcoidales bacterium, assembly GCA_964575695.1. GTDB lineage: Bacteria > Chloroflexota > Dehalococcoidia > Dehalococcoidales > W111 > CAZNSC01. The sequence goes on from CAZNSC010000087.1 coordinate 12,154, forward strand.
ACCACTTAAGCGCGTTCGCCTTGTCCTCCAGGGTGGGCAGTTCCTTGTGAACCTGGTCGATGAAGATCAGCCATGCCTCGTCATGTTGCGGCCCTTTGAGGGCAAAGCCATAACCGCCCTGCTGGGCGAGTGACTCTTTGCTGATGTACATAGAGAACTCAAGGCCTTTAACTTCCATCCCGAACTTATTCAGCTCAGCCAGGGCACTATCTTCAGAAGTGCCGTTTCGGGCGGCATACTTCTCGGCAACCCACCTCTTGCCTCTAGCCACACCCTGGCCGGCAATCTTGCCGAAACCCTGCGCACTGGCTATTTCATGCAGCAGCCTATCCGCAGCCTCCGTGTTACCGAAGGTCAACTCATAACCTATGTCATCAGCACCCAGAAGTCCGCGTTCGAAGCACTCCATAAAAAATGCAATCGTCACACCCGTAGAAATGGTGTCCAGTCCGTATTCATCACAGTACCAGTTGTATTCCATCACAAAATGCGGGTCGAAGATGCCCATGCAGCAGACTGCACCCACGGTTTCATATTCAGGGCCATCGATGCCAACCTTCCGCCCTGCCCTAGGGCCACGTGTCAGTTCGACATTTTCGGCGCCCTTGGCGCAGGCAAGATTGCACCCGTAGTAGCAGCCGTCAGGTATCTTCTTGCTGAAGTACCGATCAAGGAAGACGTGGGCAAATAG
>CAZNSC010000088.1:0-12794 GCA_964575695.1 uncultured Dehalococcoidales bacterium
ACGGGACGCCGCAGAATCAAGAACTAGCCCTGCCCGACGACCTTTTCGAGGATATCATCGGCCATGATGACATCAAGGAGCTACTGAGAGCCTGTCTCGCGGTTGAGAAGCCGGTGCACGTACTGCTGGCCGGTCCTCCGGCTCTGGCCAAGACTCTCTTCCTCTGGGACATCGAGAGGGCGACCGAAGAGAAGGCGATGTGGCTTGTCGGATCAGCGACCTCCAAGGGAGGGCTGTGGGACAAGATTGCGGAGAGACAACCGCAAATCATCCTCATCGACGAGCTGCATACCATGAACGCTGCCGACACGGCGGGGCTTCTCTCCATAATGGAAGGCGGCCGGATGGTCAGGACAAAGGTTGGGCGTGAGCTCGAATTTACTATTCCGGTGCGTGTTGTGGCAGCGTGCAACCGTCTTCACGGCCTGTCTCCGGAGCTTCTGTCTCGGTTTGCGGTGCGCAAGATTCAGGCGTATGACCGGGATGACTATCTCACGGTAGTTAAAGGAGTGCTGGTGCGTCGTGAGGGTGTTTCAATTGAAATGGCTGAGGAGATAGCCAGGAGACTGGACGGTCTAAGCCAGGACGTGCGTGAGGCTGTGAGGGTGGCCAGACTGTCACCCGGTCTCGGAGTAGAGAAGGCGATAAAACTACTTTTGGGAGGGTAAAATGCTGAAGTATGTCTGCGATGCCTGTGGAAAAGAGTTGGCGGTATCTGAGGGAGGCGTTTTTCACTTGGGACAGCAGCCGCCGGAGTGGGCGATTATCTCGCTTTCAGTTCCACAGAAACGTCCCTATTCGAATCCCGTTTCCTTATCTTATGAGCCGCCGGTGCAATTGCTTGTGTGTTCCCTATCTTGCGCTGAAAAGGCGCTTGATGAAGCTAGAGAGCACCTGCGAAAGGCTTTCGAGGTGAAAGATGACGCTGACCAAAGTAACGAGGGATAGACTGGCTGATGCCGCGGCCGATGCCTACCAGTTCGCGGGCGGGCACGATGCGCCGGCATTCGTTCTGGACTTCCTTTGCTGGCTATGCCGGAAGATTGACCCGGTCAAAGTGCCGCCCGATTGCATAAACCCGGCCATGCTGAGAGGTATCTCAAAGGCCATCGGCATACCGATTGAGGAGCTATTCAAGGAGGAGGAATGTCCCTAGAGTCATCGCTTCTACCCGTGCCAGTGAAGGCGAAACTGAAGCGTCCTTACCGGGGCAATGACGCCTTCGGGGTGCTGGGCGTGTCTCCCGACGCCTCAACTAAGGAAATCGAGCGGGCCCACCGCCGTCTGGCTCGAAAGTATCATCCCGACGTCAACCACTCCCCGAACGCCCGGCAGAAATTCGTCAGGATTAACCAGGCGTACACCTTCATCATGAAGCGAGGCGACCTGGTAAGGCTCCAGCTAAGTTGTAAGATGGCTGAGGTGAAAACGGCCTACGCTGAGATGCTCCAGACACACAAGAGAGCCAGGGATCCGAGCGGGATTGAGATAGACCCGCCGGAGCCGAGGCCGGAGTACTTCAGGGAGACGGAGCTGGCTAAGAAAATGCGAAGCCTGGGCTGGCACATGATGTGGGAATGCCCGACGTGCCGGTGGCGGGAGAAATGCGACCGGGCTACCGGATACGGTGAGGTGAAGGAGATTCACTACGAGATTCAGGGTAAATTGATGAACAAATTCTTTGGTTCTTTGGCGCCGTAACAGCGGAGTCTACCCCTGCAGGGGGTGACCCCAGAGGTAAGATGAGGATGTTAGTTAAGTCTTATTCGGGTATTCACAGGCGGGTATTCACAGCGGGTAATCACAGTGTGGGCATGTCCTGTGGGCGTCACAAGCTTTGTATTTGACCGGGACAAGACCAGTTTAAGGAGGTGGCTGATGTTTACATGCAAGATATGCGGGAGAAAGTTCAAGTCGATAAAGGCTCTCGGGGGGCATACCTCCAGTGCCCACCCGTCAAACGTAGCTGAGCCAACCGTAGGTGGGAATGTCGACCCTGAGCCAATGGAGGCGGAAACGGAAGATGAGAGCATTGCCGCCGAGATAAGGGATTACCTGGGCCGGGGCTACAGCTTCGAGCAACTCACTAGTCAGCTTCACTTCAAGGAAAGGACAGTGCGGCAGGAGATGGCTAAGACGGTGACGCCGGCTTCAGAGCAGGACATCAACCTGCCGGTAACCTATAAGCAGACCGAGGTTATCTCTCCTGAGGCGGTGCTGCGCCGCTACATGGACGGCAGCTATGAGGACGAGCTCGAGCTCAGGGGGATGATGAAGCTTCGGGCCGCGATGCTCATGGTGATGGAACTGGCCAGTATCCAGAAGACGGTGGCTGAGGCTGATGCCAAGAGGCTTGACCCGCTGCTCAGGGTGCTGAAAGAGTCCCGCGAGGAACTCGATGCTTCTTCTGCCAGGGCAAGGGGTGCCAGCTTCGAGATGGCCCAGGAGGCGGCTGAGGGTGCTGTTGGCCGGGTGCTCGGTTATCTTGACCAGAAGATACCGAAGGCGCCGCCACCCAAGGATATGAGCGAGATGGTCACCAAGCGCATTGACAAGATGTGGGACATGATGAGCCACATGATGGAGCAGCGCATGTTCCCCGGCTACCAGGAGAACAAACCGCCGGAGGGCTGGGAATACGAAAGGCTAACGTCGCCAGCATCGGCATCAGCGCATCAAGAGCCTTTGCAGGAAGCCCCGGGCAGCCCTCCGGGATGGGCAACTGAGAAACAGGAAGATAGCAAGAAGGAGGAAGACAGCGATGTTTAATCCAGGTATGTTCGGCGTAAACCCGCAGCAGATGGAGGCGGCCAAGGAAGTCGGCCAGCACCTCAGGATTGAGATCAGAAAGTATCACAAGCAGGGGAAGCTGGAGGTGCAGTTCTTCCTGGTCAACCCCGATGAGAATTACGACCTGGGGCGACCGGTTGACCAGGTGTGCGACCAGCTCAGCTGGGGATTCGCCAACATATTCGACATGAAAGGCAAGATAGTCGATGTGGAGTGATCAGTTCAGCAATATGCTCGTTCTGCTGGTAATGGGGGCCATGCTCAGAGTGTCTTATGAGATTTCAGGGCAGCGCAGCTCAGAGCCCGAGGTGGTCACATACAACACTGCAGTCGTTGGTGCGAACTCCCCTATCGACACTGCCATGATGCCCCAACAAAGGGAGTGGGCCGACAAAGCAGTGCAGAAGTATGCCGAGTCCCAGGAGAAAAAGTGGCGCCGGTGGAACGAAGCCATGTTTGAGAGGTCGTGATGCCGATAAAGGTAGAGAGGACCCTGTTTAAGATCGGGGAGGGCGGATTTGCCGTTACCCTGCCCAAGGCCTGGGTGACATACTATCAACTCAAGCCCGGCGACAAGGTAGAGATAATAGCCAACAGGGACCTGACTATACGGGTCAAAGCCAAAAGCGGGGAAATTAAAGATACCGCGACAAACTCCAACCATTAGCCCCATATGTGAAATAAGATGGTCAGGCATTATGTCTCTGACGATCTTATTGTACTCAGTTACCGCCGAAACCGGTTCCAATCCTCCACGGATATCTCACGTCCTATAATTTGCTCAACCTCTCGTATCATCATCCGCAGCTGTGGTACCGAGTACTCGGCATTTGAAGGAATGGCCAGGCGATGCTGCTGATAAACCATGAATTGATGTCGTGTTCCCGAGAGCGGGCCCTCGAAGCCAAGCTTCTGAAGGCGGCGAATGAACTCCCTGCGTTTACACCGCCTCCACTGACTCACGCTGTGGCTCCTTGTTGAGGTCGATTCCACCGATTACCGGCAGCGAGTGCCCCAACTTGAGACCGACCAGAATCCAGTCCTCCAAAGTTGAACGTAATTCCGCCTCGCACTCACTTAAGGTAACACCGAAAGCAACTACTCCGGGACATGAAGTAATTCGTCCGGCAAAGGTGCCATCTTCTAGCTTATCATAAACGGCCTGTGCCAGAGCCTGATCGACGTAGTCGGTAAGGATGAACCGCGCCCCCACAAAATACCTCCAGTAATCGTCCTGTTTAGTAATTATACCACGAATGTAGAGGTAAATGTATTCTACCTGTCTGCTGCGCTGTCAATCTCAAGAGTCAGCAACTTTCTTTGTCTGCTTGGGCTTGGTGTTTGCATCTTGAGTTGTACCCTGAGATGTCCTGAAAATAGAAATCGGCTCTTTACTTCCCGGAGATACTCTTCACGATGTTGAGAATTCCCATCAGAGCTCGCTGCGTGGCAACAGGCTCAGTTGCTAATATCCCCGCTACATGGGAGTCTATACGTCCGGTGTGCGCTTCAACATCTGCCGATATTGGGGACAGGAAGCCGACATACGCAAATAGCTCTCCCCGGATATGCCCTCTCCGCTAAACGAGATTTCTTAAGGGGGTAGTATATAAGAAAATAACGGGCATAGTGGCCATTGTCGTGGTAGCAGTCCTGGTATTCCTGGTAGTCCGTAGCTGCCAGTTCCATACCGATTCTCTATATAGCCTCAAGGTAATCGGCGACGGCACCGGCGGAGCTATTGCAATCTATGAAGATACCGCTGGCAGGAATATTTACGCTCAGAAAATCGACCCGAATGGGAAGATTCTGTGGGGAGAAAAAGGAGTGCTCCTCGGTAGCAGTCATAGCTGGTTCTACAGCTTCTCCAGCTTTAAAGTCTGGTTTACCCCATTGTCTCTTTGATAGCCTTGAGCAGGTCGGCAACAGAGTAAGGTTTCTGCAGGAACTTAAAGCCCCGCTCCTCTATGACCGGCCAGTGTACTTTCTGGTCGGTATAACCGCTGGTCATCAGGATGGGTACCCGGCGCTTGACGGAGCGTAGCTGGTCGGCCAACTCCAGCCCGTTCTTATCCCGTAAGACTACGTCGATAAAGACCAGGTGGAATTCTCCTTTCTCACTGGTGAAGATGTCCAGCGCCTTTCTGGCACCGGTCGCTTCAAATCCCACGTAGCCGTTTTCGGCAAGCACCCTGGTGGCAAATTTACGGATCTCGTCTTCATCTTCCACCACCAGTATTCGTTCGCCATTACCTCTAAACTTCTCAAGCGGGACATGAGCGCTGGCCTCTTCCACCGCATCCGCCGGTGCCACCGGCAGGTAGACTCTGAAGGTTGTCCCCTGCCCCGGTTCACTGTACACATTTATCCAGCCTTCATGCTGCCTCACGATGCCATAGGTAACGGATAAGCCCAGTCCGGTGCCCTCGCTGGTCCCTTTGGTAGTGAAGAAGGGCTCAAAGATATGCGGGATGACCTCTTTATCAATGCCACTCCCGGTATCCTCAACCACCAGACTGACGAAGGTACCTTCCCTGGCATCGGGGTAGGAGCGGCAGTACTCTTCATTTATGGTAATGTTCTCTGTCTTAATGGTGATCTTACCACCGGCGGGCATGGCATCCTTGGCGTTGACGACAAGGTTCATGATTACCTGTTCAAATTGCCCAGGGTCAGCCTTTATACTCTTTAGTTCCGGCTCTAAGATGGCAACCAGCTCAATATCCTCGCCGATAAGACGCCGCAGCATGTTCTCCATATCGGTTACTAAAGTATTGAGGCTCAGTGTCTTCGGTTGCAGCACCTCTCTCCGGCTGAAGGCCAGTAGTTGATGGGTCAAAGAGGCAGCTCGCCTGGCGGCTGCCTGTACCTCTTCAATATCCTTGCGCACCGGTTCGTTATCGCCGAGGCTGGCCAGCGTGAGTTCGCTGAAACCCAGGATGGCGGTCAACAGGTTGTTGAAGTCATGGGCAACTCCACCCGCCAGCGCCCCGATAGCCTCCATTTTTTGCGACTGGAAGAGCTGTTCTTCCAGCTTCTTTTTCTCCTCCGCGGCTCGCTTACGGCCGCCTATCAACCAGCTAAGCACGATGGCAATAGTGCCTATAACCAGGAACTGGATTACCGCATCCAAGCGAAACGGGTCGGTCGTATCAAGTGCAATATGTGGCAGCAAGATCAACCCAATGGCGAGACAGGTGGCCAGCCCTCCCCGGGTGCCAAACTTCCAGGCGGCAATAACTACGCTGGCCAGGGACAGGCTGTAATAAAGCAACATCAATGTCTGGTGCCATTCCCCACCGGAGGGTAGCCGGCCGATAATGCGGTCTTCAGCCGTATACAGGAGAATACCTGAAAGGACTGTAAGAGTCACCACATACCAGAAGTAGCGGTCACTGCAAAGCTTCACGATTTTATCCGTCACTTTTCCTCTGATGCTTGCCCGTCTCTCTTTAGAAATGATGACATGTGGCAGTATTATGGCAAATATTGTGTCTGGTGTCAACACTTAACAGCGGTATAATGTCTGTCCTTCTGTATTGAGAATGTTACATTGAACGTTCCGCTTGTACAATTCGGGAGATGTGTGCCTAGAATCAAAAGCATTGAGAAGGCTGGGGTAATAGTCTAGACTATTACCCCAGTATCCCCCCTTTTTTGCTCGAAACAGGCTATGTTCAGATGATGTCAGGATGGTGTAAATCAGGGAGTAATCATGCATCATTCGCTAAAGCTATACAGCAGATACCTCGAGTTGTTCCTTAGATATTATATCTTTCAAGCCAAGTGGACCATGATACCCCTGATCGGAGGGTTGTCAGAAAGATAGCCAATACCTATGGTGGGAAGGTAAGTGGGGCATATCTGCTCTCTCTTACGCAGGTCTGTGAGATAGTTGGACAGGTGGTTTATTTGCATGTGTTAGATTTGGGAGAAGTCCTGTCATGGCGATAAGCTGCAAAGAGTCTAGTCGGGATGGTTGATAGAAAATAGGCAAAGCTGTTGACAACTGTGCAAACCCGTGCTATATTGGCACGCAAACAGGTAAAGTAGTGTGGAGTTGCGGCGATTAATGGCAGGAAATGGGAGGTCAGGTTAAGTTAAGACATACGTTGTGAAGACCTGAGGAGGCTGCCAACAGGCAAAATACAACAGTGGCCAATTGGTCAAACTCTCTGTCAGGGGGTGCCAGGAGGCAATGTTGTGGAAATATTCAGCGGCGCAGGCCCGGGTAAAATCTTACAAAAGGTTAACCGAGGGGTCGAGAAGGCCAAAAAGCGTTTGGTGCTTCTCGACCCCTCAATATTTCTACACAAGGGGGAGAGGGCAATGTAAACAAAGCTGTACAGTTTAGGTAACGAGGTTGGCAAAATGGCAGGCAAGGCAAATGTAGCAAGCCGACTACTGATGTGTAAATGAAAATATTACACGGTGGAGGGTGAGTGCGTGTGGACAGATTAATGAGGTAAAGGAGAGAAACACATGCTAAACCACAAATCCAACATCCTCGTGGTCGATGATGAGAAGCCAGTGTGCAGGCTTCTCTGTGATGACTTAGTAAGTCAGGGTTATTCATGCGCGGCAGCCTCGACCGGCGAAGAGGCACTTACGAAGCTGGGAAGCGAGATATTTAACCTCACGTTGTTAGATATCAGGTTGCCGGACATATCTGGAATAGAGGTATTGAAGAAAATAAGCTCAGATTATCGCGATATTGCAGCCATCATGATCACGGCGGTGAATGATGTCGATACTGCTGTCGAGAGCATGAAGCTGGGAGCTTCAGACTATATCGTCAAACCATTCAATCTGGACAGGATAGACGCTACAGTTCGTACAGTACTGGAGAACAGGAGATGCCCTGAGGAAGGGCAGGATCTCCAACCACTCGCTTTCAGCAGAAACCACAGGTGTGGTACAACCGAGTCCTTCCGCCGGATCGAGGCCATAGCTGAAGGAGTAGAGGCGAGACTCGATCTAGAGTCGAGTCATTCAGATACAGTGATTAAGCGGACTACCAGCATTGCCCGCTATTTGGGTATAAGTGAGGAAGAGATTCAAGAGTGGGCAGCGGTAAGATCGGGAATTTTTTATGAGAGGCTGGCTAGGATTCGGGCAACGCATGACAAGCTAAGGCGAAATCCACTGGCACGGATCTGGTTAGGCTTAACGGAGTCGGATTTTGACGAACCGGAATCCCACTGGTCGCAGAGTTGACCTGGCAGCAGGGATTCCAGATTGTGGCTACCTGCGTGGGGACAGTGCTTATGAATTTCTGACTGTTCTCTCACGTATCTCTTATCTTGATTTTATGAGTTTTTGATTGCCGGGCTGCTATTCTACAGGGAAACTCGGTCAGGCAATCAGTGCCGAGCAGGGCTCTAGCTTGTAGCTAAGCCCACAAAATAAATAAGGGGTGAACAAATGGACGAGAAGAAGGTGCTCATCGTTGACGATGAGCCGTATATCAGGCAACTATTGAAGTCTGTTCTCGAAACAGACTGCGTCGTTCTCGAAGCAAGCGACGGTGATGAGGCAGTGAACATCACTCGCGCAGAGAAACCCGACCTTATCCTGATGGACATTTTAATGCCCGGCAAAGATGGTTACACCGCCCTGCATGAGATTAAGGAGTGGGATGATACCAGTACAATACCGGTGGTAATGCTCACTGGTTTAGCTCTTAAGCTCAACAAAAGGCTGGCCAAGAAGCTCGGTGCTGATGGGTACATAACCAAGCCGTTCGATATTGAAGACCTGGTCGGCAAGATCAGGCAATATGAGCCAGTTACATAATCAACTATTAGGTGAGCAGCGTCGCGGTTGGAGCGCCGCCAACTTGCCCGGGAAACGCTTTTTCAAAAGTCTTGCGGAACGAGGAAGGGCTGATGGAACGAAGAGCTCGAAAAACGGGAATAGATTGTATAGGCGATGTGCCCTGGGGCACACACCTGTGTTTGTTTTACCAGACTAAGGAAGATTTGATCGAGATCCTAGTGCCTTGTTTAAGAGCTGGCTTAGAGAATAATGAATTCTGCATGTGGGTCACTTCAGATGTGATCAGGGAAGACGAAGCCAAGAGAGCAATGGAAAAGGCCGTGCCGGACTTCAGCCGGTATCTAAGAGAAGGACAGGTGGAGATTGTTGCCCATGACGAGTGGTATCTCAAGGACGGTGTTTTTAACCTGCAAAGAATTCTTGGCGCCTGGGCAGATAAGCTCGAACAAGCCCTGGCGAAGGGGTACGATGGCATAAGGGTGACAGGAAATGCCGCCTGGCTGGAACGCGAGGGTTGGGCGAATTTCATTGAATATGAACGAGAAGTAAACAAGGTCATCGGGGAATATTTGATGCTCGCTATTTGCACCTATTCCCTGGATAGGTGTGGAGTTGGTGAGATCATAGACGCCGCCGACGCACATCAATGTGTCATCATCAGGCGTGAGGGGAAATGGGCTGCTATCGAAAGCAAGAGGCAAATCAGGGCACAGGAAAAGCTAAGGGAAAGTGAAGTGAGGTTTCGCAAATTTTTCGAGGATAGTCCGCTGGGAATAGCTATCTCCGGACCCGATCGGCAATTTACAAATGTAAATTCGAAATTCTGTGAGATGCTGGGGTATGCGCCAGAGGAAATCATTGGGACTACATTTGTCGATATCACCCATCCCGTGGATGTTGAAAAAGACAGGGAAAACATAGATAAGATGTCAAGAGGGGAGACGACTATTTACAAGACAGAGAAGCGTTATATCAAGAAAAACAAGGAGATGTTCTGGGCTTTTACTACTGTCTCCGGTGTCTATGATGACGAGGGCACCCTCCTATATTATCTGGCGATGGTTGACGACATCACCGAGCGTAAGCGGGCTGAGGAAGAAATTAAGGTATTATCTCACGCTGTTGATGGAGCTATTGATTCAATAGCAATAACTGACCTGAAAGGCATTATCACTTATGCAAATTCAGCTATGGAAGAAACATATGGCTATAAAAAAGGAGAAATGCTGGGGGAATTGGTTGCCAGTCTCAACGCAAATCCAGAAACGGCAAATGAGATAATGTCAACCATGATTAAAATAGGAAGTTGGCATGGTGAGATTGAGGCACTAAAGAAAAACAAAGAGACCTTCCCAGCATTGTTATCACTTTCAACAGTAAGGGATGAGAAAGACAACCCAATAGCAATGATGGGGGCTCTTAGAGACATCACCGAGCATAAGCAGACAGAGGCGAGGCTTGAGCTTAGACTGGGATTTCAGAATGTCATCTCCACCATTTCCTCTCGATTCGTTGGCATCTCTGACCTGGATGATACGATCAACACGTCGCTCGGCGATATAGGTAGACTAGGTAAAGCAAGCCGCGCCTACCTCTTCCTGCTGCGTGAAAATGGGACAGTTATGGATAACACTCATGAGTGGCGTGCTGAGGGAGTAAGTCCACAGATAAGTAATCTGCAGAATCTTCCCTGCGAAATGTTTCCCTGGTGGATGGACAGACTCCGTCACGGGGAGACTATTCATATTCAAGACGTGTCAAAGATGCCGGAGGAGGCCCAGGCGGAAAAGGAACTACTGGAGAGTCAGAACATCAAGTCCCTTCTAGTATTGCCAGTCCGTGTGCAGGAGGAACTGGTAGGGTTCATCGGCTTTGACAATGTTGCCTCAACCTGGGAGTGGCATGATGAAGACCTATCGTTGCTCTCTATTGTTTCGGAGATTATCGGCAATGCGCTTGGGCGCAAGCGGTCTGATGAGTCCCTACGCCACTCAGAACAGAGGTATAGAGAACTTGCCGATTCACTGCCGGAAATAGTCTTTGAAGTCGATATTATGGGTAATCTCACGTATATCAACTGCCCCGGGCTCGAATCTTTTGGTTATACCCACGATGACTTTGTAAAAGGTTTAAATGCTGCTCAACTAGTACCCCCTGAGTGGCGAGATGGCGCTCTGGAGTATATCCAGCAGCTATCGAAAGGAGGAGAGTCGGGAAGTGAGGAATACACCGGACTGAGGAAAGATGGTAGTAAATTTCCTGTCCTCGTGCGCTATGAACCCATTGTCCGTGGGGGTAAAGTCACAGGCTTGAGAGGAATTGCCTTTGATATTACCGAGCACAAGAAGGCGGAAGACCAGCTGAGGGCGGAGAAAGATAAGGCCCAGAAGTATCTTGACATCGCCGGGGTAATTATACTGGCTATTGACTCCGAGCAAAAGGTCACCCTTATTAATAGAAAGGGGTGCGAAGTCTTGGGATATGAAGAGGAAGAGATCGTCGGTAAGAACTGGCTTGACAACTTTATCCCGCCAAGACTCAGGCGTAAAGTAACCGCTGTCTGCCAGGGGCTACTGAATGGAACAGCCGAGGCAGTTGCGTATTATGAAAACCCCGTTTTAACCAAGAGCGGTGAGGAGAGGATTGTTGCCTGGCATAATACCGTATTAAGAGATGACAAAGGTAATGTTACTGGCCATCTCAGTTCCGGGGAGGACATCACCGAGCGTAAGCGGATGGAGACAGAGAGAGCAGAGCTGGAGCAGAAGGCTCAGCTCGCCAGCCGTCTGGCCTCAGTTGGCGAGATGGCATCGGGCGTTGCCCACGAGATAAACAACCCCTTGACCAGCATCATCGGTTTCTCGCAGCTTGTGATGCGCAAGGATGTCCCTGATAATATCATAAAGGACTTACAGACCATAAACAGCGAAGCACAGCGTGTTGCCAGGATTGTGGAAGGACTGCTTACCTTTGCCCGCCAGCGCAAGCCGGGCCGAGCATATGTGGATATTAACGATATCATATCACAACTCCTGGAACTGCGCTCCTACGAGATGAAGGTGAATAACATTCAGGTTGAAACCCGGCTTGCTCCCGACGTACCGAAGACCATGGCTGATGCCGGCCAGCTACAACAGGTGTTCCTGAATATCGTTGTAAACGCGGAAAAGGAGATGACAAAAGCGCACAGCGCAGGAAAGCTGGTAGTCAAGACAGAAAAGACAGGCGACACCATCAGGATTCAATTTGTTGATGACGGTCCGGGGATCAGTAAGGAGAACCTGGGCCGGATATTCGACCCCTTCTTCACCACCCGCCCGGTAGGTAATGGAACAGGGTTAGGCCTGAGTATCAGTCATGGTATTATTGCCGAGCATCGGGGAAGGATATATGCGAAAAGCGAGCTGGGAAAGGGCGCTACTTTCGTTGTTGAGCTACCTGTGGTGGCTGACAATAAGCGCAAAGCAAAGGCCGACGCAATAGAGGAAGAACCATGGCAGAAACAAGGGGCAAGGATACTGGTTGTGGACGACGAACAGGCCATCCTTGATTTCCTCCATGACCTGCTGACTGGAGAGGGGTATCAGGTAGAGGTCATAGATAGGGCAGATGCCGCCCTAAAGAGACTCCAGTCCGAACACTACGACCTTATTTTGCTCGATATCAAATTGCCAGGCATGAATGGAATCGAGTTATACCGCCGTGTCGAGGCAATAGAACCAACCCTGTGCCAGAGTATAGCGTTTATTACCGGTGACGTGATGGAGCCGTCCACGAGGGATTTCCTGGAGCAGACGGGGGCATCGCATATTGCCAAGCCTTTCAATATCGGACACTTGAGAAAAGAAGTCAACCGAATCCTGTCCAGAGACCAGGATAACAATCGCGGAAACAAATAGTGTGTTGAATAGCACAGGGTACACTTGGAACATCGATCTGGCAGATAGCCCCCGGAATGGTCCCGCGGTGCCCAGCCTTATATAAATTCTTCTATACTTGACAGCAACCAAATAGTGTTATAGGCTTAAACCGTAAGCCCTTGGAGCTTGCCGATGGAAGACGGCTCCAAGGGCTTTGTGCTTTCGCCGGCGGCTCCAGAGCTAACTAAAGGGGCGAGCAACCTTCGACCGGAAGGTTTAAGGCTCGCCCCTTTCCTTTTTGGTTGGGGTTGCTCCCCTCCCGGTTGTCCGGCCGCGATCGGACGGAAAAATTAGATGGAGGTGCAC
>CAZNSC010000089.1:0-12647 GCA_964575695.1 uncultured Dehalococcoidales bacterium
CTTGCAGGAAACTGGGGAAGTCTTCCCCTAATGGCTTGAAGGCTATCGAGAAGTTATGCACGTCCATGAACAGAACCACTCGGTCTTCTATCGAGATATCAGGGTTTGCCATTGCTAATTACCTCACCTGCTCTTCACTCAAGATGAAACCTTACAACCAGCTCAACGGGGGAGCGGCCCTGGCCAGGGTGTGAAGCCACCTTGAATGGCTATCTTCACTTCGATGTCATTGAAGGTCGTCAATGAAAGTTACGCTGAGTTGTCAAGTCCGATTTCTAATCACGGCTAGACGGCAAAACGCAGATAGAAATGACGTCCGATTTAACCGGGCGGCGGACCATCACGAGTTGGCTCAAATCGCCCACAACCCTGTTCCTCACTTTTCAAACAGTCTGTCAAATTGTTAGGCGCGCTCATCTCTTGGCTGAGGCTCTGACGAAAGGATATTCAACTTCTGGCGATGCCAAAAGACCATACCGACGCGGCTTTCTGAACGCGTTGCCCCACACTTCCCGCTCCCGATATGCCCTTATCTTATCCATCTCGAATTCCGCAATGTACACCCCTTCTCCTTCCCCTGCTTCTATGATTTGCGTGTCTTGTGTGCTTCCACTTTCATCAAACGCCACTCCGTCAAAGGCCACCGAATGTCCATTTGCCTGCGGAACAGCGTAGTTCGCCATTGCCACCCCCACCATATTCTCATAGGCTCGTGTCCTGAATTGCCCGATGCGATTCTCCTCCAACTCACAAGCGTTGGGCGTCAGTATCAATTCTGCCCCCTTGAGCATCAGAATCCTCGCACTCTCTGGAAACTCACGGTCGAAACAGATCATCACTCCGACTTTGACCTCTCCTCCCTCCGTGTCCAACGCGCAGACATAGAAATCATCCCCAGGCATCAAAGCGGCTTCCTTATCGAAATCGCAGGTGTGCACTTTGGCATACGTCATCACGATTTCCCCGTGCCGGTCAATCAGGGATACCGAGTTTCGCGGCGCACCTTCCCATCTTTCCAGATAGGTCAAGGCTATGGCCATGTTCAGCTCTGCGGCCAGTGTCTTGAAATGGGTGACAAACTCATCATCTTGGCTGATTGCCTGCGCCTGCCAAATTTCGCGCTCCTTTGGTTGAGAAGGGTCACAGAGAGTGTACCCTATGTTCCACATCTCTGGGAAGAGTGCGATATCCGCGCCCATCTCCTTTGCCTGCCGGCAGAATTTCTCACCTTTCGCCAAGTTAGCATCCTGGTCATACCCAAAGGCCGTCATTTGAAGCAAAGCAATTTTCACTGTATTCATGCGTGGTTTCTCTCAACAGCAGCGCGCCCAACAGATGACTTTGCGGAAACCCGCAGCGCCGAAGCGGACCAACTTAGCCAAATCGTACCGAACTCGCGACATTGAAGCGCCAGGCAGGCCCCACTGCCCAATTTTCCACTCACGCCGGTTCGCCAATATCAACCCCCGGCCAGTCGTCCACTGCAAGGCACCCGGCCTGGCGAGACGACGCCTGATGGTTGCCGGGCTCAGCCGCCCTACGGCGATCTACTGGTCGGCAAAGGTATCGATATCCTCGGCTGTTACAGCTTCCGGCGCTTTGTAACCGATGGTGTCGATGAAGATATACTCATTGCTCCAGTATACTTAGTTCGGCTGGCTACACTCGTAATTGTTTATCGCCAAGACGACTTCACCAAAGTCAATATACCCGTTTGGATTGCCATCTAAGGCTCCATCAGCTCCCAAAGGTATTCTGAAGTCGCAGGCATGTTGTCCATCGGCGAAACTACATTCGTAATTATTAATATAAAGAGAGGCCTCCAAGAAGTCAATATTGCCATCTTTGGCACCAGAGACACCGTCGGGGTATTCAGTGTCAATAGCACTAACTCGCGGATCACAGCCTGAAACGGAGATCTCTACTGTACCATTGTTTATGGTACTTCCGGGTTCATACAGCAAGTTGCTGACCGGGTTCACGGCACCAACCACATTAGCCTGGTTGGCACTCAGATCATCACCAAACATTAGATCAGTATTGCTACCTTCAGGACCCACGGCGGTGAAGTCGATGGTAGCCACAGTAGTAGAACCCCCAGGATAATCCGAGCAAGATCTGAAGCAAAAAGCAACAATTTGGATCCTGCCATTTGAGACGGAAATCGGTATCGACTGGCTATCCCATTGTGCGAAGGGAGTGCCTGCTAGGCTGATATCGGACGCTTGGATGTCGATAATCGCTGGATCGAAGTTAATATAGAGGAATAAAGAACCGATTTCTCTGCCTGGGGTAGAGTTGAGATTGACAGTGACAGAGCCTTGTTCTCCCGGATCGACCATAGCGGAAGAGATTGAAAGAGTAACAGAAGCAGCTACACCGGTTTGAATGTTTTGCGGATGGCTGTTGAACAATAAGGCTAAAGGCAAGGAAATTACCGCCACTCTCAAAACGCTTTTAATTACTACTTAGAGTCTGGCGAATTTGCTTAGGACACAGATTCACACAGACTTCGCACACAGGTTTTCGAAATTTTATCTGTGTAACTCTGTGTTAATGCGTGTCCAATTCAAAAATCGCCAGGGTCCAGTAACTCAGTTTTTCATCTACGCACCCCTTGACGACATAAACACCTGAAAAACAAAGAGCACAGGGTTGACTCCTGAGTCCTTGTTTTGATGTAGGAAACGTTATGTTTTTCTAGCTACCTGACAGTTTTCACGACAGCCATCTTTACGGCCCGATCAGAGGCTTGGAGGCCCGCTTCGAAGCTCTGAATCGTTAGGAAACTGATTGAGATTCGGCCCTTTTAGGGGCTGAGACAGCCCACTGAGACCACCGATGAGCTTTAAAACGGCGAACTTCAGCCCAAACTGAACTTGGAAACCGTACCATTTCAAAACTGTCGGGTAGCTAGATGTTTTTTCCCTTTTTTTCCTCTCGACCATATTGCCAATATGTTAGCCTTTCTTCTTCTCCCGTATTAGGAGTGGCGCAAGTTTTTCCGAGACCGCAAACTCGTTCACCAGCTGTGGACCTGTTGTCTCGCGCTCCTTGTACCAGGAGATAAGCCCAATCGGACGGGAGCTTCTCACTATGTGTCTATCGAGACCGACAAACCTTAACAAATCCGATCTCGGATCGAAATCCAAACTATTCAGAAGTTCCTTTACAAAAGAAGGGCGGCTGGGTTCTGATCGCTTCTTGATCGGCGACCATACATTGTGTCGGAAACGAAGTAGTGATGTTAAGCAGGCGGACATCCACTCATCGCGAATTGCTTGGTCCTTCTCCGATGAAAGTAATATCCACGATAAGTAAAACGCATGATAGATGAAGTCCCTGTCCTTCCGATCGTCAGAAGCAAGAAGATCTACCGCTGTGCGATAAAGGTTGATTCGCTCTCCGGGCCGAGTCAACCAGCTGGCTTCGACACAACCTATGACAAGAAGAGCAAAGGGCCACATTTCGCCATCCTCAGCACGGTCGCGTAGAACTGACCAGATAGTGGGTGATGATGTCCATAGCCTGAGTACTCTCAATGTGAGAGCTTGGTGTATGTCTTGTAAGTGGTAGAGACAATTAATCCGATCATTGTCTCCCATTGACGCAACCATAAAATCGATGACTTCCGGCGAGGCCCTTTCATCAATAAACGGCAAGGTAATGTCTCCATATATCGCTTGAGCAAAACGTCTGCAGGCTTCCTCTTCCCTCAAATAGCCTATCAAGAACTCGGATAAAAGATACTCTTGGATTGACCGGTGTGGGAAGAATACCTGTTCGGGGTACCGCACTTCTAGGAACGCCCCAGTGGTCAAATCACGACGCACGTCATCAAGGTTAGTCAATTCATTGATCTCAGATGTCGTGCAGAAGTCCTCTACTGGGATTTCCTCCATTGGAAGCTTTGGAGTGCTTTTTAACCACATGTAGAAGGCAAGGGCACGAAGGAAATCTCGTCTGCGCGCAGCCGAGAATCTCTTCCGTGCAGGCTTCTCGGCCTCCCGTTCTACTAGCAATTCAACGAAATAGAAGTAAAGCTCTCGAACCGTAAGATCGGAAATGTTCCCCTTATAAGCTGGTAGTACCTCAAACAACATCTCAAGCTGAACCGGCCGACTTGCAAGTTCCACAAGAACTTCAGACTTGAAAAAGTCGTCGCGTGTCGGGATCTCCTCATTGACATACCCTTTTTCTGTCAAGAGATATTGTCGGTACTTGTCGATGAAGGTGATTATCTGTTCAGTACTGAATGGCGCAAGCATAATCTCCTGGAATTGCGGTCTACCTTTGATAACGAAATTCCGTCCGCCGCGCATTACCGAAGCATGCAGAAATTCCAGGCGCTCAGCATCGTTTAGAAAGGCTGAAGGCCGACCAGATAAGATAACCTTGGACTTTGGCGTTACGATTTTAAGTAGCTCCTTAAAAGTGAAGCTAAAGACTTCTGAAGTCATCGAATACTTCATTTCATCAAAGCCATCAAGAATGACCAAAAACGAACCAGATCGGTTCAGCTCTTGGAAAAGGCCAAAACTATATCCTCTAACCGTGTAACGACTTGCAAACAGTCGCCCCAAAAGACCATCAATTGTCTGCTCAGTGCAAAGCTCGCCGAGCTGGATAAGAATCGGTATCCTTCCCATATGGTACTTTTTGTAGTGCTTTGCACAGCGGTAAGCCATGTGTCTCGCAAAAGTGGTTTTGCCGGATCCATAACCGCCAAGAAGTGCTATCGGAGCGAGACTGTCATCCTGCATCCAAGAATCTACGAGCTCGTACAAATCGACATGATCTCCGTCTTCCCGTTCGAATACCCATGCGGGAACGTAGTAACGGTGAAGACCGTCCTCCTCGTACTCACTTATCAGTGAATCAAGAAAGACGCTGAAATCCATCACCCAAGCCTGTAAATCATTGAGTGTCATATGAGCAAGATTCCTTGCCCCGTTCACGTAGGTTTGTGCGCTAGGGGCGAGACCAGACTTTGTGACAATAAGCACCATATCGATAAGGTTCTGCTCATACAGCTGTCCATAGTCAACTGCAATGGCTTGGACTTGCTTCGAGGTCATCGCCCTCTCCCAATTCTTACACTCAACAGCATAGCGACGGCGTTTTCCAAGTTCGAATATCTCTGCGTACAGATCAACTTTCTTGTGACCTAATATCATTTCAGGTTTTACGTGGAAGCCAGCCAACTTCAGAAGCTTCTCGACATTGTGTTCGAAACGTTTCGACTTGGTTTCTTGCATCAGGCACCTCCGCTGGCCCAGCCAAATCAAATCTGCTATTTGATCGATAAGCCACAAAACGAAACAAGAGAGGATATGGATTGCGGATACAGCAGCGGCTAGAGCAAGTCAACAGCAAGGCGGAATGAGGTGACCTCTCGGCCCACCAAGTGATTCCGCGGAGACTCTTCCAAAATCATTGAAGCAATCGTATAGGGCAAACCACTTAGAGACTGAGCTTGGAACAAGCTAGCTCTCATAAGGAATTCGCTGCATCGCTTGCTCTTGAGCTCGTGCCGTCTGTTCTAGCTAAAGCAGTGACAATTGTTGCAAGCCCGTGCTTCTGAAATGCTCACGCGGTGATGGGTCCTTACGCATTTCCGACTCGAATAACGAAAGACACATCCGAGTGGATACCCCACGTTACGATTCCGATGAGGCTCTGCAATTTGTGCGAAAAAGGGCACGAGCCCACTGAGTAATCTGTTTGATATGGGGCCTGCCTTGCGGTTTGAGTTTACGAGACATACCGTAGCCTACTGAAGGACGAAGACCTGTTTAGTCCGCAACCGAATAGCGCTCAAAAACCCTACTGAAAAAGGCTCGTATTATGTCAGAAGCCTTTTCTGGGTGAACAAACTCATATCCTCCAAACCGGTAGACATCATAACCCGTGAGTTTGAGGCGTCTGTCTTCCGCAACCATCTCTGCGTACAGTTCTGGGCTTGCTTGCCCGTTTCTCAGCGAGTAGTGATGTTTGCCATCAATCTCTATGACCACTCGGTTGTCGTGCGGAAGCAACATAAGGAAATCCATTCTCTGCCTCGGCAATCGCTTCACTCCTCTGAGCTGCCGAATTGTGTATGGATCATAGTGAAGATAGACTTGTGGTATCAGGGCTGGCAAGCTTTTGCCCAATACGTGACGAAATTGCTCAAAGTAAGTGTTGAACATCATTGTTTCGGGCCCGTCGGAAAGCGATTTGCACAGTCTTGCATGAAAATCGATCTCCGCTTCCTCTAAACAACTTGCATTAGCTCGTTCGCTCCACCATTCAACGAGCTCTGTCCAAAGCAGACCATGACTCAAGATGGCCCTATCATAGACCAAGCAATACTTTTCATTTCTCACAATTCTGATTTCGTTAGTGATTGAGTCAGATATCACGATCTCTGGCTTCGGCCCATCCGCGGCGAAAATCAGATTCTTAATACCGGAATGCGTGCCGTTGCCAAGGTCGATGTCAATCATCTCTGCGCGTGCACTGAGATACACTTCTTGGGTAGATAGTAAGGCCTGTAAGGCTCGACGGACCCCCTCAGTAATTGGGTGCTCCTCCTCGCAAAGAATTTCGTAAGCAGCACGAGGTCCTGTGAGTGTGACAAACCAGACTGTAAATCCTTCTCCAAAGCCTGCATCATACCAATCCTCTTCTAAGTTCAAGGAACAGGACCGCAACACGGTAGCTGCCTCCTCCTCTTCCCCATCAATAAGGAAGCGAACCGCGCTCGTAAGGAGCTGATCGTGAGTTGGTCTTTGCACATCCCACCTCCACTGTTTCCGTTTGGCTCGAGCTAATCGATGTCTGTAGGCTTGAGTGCATTGGTTCTGACACAGGGCTAGTTATGTCATCGACGCCATTACTGAACGCAAGACACCTTCGTCACAGCCCAATCAACCGTTATTTACCGCCTGCTCTGACTCTGGATCGGATGCACTAATCTCTCTCCGTACCCATCGGTGAATCTGGAAAAGATATTCGTCGGAAGGGCGTTCTACTTCATCAAACCATACCCGAATCCTGTCTGCTTCTACTGCTGCAAACCACCTCTTGAGCGAATCCAGAGAGGGAATAGGTGTCTTGTCGGCCTCTCGATACTGCTTTGTGAGAAGGAGGGAGTCTATTCGCTCAACACCAAGTAAACACAAATAGGTTGCGACAGGGTCGTCTACTCCGAAGGCGGCATAGAGTGGAAGGAAAGAGAGTTCTTCGATGTATAGTAGTTCAGCTCCCAATTGCAGCGTTGACCCCCCTGCAAGCCTTTCATATCCATAAAGGCGGATGTACTCGACCATTTGCTGAAATGCGTATAATCCCCACGGGGTAAGATTGACTAAATGAGAATAGACAAAGTTTGTACAATCCTCTAGCATGCGTTCGTTATCTACGGCTTGCCCTTTACTGTCTTTCTTCATGGCAAAGTGCTGCTGGGCGAGTGCCGGTAATGGTTTGCCGGAAATCCAAGAAAGCAATACAGCCTTCTGTCTCTCCAGATCCCTAGTCCTGAACTCACGCAGTGAAAACACCAAGCCAAAAATGGCATTTAGAACTTGATCGTCAATCTCCCCATCAATGTCCCGGAACCTCACAAGGCGAACCAAACCTTCTGTGCCTAAACTCAATAGTTCATCGTATAGCATGAGGCTAGAGTTTATGCTCAAACCTGACGAATCAATATACTCCTGGAATTGGCGGTCCATCAACTCTCGTCCGGCAACGTGCATAACATGCCTACGAGTGAATTCTACGAAGCGGCGGTATTCTTGTGTTTCGCGATCGGTTTGATATGCAAACAGAGTTTGGTTAATAAAACGCCGAATTGTGCTAGGCTGCGAAGGATCAAGATAGCCCTCAAGTATCGCGTGAAGAATTGCCACCTGAAATTGCTCAATTAAAGGTTCATTAGGAAACAGCACTTCTCCAGTCTCTAAAGGCAACTCTGGTAACAATTCAAGGACTCGCTGAAGAAACAACTTTAACCTGCTCTCGACAGGTTCAAGATTTGCCAAATGCCAGTTGAGATACTCTTCCAGATCTAGTTCAGGCCAACGGCGCTCTGGCTCTATCAGGATTACGTGTCCTTCAGTATCTCTCAACGCTCTTCCTGCTCGACCAGCAACATTCCAGTACTTTCTACCGCTCATGGTAGTGCGACCGACGAATTTACCTGTACGATCAAAATCTATAAACTTCAGATCGTGCACTAACACTGTCGAAATCGGCAGGTTGACACCCTCAGCCAGTGTCGTTGTAGAAACTACATATTGGAATTCACCCTCCTTCAGTATCTCTTCGACGGATCTACGAACTCGTGGAGGTAAGTCCGCATGATGGTAAGCTATTCCACTCTTCACCAATCTTTCTAGAAGGAAACCTTCATCTATTTCGCGTCGAATTTGCGTAGTCAGTCTAGTAACCCCAGGAGAATCGGCAAAGCTATCAACCTCAGATTCATCAAGTAGGTGAAGGATAGACTCGGCTATCTTCTCACACTCTGGCTTACTTGTTGTCAAGACCAGGACCCTGCCAAGGCTGGCATATCTTTTGGCCAGCTCGGCGGTAGTTCTCCGCACTGTTGAAAATCTCTTATCTGTCTTAGTACGTTTTTGGAGAACCTGGATTCTTGTACCGTCTTGATATGTTACTTCTCCCATCAGGTCGCTCCAAGCAAAATATCCCGGTTTCAGTCGTGTGGGTCGCCATTCAATAGTAAGCGCGGTGCCTATACCATTTGCCAACCAATTCGCAAGCTGTTGAGCATTTGGTAGCACGGCTGATAGTAAGAGTATTCTAGCTTGGGGCAAAGCCTGCTTAACATTGACAACAGCTAACTCAAGACTTAGGCCCCTTTCTCTATCCTCAATATTGTGACCCTCGTCGACTATCACCAAGCCCGCCTGCAATACACGAGGATCTTTGCGACGTATCAACAGATCTAACTTTTCTGGGGTCAATACCAGTATGTCGGCATCTCGAATAATCGCGGATTCGACCGCGTGCCACTCAATGGTTCCCACCGTAGAGACAACTCGATAACCCAAGGTGCCTATGTCCTCTTGCAGGGTATCTCTTACCTCCGTGGTGAGCGCACGAGTTGGAACAACATAAACGCACGGCTGACCAGAGGTAAGCGTCTGGATCATAGCCATCTCTGCTATTAGAGTCTTGCCAGAACTTGTTGGCATCGAAAGAGCAATTCGATTCTTCGCAAGATCCAAGACACCTGCATCAAGTGCCTCCAGCTGTGATTTCCATAGCTCGATTAATGGTTTACGCCGACTAGCTAGCCTTTCAAGATACTCTGATTGTCTCGGTAGACGTGTGAACGCGGCTAATCGTCTCCAAATGCTTGCCTCCAGGATTTGGGCGGTAGCTAGCCTAAGGAGACGTGTAGACCGATACTCCTCAGCCGCATGGATCTCCATAAACAGCTTTTCCGCACTTGCAAGTTCATCGCCAACCGATACAGCTTGTGCTTCTGCCCCTTGTAAGAGGTACTCCGCGGCGTCGCTGAGAGCTTGCAGAATGTGTATATAACCGGCGAGATAGGCAATGTCAGGTGTGCCCCATTCATCTGAGTCTAGCTTTTCAATAGCCAATCGCTCAATATTGTCTTTGTCACCAAGGAGACTCTGCGCTCTTGGAACTACTTGAGAGATCTCGCGTCCTAAGAGTAGGATTGAGAGGCGATCCACTTCCTGATAGAGCTCAAGCGGAGAGATGATTGTGGGTTCTCGAGGCTCGTATCCGCCGATCTTGGCGGCAATGAACTGCGAGTTGGGAGCAGTACCACCCAGGGTATAGCAAAGCGACGCATGCAGACCCCAATATAGCTCTTGGCGCGTTATTTCATCTGATCCATTTGAAACCGTGTAGATGTATTCATACAACTCAGCTGCTTTGTTAAGGGTTTCCTCTATCCGGACTCGATCAACCTGATCAGGTTCCGCGGTCACGAGCAACGAGACCCCAAGATACTCCAGTAGCGCAGCAGAGAAAGAAAGGCGCTGCAATTGCTTGTCGTCCGTATCGGATGGAGGTGCAAGCTTTAGACGTACTAGTTTGTAGTCCTCAAGAACTGCCAGAATGTCGTCATTGAAATCCAGATTACGATTTAGCTGTTCAAGCTTAGCAACTTCAATCGACAACGCATCAGCCATTTTCAACCCTCGCGAGCCGATAGATTTCAAGTGCTAGGTCATCGAGATTGTCGAAGGTCACAACAGTGAGACTTACCGGGTAATCGTACAGCTCATCAATGATACACTTAATATCAACCGGTTTCCAGAAACTTCTGTCCCTGACAACGAAAGGACAGAGTCGCATTCTTCGTTTGTGCAGTTCGTACGGATCATGGAACTCTACTATTCTTTCGTACCAATCGGTCACTTCGTCTTTCATGTTTTCTAGGACATACTGTAAATCTGATGAGATATCTGAAAGAGATAAAGCCTTGAGATCATCCCTGAGTTCGTATGCAACGCTCGGCGGGTTCTGCTTGGCTCCACTAGTCTTGACTTCAGCGAGATACAGGGTGTCTTCATCAACACTATCACTGGGATCAAACCGAAACGCTATAACATCAACTCCGTGAACAGGAACGTTGGGGCTATCTTTATATCTATGTTTGACAGGAACAATCAGGCTATAAACACCTGCAAAAACTAGCTGGCACACGATTTCGCCGAATTCGCTCTTCTGTCGTGCCGTTGAGGTGGGTGATGCCTTTCTTACCCGTTCGACCAAGGTTGCCATTCCAAACCTTTCCAGACTGTCATGAAGAGTCTCCAAGGAAAGATAGGACCTGGATATCCTGTCTGCTAGGAAGCGTTTCGCCGCCTTCCAATCAAGTTCGTTGGTAGGCGTGAAATCTAGCAAGTAGCTATAGTTATCATCTTCAGAACCAAGATCTATTGGCCCCTGGCATATCCAGTTTCGGATGGTGACTTCGCGCATCGGCATCCTCGTTTCAAGATGGTATCCTTACCGGAACATCCTTCAAGCCAAGAGGGTGTGGCCGTTGGTCACATATAGAGTGGAGAAATGAAACAGATTCCCTGGGGACCCTTCCTGTTGTGTGTTAATCACTGCTTTGTGAGTAAGAGGCACTCGGGACATGCGAACAGTTCTTTCACTCTGCTTGGGAATAATGCAACTTCTTCTACAGGACAGCGGCGCAAATCAGGAGTTTGTCTGTGGCAATCCATTTATTGCCAACCTCGTTTTTTGCCAAAAGGAATGAGAGTCCATTCCAATACGCCCTTATAAAACATTTCCTGCAAGGCCTGACGTTGGGCTTTCTCGGCCAATGACACATAGATAGCATGAAGGCCGAAGGCTAGAGCCGGCAACCGTATACTATCTACTGTGGGTGCCTTCGGTCACCGCCTTTTTCCCCAAGTCAGTCAGTTCAAACCAGGCGATAGTTAGTGGATAGAAGCCTGTTGCAAATTCTTCGAAAGAGACCGCATAGTCTTCCACTCGATAGTTCACAAGGTCAAGCTCGATCACTGCTGAAAGCTGTGAATCACGGAATCCCCTCTCGTAGAACTCATCGTAGAATCCATCAGCCACCTCGTCAGGTAGATGATAGTCGTCCAAGAACGTAAGCAAGCTCAGCAATTCTTCCTTATCTTTGAAAGCACCAGCTTTAACAAGTCCCTCTATCCCCCCCACATCAGCAAAGCTGAGTGTAGAAGCGCCTATCAGATCGAGAAGTTCACTGGCAAGTACCATAATTCGCAGGCAGATACGTTGGTCAACTTTGGCCCCGTCGTGGGCAGTATAATTTCGATAATAGGCAAAAGCACCCCTAAAGAGTTGCTCAGCCTGCTGCTGTAGACCCTCTCCCAATGGCACTCTCAATTTGATGCCTTGGCCCTTGCCGAGCAAGTTAGTAACAAGTCGCACGCCATATCCTTTGATATCGCCCCCGTTCTCCGCTTTTTCCTTGAGGGCTTTTTCGACTTGGATCATCGCTTCGAGTGCAGCGTGTTTGTAGTGGCCATCGCGGTACAAAGGCGCACAGTGTTTTATTACTCTTGGGTTGAGTAGTTCTTCAAGTTCAACCTCCATCAACGATCTCCAATCCGTGCTCCGCAGGGCATAAAAAAGGCGAAGCACCTCGTCTATCAGACCTAAAAAGGGGATAATACAAACTCTAGATCAGGATAACACGAAGATCGGAAAACTATCTGAAGTAACCCAATAGTCCCCCCATACTCCTTCTTGCATAAGGAATTGAGAATATACCCGACACGCCCTTATAACGCGTGTTCTTGTAAGGCCTGGTGCTGGGCTTTTTTGGCTAGAGAAACATAGATCGACGTGGTGGCCAGATCTGCATGGCCCAGCGTCTCCTGGATCGTTTTCAGGTCGGTACCACGAGCTACGTGATGAGTGGCCATCTGTGGCGTAGCGTATGAACCGAAGCGCCTTTGATCCCGGCCTCCTTGAAATACTTCTGAACCCGGTACTGAATGGCCCGCGGGCTCATCGGTGCTTTGAACTTGGTTACGAATAAGGCATCGAAGTCTACACCAGGCCGGACTCTGAGCCAGGCGTCCAACGCCTGACAAGCCTTATAGTTTAAGGGAATTACCTGGGTCTTATTCCCCTTTCGTCTCACG
>CAZNSC010000090.1:0-1661 GCA_964575695.1 uncultured Dehalococcoidales bacterium
CAATGAACTGTGCGGCGCTTATTCACTAGATACAATTTCAACGGGTGGTGTTATTGCTTTTGCTATGGAGTGTTTTGAGAAAGGACTACTGAGTATCAAGGATACAGATGGAATCGAACTGAGATTTGGTAACGACGAGGCTATGTTAGAGACCATCGAGTTGATTGCCACGCGTCAAGGTATTGGTAACCTGTTGGCCGAAGGAACCTCACGGTTAGCCAAGAGAATCGGCAAAGGATCGGAGGAGTTTGCAATGCAGGTCAAAGGGCTGGAGACCGGATTACACGAACCAAGACTGAAACCAGGCATGGGACTTGGTTACATGCTCAATCCTCACGGTGCCGATCATAATTGCGGTCTATCCGATGACTGGTTCGTCTCTGAGAAGAGGCTGAAAGAGTTACATCCCCTGGGCATACTTACACCTTTGCCTATGGATGACATTGGCCCCCGCAAAGTGGCCTTATTCAGATTGGTACAGCTTAAGTCGATTTTACAGGACTCCATGGTTGTGTGCAGTTTCCCGCGATATACCTACCAGATGCAAGCTGAACTCATGAACGCAGTTACTGGATGGGATACCGGCGTAATGGAGCTATTAAGGGTGGCCGAGAGAGTTCTCACTATAGCAAGGTTGTTCAATATCCAGGAAGGGTTTTCCGCTGCTGATGATTTATTACCGGAGCGCTTTTTCCGCCCTAAGACCGATGGCGCCCTGGCTGACAAACACCTTGACCGGGCTAAATTTGAGAAGGCCAAGAGCTTCTACTATACCTTGATGGGATGGGATGCAAAAGGAACACCACGACCGGAAAAGATAGATGAGCTTTACATCGAGTGAACATTGCAACCTATCTAAAAACATATTTCTTGAGCAGCCACCATATAAGGATTAAGATGACAACAAGTATTATGATAACCCACCACCAGAATGGCCAACCCTGTTGGGTGGGAGGAGAAGTCACCTCAGCCAATACGGCAAATATGGTGAAGTGCTCCACAGGAGCCGTTATCTTACCTACTTCGGCCACCACACCGGTCTCAGCCTTCAGATTTATCCAGCCTGACTCAGGCGTGTAGTAGGCCAGGGCAACAGACGTAACATACTCCGGCAGCTGATTTATGTCGTAACCCAGGGTAAGGCTCACCGGTCTGCTAAAAATAATGCCTGACGGCTTAAACTCATACGCATTACCCACCGCTACGGTGTTACTGGGAAGCTCCGGTACTTCTGCGGCTTCTCTAATCTCTATCAGTTTCACGATGTTGCCCTGATCATCGAGTGTTCTGGTATCCTTGGCCATTTCAAACAGATGCATACCATCAGGGCTTGGCGCTTCAAGAGGATTGGACAATCTCCCATCACTTAACATTGGCTCCATCGTGATTTCGCCGAGGAAATCCACAGTGAAGTACTCCACTTCAGCTCCAGGAGCTGGGGGTGGGAGTGGTGTTGGTTCCGGTTCCGGCGTTGGTTCCGGTTCTGGCTTCGGTTTTGGCCCTGGCCCATTGCCTCCGCCGCCAGTCTTCCACGTCTTTGTGGCGGTGGCAATCAAGGTGATACCACCCTCAACAAAGATCGCAGTGATGGTGGCAGTACCTTTCGTGCCGCTCGTTATCGTGAACCCCGCCGTCCCCTCGGACCCCGTCGTCACCTGGTA
>CAZNSC010000090.1:1761-12646 GCA_964575695.1 uncultured Dehalococcoidales bacterium
GCTGGTTCTCCCCCGTCTCCGGCTCCAGCAGCAGCGTGGTCACCTCCGGCGTGTACCACTCCTTGCTCGCCGTCACCTCTTTATCTCCCAGGCTCGCCGTTACCACCGACTCCCCATCACTGCCGCTCGTTATCGTGAACCCCGCCGTCCCCTCGGACCCCGTCGTCACCTGGTACGGCTCCGTCATCCCTTTGAAGCTGCCCGGCCCCGTTATCGAGAGCGAGACCACCTCCCCACTCATCCCCTTCCCCTTCTGGTCCTGCACCGTCACCGTCATCTCGTGGTCGGCCTCACCCGGTAGCTGGTTCTCCCCCGTCTCCGGCTCCAGCAGCAGCGTGGTCACCTCCGGCGTGTAATGTTCCTTAACCTTCTCACAGAAAGTAGCCGCAAACTCATCAGCGCTGGCGACCATGCGCACCCAGCCCGGCTCCACTGGCCAGTCCTCAGGCGGACTTGCATGGCCCGGCTGCGGGTATACGATGCTATCCCTAAGCCACTTTATATCCTTTGAGCCGATGTCGCCGATGCCCTCGGCGCTTATCTCATCAATGCCAGCAGCTATGGCGGCGTCGCGTGCCGATTCCGCGGCAGCCATACCTTCCGTAGTTGAAGGGTAATACTCCACCCCATCGAGGTCGACATTAGGCTCTCCGTCGGTGCTTATGTTGAGGCTTTGCCTAGCACCCTCTATCAAGTTACTGCCCGTGATTTGCGCTGCGGCCAGTGCTATACCCAGTCCCAAAGGCGTGCGCGCTGACGAACTCCCCCTGGTCATGTAACTGATTGCAGTCAGCACCTCTCCCACAGTATCGTCCGTAATCGTGGTCGGTGGAACCACAACTTCAACTACGAGGCAGTCACCATCCCCGTAGAATTTAACCACCGCCAGCTGCACCGAACCGTCACGGGGTACACACTCCGGATTGTTGATGGCGCGGTACAACCCAGTTCTCTGGGTTCTCCACTCAGCACTGCTTATGCTGCCAGACCCGTCCACGGCAACTGCTAGCTGTATGGTGGGTGATGGAACCTGCGCCACCACTGCCGAGCTGGCACCAGGTAATGCCATAGCAATCAGCATGGCCACACTGAGTAGAGAAAACACTATACTTTTCATCACTGTGCTCCTACATGTAGTTAATCAGCTCCAGACCTCGCGCATAAAAAGTTGTCTTTGCTTATCCTCCCAACTCTGCCTGTCCCGACAGGAATGTAAGATATATGCGCATCAATAGCGCCTGCCGGGCTGGTCTTAGAGCTTCCACGAGTGCCATCCCAAGCTTAACACCCTAAGGTTAGAACAAGGTTATAAAAAGGCTAGAAATCAATTAGAAGCTTGAAGATATAGGGGGTTCTAGAAAACTTGACAAGAGCCAGCCAGCTAATTAGAGTAGCCATAACTTAGCTGTGCAATTCCTGTTCAACACCTGGTAGGCTACAATAGTTACTGAGAATGGAGGATGTACCATGGAATTTGCAGATTTAGAAAACCTCATCAAGAGCCGGCGCTCGATTCGCGGCTGGCAGGACAAAGAAGTCCCCGAGAGTTTGTTAAAGCAGGCTGTGGAGCTGGCCACCTGGGCCCCTAATGCCGGCAACCAGCAAAACTGGCGTTTCTATATTATTGTCAATCGAGGCACTATCAAGGCTATCGCTGATGCTGTGCAGGCCAGTGCTGACCGAATAGCCTCTTGGCAGGAAGCCGAAAGGTTCGGATATGTTGCTGCCGGATGGAAGGATAGAGCGAGTACGTTCCGGAAGGCCCCGGCAGCCATTGCGGTGGCTTCGAGCCAGTACCAGTCACCCACCGACCAGATTCTAGCTGCCCGTGCCAGGATCGATCCTCAAGCACGCCGGATGCGCCGGTGGCGCAGAGTGGCTAATAGTCGCATCCAATCTGCGGCTTCAGCTATAGCCTATTTGCTCCTGATCTTGCACCAGATGCGTTTGGGCACTGTCTGGATGACAGGCCCTATTCAGGCTAAGGGGGAGATAGAGAAGATCTTACGGGTGACCCCAGGGATGGATATCGTCGCTTTCATACCTGTGGGGTACCCGGCCCAAAGTCCGGCTACTAAAGGGCGCCGACCCGTCAGTGAGGTCTGCGAGGTTATCAGGTAGCCAGCGGCTAACAGAACAATCCGACCGGAATAAGATAACAGCTGCGGATGGTCATGTGCGTGAGGTGGTCAGGATACTCTTCTTTACTCGTTGTCCGGCAGAACTACTCCAGGTGGCGGTACAAAACCCGCGCCATCAGCTTCAGGGCGAACTCTGGTGTCCACCTGTTGACAGTGGTGTGGGCCCGTCGGTACTGGAGGGTTGTTTGTGGCAATGAACTGATACCACGGGTGGCCAAGTAGTAATAGTAAGGGAAGGTCGTCTCCTCACTTCCCCACTGCCTTTTGAAGGCCACCAGTCCCAGGTTGTCGTAGTTGGAGATCCCAAAATCGAAGTTCTTATATCCGTTCTTACAAGCGTCTTCCATGGCTTTCCAGGTAAGAAGGTAATTAGGCCGGAACTGAGAGTACTTCTTATCCGAGGCATTGAACTTCAGCGTGACGGTATCTCTAAAGCGGAAGTACATACTGCCGGCGATAAGTTTGTCATTGAGTTCGGCGAGCAGTAGAAAGCCATGGCCCGGCATGACTATGTGCCGATGGATAACCTGGAAAAAACGGTATGGCCAGGGGAGAAACTTAAGTCTCATTCTGGTGATTACAGTCAGCCGGTAGAATTTCTTGAGGTCATCTTCGTTCTGAGCTTCTCGGACAGTAACTCCTGATTTCTCCGCGAGTTTCAGGTTTCGTTTCAGATGGTAATCCCCACGGTCAAGTTTAGCCCTCAGTCTTTCGGGATCATCATCGAGTCCGGTCACATGTGTGACGTAGTAGGGATACTCCTTCAAATCCAGTTTCTCGGGGTCAATAAGGGCTCCCCACCCCCTGATCTCCAGGTAAGAAGCCCGCCCGCTTTGAACTTCCGCTTTCGCTGCCGACAGCAGCCGGCCTACTCCCTCGTCATTATAGGCCAGTGGGAAGCAGTACTCGCTGCAGGGAAGGCAGGTTAGCCTCCTTCCCTTCAGTGGAGTCTGGATATGGAAAAAAGGGGCAGCCGCCAGTATTTCACCATGTGCATTCTCCAGTATGTAATATGTCGGGTCGTGTTTATATCTATCCCCCAACACCTGGGCCCAGGCTGATGAGTGAAAGATGGTGCTCCGTGGATGCTCGTTGATGAAATCATCCCAGCGTTTATCCGATATGGGATCGATGACCTTTACACTGAACGCTTCGTCTGCCCTGTTCTTTAGGTCTGACATAAATTCAATCTCTCACTGATAGTCCAGAATGATCGGGTTGTATCAGGCTCTAAAACCTACTGAGTATGAAAGGACAACACGGGCCAGCAGGGTATCCGGAATTACTTCTTACTCCCCCTCACACATACTGTTCGTGCAAAGTCTCCACAGGTTATGTCATCAAAGCTTGCCTTTTCAAACCAGCCAATTACTTCTTCATCAGTGTGACGAGTCATAAAAGTGGGATGCAGAGCATTGAAAAGAAGAAAGGCATTTGTTCTCAGGGAAGCCCTCCGCTTCTGAAGCGCCATCCCGACAAGGAACGTTAGTGGAGCCAGGCACCAGCTGAGGTAGAACAACAGACTGCGAGGTATCCGGTGAGATTTCCCCAAAAAATCTCTCAATTTTACAACCAGAGCCAGATTCGCTTTATTCGGTACCGATATAAACAGCTTGCCTGATGGTTTCACCAGCTCAGATAAACCCCTGACTGCCTGCTCGGGATTTTGGAGGTAACATATCGCCAACCTGCTCCATACGTAGTCAAAAGCGGCATTTTTGAAGGGTAAATTGAGGATGTCAGCTTGAATTATGTGCACATTCTTATTGGAACGGCAATGGTTATAGCTGTGCTCCACTGATGGAGCGATATCGATACCAAATACCTCAGCCTTGTATTTCCCCAGTGCTCTTGTTAGCCGTCCATACCCACAACCAGCATCAAGAATGACCTTACCACATAAATCATCAGGGGCTATACCAAGACGACGGAAAAAGAACCTGAGTTCTTGCTCCTCCGTTTTACCATAGTAAGTATCGACTTCTAGTTTTCCCTCCGCTTGCTTGGTCCACTCAAATCCCCAGCCTTCGGCCAGCTCCTGCCGGTCACCAAGGTCAACAATCATCCTTGGGACACCATTGATAATTTCGTAGGACCTTGCACAGTTATCACATTTGAGAATCCCGTCAATTACTTCGTCATCAGCTACTTTTTTTTCAATCAGGGTTAAATCATGTCTGCAATTTGGGCAACACAGGATACCCAGTACTACTCTATTCATTGCGGCTATCTCTTATTTTTGTTTTTCACCTGCCCAGCATGTTTCCAGTACAGCTAGACATTTTGCGCAGGGAGGGGCTCCACCTTCATATACTTTCTCTTAATAAGAAAGAGGAATCTCAACTCATCAATTTCTTCGAATTGATGGTAACCGTCAATTATAAAAGACCTTAAGGAAGCGGGGTTATCCCGTTCCACATAACCTATCATCCGTTTGAACCCCTTCTTTCTAGCCATTTCTGCCAGATCGCGCCTGACTGCGGCTCCTATCCGTGTCCGCCGGTACTTCTCAAAAGTGAACGTGTTTTCCACAATAACCTCACCTGCTTTTAACAGGGGCAAAGTGTTACCAGAGGAATTCCTTATCACATCGTTATCGTCCGCAGTGATCATCCATTTGATATGACAAATTTCATTGGTATCGCCAGTACGGGCGACATAGAAGTTACGGAAGCCGGACTCGTAGAACGACTTTCGCCGTAACAGTTCACGGGCCGATTCCTTGCTTTCTGATTTCGTTTTCTGTAGAACTTCTTCCATATCCTCTTCCGTACCTGGATGCAGCGTATATTCGATCCGGCACTGGACGGGGACACTTTCCGCATTCAGGTCCTTTTCCAGGCCGATAAAGGCAGTCCGGCTGTATATCCGACCCTTCAGCTGGCGGAGAAACATTCCCGGGCCAATGATCTTCAGTACTCTAAGAACGTAGCGTGACTTCCTTAAGACCGTTTTCAGCATCGGTTACATTCGTCCCCATTTATTATCGTAGACGTAAAAATACAATATTGCGGCTACACCCGGCATTGTGTGTTTGAAAGACCGAACAAGTACCCTCAGGTGCGCGGACAATGATATGACTAGCATATCATTGTCCGGGTTGGAAGAAGGTCAGGATTCGGTTAGAAGATGGTTATAATCACCTACCTGGCTCAATTGCCGCCTCGGAACCGGGGGGCGCGGGTTGGCTCTTTAGCGCCCTTGCTTGTCACCTCAATCTGACAGTTGTGTAAGGTCTATAAACCTTATATAATCAAGCCATAATCAGGCCAACACAAAGAAATCGAGGGTAAAAAAATGCTCAAGGATTTCAAAACATTCATAATGCGAGGTAATGTGGTCGACATGGCAGTAGGCATTATGATCGGTGTTGCCTTCGGTGCTATTGTAAGTTCGCTGGTCAAGGATGTTATTATGCCACCAATCGGTCTAGCCTTTGGTAACATAGACTTCTCTAACCTAGTCATCGTCATAAAGCAAGGTTCCACCCCGGGGCCCTACGAGTCACTTGCTGCTGCTCAAGCTGCCGGTGCTATTACACTTAACTATGGGCTCTTCATAAATACTATCATCAGCTTTCTTATGATAGCGTTCGTTGTCTTCTTTTTTATCATCAGACCAATCGCAAGGATGCAAGCTCCGAAGAAGGCTCCTGAACCAGCCGTGCCGACAACAAAAGAGTGTCCTTTTTGTTATACTAATATCCCGATTAAAGCCACCCGTTGCCCTAACTGTACCTCACCGTTGACGAAGTAGGCGCAGTACTAAGCAAAAGTAGATATATCATCGAAAAACGGATAAAGGAGCGCAGCCATGGCAGGATATGTTGGACCAATTGAAAAACAGACTTTAAGCAATGATTATTTTAGGCAAGTATTGTTTACCGGGAAGTATGCTCAGCTTGTGGTTATGTGTTTGCAACCAGGTGAAGAGATCGGTAACGAAGTGCATGCGAATGTAGATCAGTTCTTTCGTATCGAGCAGGGTGAGGCCGCATTTGTTTTCGGCGGCAATGAAAAGCACCTGGTAAAAGATGGCGATGCGGTTATAGTTCCGGCAGGCACATACCATAATGTAATAAATGCTTCGAAGACCGCAAAGCTGAAGTTATATACCATATACTCCCCTCCCAACCACCCTGATAAGACCGTGCATAAGACTAAGGCCGAGGCCGAGAAGGCTGAAGCGGAAGAGCACCATTAGCGAGGCAAAGTCTTGTTGCCCCCAGAATGGACACCTGCTTCCAAGGCCTGGAAGCTAATCCTGGATGGTGCCACGGATTAGTTGGACACACACCCGTTTCCGGCAGGGACTGCCCAAACCCCGCCTCAACTTCAATTAAGCTCTTGGTTGTCTCACCAAGTAAGGAACTATTCACGGGCCATGGTTAAGCAACTACTGTTGACAAGACCCTTTAATTGGTTGTAGTCTTATATTGTGTGTTAAACAGTAAAACGTACGGAGGCCAAGATGAGAAAGGGGAAAAACAAATCAAGGTTTGTGGGCGTGAGACTCACTGAGGGGGAGAGTCAAACTCTATCCCGGCTTCAGCAGGAGTCCAAACTGAGTAAGAGTGAGCTTTTGCTGAAAGCCTTGAGCCTTCTTGGCGAGTATCACTCGCTTGGTCTTGACCAGCCGCCTCTAAGCCTTCAACTAAGGAACCTGGAGCGTGAGGCAATGCTCCATGCCGAAGCTTTAAGACAAGTCAAGAAAAAAGAAGAGGCCATTCGGCAAATGATTCAGGAGCTAAGCAGCGTCGAGAAAGTCTTGGATAAGTACCAAGGGAAGAAGGGCGCTTTAATCCAGATACTTCTCGACATACAGGCACAGAATCGCTGGCTTCCCAAATCTACCTTGACCTGGGTCGCCGAAAGACTACAGGTCCCGTGGTCTCAGATTTACCATATCGCTACCTTCTACAAGGCATTCAGCCTTGCTCCACAGGGCCGTCACGCCATTCAAACGTGCTTGGGTACTGCCTGCCAGGTGCGAGGTGCGCCACGGTTGCTGGACAAAGTGGTGGATGTTCTTAAGATTTTGCCGGGTGAAACCAGTCAGGACCAAAGGTTTACCCTAACAACGGTGAACTGCCTGGGTTGCTGCGCTTTAGGACCGGTGATGGTGGTTGATGGCAAATATTACAGCAAGCCCTCCACCAAGGAAATTGAGCAAATTGTCGCCGCCTGCGAGTAGGTTGCAGGGAAGGAGAATGTTATGTCTAGATTGGCCTCGGCTACTGAGCTGGAAAGCCTTAGACAAGAAATACTAGCCAAAAGGGATCCAAGTAAGCTGTGCGTGACCGTCTGTTCAGGCACGGGGTGTCATGCCTTCGAGAGTGAAACAGTGGCTGAAATCTTTGCCAGGGAAATAGAAAGACACGGCCTCAAAGGGAAGATTGATATACGCCGGACCGGATGCCACGGCTTTTGTGAGAAAGGGCCTATAGTTGTCATATTCCCTGAGGAGACAGCCTATCTAAGAGTAAGGCCTGAGGACGTCACGGAAATTGTCACCGCACTGATTGAAAAGAGAGTGGTTGACCGGTTATTGTGCGAGGGCGGTAACGGTCAGAAGATTGCACATGAGGGTGAAATACCGTTTTATAAGTATCAAACTCGTATTCTCCTAAAGACCAACAGGCTTATTGACCCCAAGAATATAGAGGACTACATTGCCGTTGGTGGCTACGCTGCCTTGTCCAAGGCACTTTCGGGGATGACATCGGAGCAAGTGCTGGAGGAGGTAAAGCAGTCCAATCTGAGAGGCAGAGGCGGCGGTGGTTTTCCAGCAGGACTAAAGTGGGAGTCCACAAGGAATGCACCAGGCGAAACCAAGTATGTGATCGTTAATGCAGATGAAGGTGACCCTGGAGTTTATCAGGATAGGAGTGTGCTTGAAGGCAACCCACATAGTGTGATCGAGGGTCTAATCATTGGCGGCTATGCCATTGGTTCGCACCAGGGGTATGTCTATCTGCGGCAGGAATATCCTATAGCGTTAGATAACCTCTATATCGCCTTGCAGCAAGCCAGGGACTATGGTCTTTTAGGACAAAATATTCTTGGTTCCGGTTTTGACTTCGATGTTGAGGTTCATCGTGGTGCTGGCGCTTTTGTTTCTGGTGAATCCAGTGCCTTGATGACAGCCATAGAAGGCAGGGTAGGTGAGCCGAGGCCAAAGTATATTCATGCGGCAGTAAGTGGTCTCTGGGAAAAACCAAGCAATCTCAACAATGTAAAGACCTGGGCTACTGTGCCCCACATAATTAATAATGGGGCCAAGTGGTTCACCAGCATCGGAACAGAGGGAAGCAAGGGGACAATGATCTTCTCTCTGGTAGGCAAGATTAATAATTCCGGGTTGGTTGAAGTGCCCATGGGGATGACACTGAGGCAAGTCATCTTTGATATTGGCGGCGGAATTCCCAATGGAAAGAAGTTTAAAGCCGTCCAGACCGGTGGTCCCTCGGGTGGAGTTATTCCAGAGAAATTCCTTGACCTCCCCGTAGATTTTGACGAGCTTGCCAAAGTGGGTTCTATGATGGGCTCAGGGGGCATGATCGTGATGGATGAGGATACCTGTATGGTCGACGTTGCAAGGTATTTCCTCAATTTCCTCACCGAAGAATCCTGTGGCAAGTGTGTCCCCTGCCGCGAGGGGATACGCCAGATGCTGACTATTTTGAATAATATTTGCGCCGGGAGAGGTAAAGAAGGGGATGTCAATCTCCTTCAGGAACTCTCTGAGATGATGAGAGACGCTTCTCTGTGTGCTCTTGGCTCCACGGCTCCTAATCCGGTCTTGAGTACGATCAAATATTTTGAAGACGAGTATGAGGCGCATATCAAGGAGAAGCGTTGTCCTGCCAGAGTCTGCCGAGAGCTCGTCAGATATTATATACTTCCAGACAAATGCCAGGCGTGTCTCATCTGCGCCCGTAACTGTCCTGCAGAGGCGATCACTGGTGGTAAAGGCCTTGTCCATGTGATTGACCAGGAGAAGTGTACTAGGTGCGGCACCTGCCTGGAAGTTTGTCCCACTCGGTTCAATGCTGTGGTGAAGCTTCCGGGTGAGCCGGTACCACCCTCTGCCCCGAGCGCGACCAAAGTAATGCGAAGGAAGTGAAGAAAAATGGGAAATATAAGGTTTGAGATTGACGGCAAACCAGTTGAGGCGGAGAAAGGAATGACTATCCTTCAAGTGGCCCGTAAGGTAGGGGTTGATATCCCTACCCTGTGCTACCACGATAAACTGGCCCCTTATGGTGTATGCCGACTGTGTATGGTAGAAATAAGTAAGGATAATCGCACGAGGCTGGTGGCATCATGTGTGTACCCAGGAGAGGAGGGGTTAGTAGTAAAGAGTAATTCAGAGAGGGTCAGGAAGATTCGCAAGATGATTCTGGAACTGCTTCTCCCTTTATCCCCTACGGGACCGATAGAAAGTCTAGCTCGGGAATACGGCGTTGAAAAATCAAGATTTACGGCAGAGCCAACGGACTGTGCACTCTGCGGTTTGTGTGTCCGTTACTGTGCAGAAATCAAGAAGGCGAATGCCATTGGTTTCATAGGTAGGGGGACAGATCGGGAGGTTGCCTTTTTGCCGGAGGTGGCCCCCAACGTATGTCCGGCCTGCAGAGAATGCTTTGGTCTTTGTCCTAGTGGCAAGGTGGTCAAAGAAAGTTTTGATGGGACCTGGTTTTTCAAGTGAAACCTGGCAGAGAAGGTGGGCCCTGTATCAAAATGACGGGGCAGAATTCCAGAGCCACCTCAGGTTGAACGTTCTTATAGTAGCCAATCTATTTGCGGTTAGACCAGGCAGTCCTGAGGCTGCGGCGAGCGGACTGGTGGAAATTCGACCTCGCCCTAAATATCAGGCCATACCAGGTAAATTATGAACTAATATTGCAGGTTCAACTAAGCAGTTTAACGGATTGCTGCCCAGACCTATATCCTCTTTTAAGCAACTACTAAACAATTAGCTAGAACTGACTTTTCGCAATTCCTCCAACAAAAAGTCATAAAGTTCAGCGAGAAGAAAGAGCCATATTATCATCCCCCCGCGGGGCAAGCGAAAAACAAGAAAACAAACCCACATCACTTACAGAATCCCTGTTTACCCTAGCCAAACTTACGGAAACCTAGACTTGCTCATATCGAAGATATAAAATAGAATTCGTGAACTATTCATTTACTCCGCACACTGGTTCGGAGATGCAACATGGTAAAGAATCCGCGCGGGGGGCGTAATAAGACTGGCCGGGCAAAGACTCCTCAAGCTTCATCGGCGGAGGCTACCTCATCAAACGCGGGAACCTTTCGCATCGTCGGTATTGGTGCTTCGGCCGGCGGGGTAGAGGCTCTGGAGCAGTTCTTCAGCAACATGCCATCAGATAAAGGCATTGCTTTCGTCATCGTGCAACATCTTGACCCGACGGGACGCAGCTCTATGCCACAGATTCTCTCTCGTTTCACCAAGATGCCGATAGAAGTTGCCACAGATGGTATGCGAGTCGAGCCAAACTCCATCTATTTGCTTCCGCCGAACAAGTCGATGGGCATACAAGACGGGGCGCTATATCTTCAAGAACCGGCGCGTCCTCAGGGACTCAGGCTCCCCATAGATTTCTTCTTTCGTTCCCTGGCCAAAGAGATGGGGCCAGATGCTATCTGTATCATAATGTCCGGTACGGGAACTGATGGTACTCTTGGCCTTCGGGCGATTAAAGCCGAACTGGGGAGCGT
>CAZNSC010000091.1:0-11361 GCA_964575695.1 uncultured Dehalococcoidales bacterium
GCCCCATACTGACCCGGCACCAGCATGCTCACTGGTTGCCAAATATCTCAAAGATTTCCCCGCCTGGCCGCAGTTACCCAAGCGCTCCTTCCGGGAAAATATGTATGTCCAGTTCAGCGAGGGCTTCCCTGGAGTGGTGATGAAAGAGGACAGCATCTACATAGACCGCTCACAGGACACTCAGAAGCCGCTGGAAAGGCTATATGCCGCCTATCTGGACAATGATAGCGATAAATACCCCATCGGCCCGGATTATGCCGCCGGACTGCACTACTTCCTTAAGCTCAAAAACCTGGCGCCACTGGCGGTTAAGGGGCAGGTAACCGGACCGGTCAGCTGGGGACTAACCATAACCGACGGTGATAAGCGCTCTATAATCTATGATGATACCCTGGCTGATGCTGCCGCCAAGCTGCTGCGGCTTAAAGCAGCCTGGCAGGAAAAGGCCCTTAGCCAGATTTCCCGAGATACCATTATCTTTGTCGATGAGCCGTATATGGTTTCCTTCGGTTCCGCCTTTGTCTCTCTGTCTAAGGAAAAGGTTATCAACCTGCTCGAAGAGGTCTTTGGCGGCATCAACGGACTGAAGGGAGTCCATTGCTGCGGCAACACCGACTGGTCAGTCCTGCTGGCTACCAGCACCGATATTCTGAGCTTTGACGCTTACAACTATGCCCAGTCACTGAGCCTCTACCCCGCCGAAGTAAAAGCATTCCTGGCGCGGGAGGGGACGATTGCCTGGGGAATTGTCCCTAACGATGAACAATCGCTGGCCAGGGAATCGGTAGCCAGCCTCAGAGACCGCCTGGAGGAGGCGATGGCACCCTTTACCCGGAACGGCATCAGCTTCAAGCAACTACTGGCACAAGGGCTGCTTACCCCCAGTTGCGGGCTGGATCCTCTGGCTACCGAGGAAGCCGCAGCCCGGGCCCTTGAGCTACTGGCTGAGCTGTCGGCAAATATAAGGCAGCGCCATATATAAACCTGGCTAACATTCCCGAGTAAGGAGACAGCTATGGAATGCCAGATTGACGCCAATAAAGCAAAATGTGCCTGCACTTACGAGCCTTGCTCCAGAAAGGGGAAGTGCTGTGACTGTATTGCCTACCACCTGAGGTCTGATGAGTTACCTGCCTGCGTGTTCCCACCCCAGGTAGAGAAGACCTATGACCGTTCCTTTGCCCGGTTTGTCGAGGTCTTCGCTGACAAAGCCAGAGGTGGCAGGAGAGTCTAATTCAGGATATATTATCCAATTATGAAGCCAGTCTATCTACTCACCGGCAAGCCGGGAAGCGGCAAAACCAGCCTCATCAAGCAGGCCATCGCCGGGATGGAAGGCAAAGCCGGTGGTTTTTACACCGAGGAAATACGAAGTCTGGGAGTAAGACAGGGCTTCAGGCTGGTTACCCTGGACGGAGAATCAGCGATACTGGCCCATATTGATATTCGCAGCCCGTACCGGGTAAGCAAGTATGGTGTTGATATCAATAGCCTGGACCGGGCAGGTGTTTCTGCTCTCCACCAGGCAGCCAGGCACCGTGATTTGGTGGTCGTTGATGAGATTGGGAAGATGGAGCTATTCTCAACCAGCTTCCGGGAAGCTATACTACAGATAATTGACAGCCGAAAGAGGCTCCTGGGAACAATCATGCTTGCTCCCAACCCGTGGGCAGATGCGATTAAGCTTAAGCCCCAGGTAAATCTGCTCGAAGTAACCAGGGCCAACCACCTCCGGCTGCTGGCGGAAATACTGGACTGGCTAAACGCCACAAAATCTCACGGGTAAGGGGATTTGATCAGGGCATCAAAGAGGGGTATCAGCCCCTCTTTGAATAGAGCCCCTCCTATCCTTAGTAAGTCTAAAGATTATAGGCAGGGAGAGATAAGAGCCAATGTCACAGCTGCCAGAAATGGTCCAAGCACTGCTCGACCCGAAAGCCTATCCAGAGACACCACGGCAGATAGAGCTGGGGCAGACGCAGATGTCGTTTGTTTTTATGACTGAGAACCATGTGTATAAGGTGAAGAAGCCGGTGGACCTGGGCTACCTGGACTATACCACCCTGGACAGGCGCCAGGTCTTCTGCCGCCGGGAGGTTGAGCTCAACCAGCGTCTATGCCCTGATGTTTACCTGGGGGTAGTGACCATAACCCGAGACAGAGGTGGTATTTCTGTCAACGGCAAGGGTAAGATTATAGACTACGCCGTAAAGATGCGCCGTCTTCCCCGGGCGGCAATGATGGATGTGCTGCTGGCTCAGAACCAGGTATCGCCGGAAATGGTGGCCAGCGTGGCGCAAAAGCTAGCCCGATTCCACCACAAGGCGGAGACCAGTGCTAACATCAGTGCCTTTGGCAACCTGGATACCATCACCCAGAATGCCGAGGAGAACTTTTCTCAAACCGAAAAATACGTTGGCAAAACTATCCCGCGAGAGAGGTATCAGCATATCAAGGGGTACAGTGATAGCTTTATGGAGCGCAATGCCTCTCTATTTCATAAGCGGGTAGCCGACGGCAGGATAAGGGACTGCCACGGAGACCTTCATGCTGCCCATATATGCTTCGCCAACGGCATCTGCATCTATGATTGCATAGAGTTCAATGACCGGTTCAGATACTGCGATGTTGCCTCGGAGGTTGCCTTCCTGGCAATGGACCTCGACCATTACGGGCGGGCTGACCTGTCCCGTACCTTCGTCAGTGCCTATGTGGACGAGAGCCAGGATACGGAGCTACCTGGACTCCTCAAGTTCTACAAGTGCTACCGGGCCTACGTCCGAGGGAAGGTCGAAAGCTTTAAGCTTGATGACCCCCATATCTCAGAAGAGGAGAAGACACGGGTCTTAGCTGTCGCCAGAAGCTATTTCGAGCTTGCCGAATCGTATATACAGAAATCTGACCACTGAAGGAGGCAATAAATTGAGAGAACCGTTCGCGAAATTCATAGAAACCGAGTTGGGCACCGGTTTTTTGCTTATCGCCTGCGGGCTTCCCGGTACCTGGAAAACGGAGACGACCGAGGAGGTAGCCAAGATTAAGGGCTACCCCCTCCTCCGCTCCGACCTGATCAGGCTGGAAGTGCTGAAAGGGGAGGACATCTTCGATGAAAAGGTGGCATCAAATATGGATAAACGAACGATGGTCTATGACGAGATGTTCCGGCAGGCGGACGAAGTATTGAACAGGAGTGAAGGCGTGATACTCGATGCCACCTTCGTCACCCAGTCACTGAGGAAGCGTGCCGCAGAAATAGCCGCCAGACACAATAAGACATTCGTCATCCTGCAAACGGACTGCCCGCAGGAGGTCTCCATCAGGCGGATACTGGAGCGAACCAGAGAGGACTATGTATCAAACGCACTGACCGAGCAGGCCTACCTCAACAACAAAAAGAAGTTTGAAAAGGTGGATTTGGATGACCTAAAGGCTTCATATCCGAACCTCGGTATCGTCCATCTGGTTGTCGATACCCGGCATGACCTGCCTGAGGACTGGTACATCACTGGTGCCGAAAAGAAGTAAAAATGAAAATAGATTTACACATCCATACCAAGACCGGCTCCGATGGTGCACTCTCTATTGAGCAGGTCTTCGAGGAAGCAAAGAAAAGAAATATTGATGTAATATCAATAACTGACCACGATTCCATAGACTGCCAGGAAAAAGCGATCGCTCTGGCCAGAGAGTACGGCATGGCCTACATTACCGGGGTAGAATTGAACGTAACATTCCAGTATCCGGGCAAGTCGGTCTCACTGGACTTTCTGGGATACCGGTATGATATCAGCAATCGAGAGCTAAAAGATAAACTTCAGTCGATGAGGGAACATAGAGAAACCAGGGCGCGTCAAATCATGGAAAAGCTGAATGCTGAGTTCGATAAGGAGAATATCCCGAGACTTACTGATGAAGACTTCAAGAATATACAGGATAGCGTCGATGGTACATTCGGGCGACCCCACATCGCTAACTACCTGATAGAAAAAGGGGTTGTCAGGAACAAGCAAGAAGCATTTGACAAGTATCTGGTCAGGTGCGATGTGCCCAAATACCCGCTATCACTGGCTGAGGCATCAAGCCTGATC
Source organism: uncultured Dehalococcoidales bacterium (assembly GCA_964575695.1). GTDB lineage: Bacteria > Chloroflexota > Dehalococcoidia > Dehalococcoidales > W111 > CAZNSC01. Next base: position 4,089 of record CAZNSC010000091.1, read on the forward strand.
CGGGATGCCGGGGGCATTCTGGTGCTGGCACACCCCAACGACCCGCACGGGACCTCCTTGGTAAGCATAACCCATAACCTGGGCAGACAGACGAAGATCATCGAAGAATATATGCTAGAATACATTGACGGCGTCGAGTGCTGGCATTCAAGAAGCGACGCCAAGACCACGGCGCACTACGTGAAGTTCGCCAATAAGCACGGCCTGAGTATGACCGGAGGCAGTGACTGTCATCAAAAACCCCTCCTTCTGGGCACGCTGGATATACCTGATTATGTTGCCCAACAGTTCAGGTGATAGAAGGAGGTTATGCTTAAACATTGGTATCTGGACAAAGTAGAAATGCCACCCACAAACCGTGCTATAATTGATATTTCAAGGTCGCGGGACAAGCTGACAAACGAGGTCAAGATAAGGATTTCACTATAGAAATGCTGCGCCGTAAAAATATCAGAGGATGGTCATGGTCCAGCCTAACCTGACCCCCGACGGTGCCCGGCGAGAGTCTTACTGGTCGCTGATGCTGGTGTCGCTACGTTACCGCAATTTTCGCCTCGTCTGGCTGGGGTCATTCTCCGAACACTTCGGCGAGTTTATGGAGACAGCCACCATTCTCTGGCTGACGAATGAGTTGACCCATTCGCCTCTGATGCTGACCATAGTCGGCTCAGCCCGGTTTATGGCGATGATGCTTTTCCCGATTGCTGGCGGTGTCGTCGCTGATAGAGTGGACCGGCGCCGGCTGCTAATAACCGCCTTGCTGAGCTCGGCACTACTGTCGGTCTTATTAGCGATACTGGCAGTCACCGGACTTATCGCCGTGTGGCACTTGATTGTCATTGGCTTATTCGGTGGTGTTGCCATGAGCTTCAACCACCCGGCGCGGCAGACAATTGTGCCCAATTTGGTAAGAAGGGAGCACCTCCTTAATGCGATGTCACTAGACCTTATATCGGTCTATGTCTCTCGAATGATTGGCATGTCACTGGCAGGGTATCTTATAGCTATTATCGGCGTGTGGCCCATCTTTATCTTAAGGGCACTGGGCTGCCTACTAGCTATCTTCTGGCTTCTCATGGCCCGTGTTCCGCCAACGCCCCCCACCGCCAGGGGACAGGCGCCGTGGCACAATCTTACTGAGGGATTCCACTATCTGCACACCCATGCCATAATGCTAGGCCTGGTAGTATTATATCTCATACCTTGGCTCACCTCGAACACCTATACCAATTTCCTGCCCGTTTTTGCCAGTGATATTCTGCGCATTGGCGCCGTAGGCTATGGCTATCTTCAAGCAGCTCCCGGGCTGGGAGCACTCTTTTCCCTCATCGGACTCACCCTCCTCACTTACTATAAACGCAAGACTCTACTCCTCGTTAGTGCCGGCATAATAATGGGAATCAGCTTAATTAGCTTCTCGTCGTCATCGTGGATGTTCATGTCCTTACCTCTACTGGTGGTCACCGGCGCGATGGAAACCGCCTTTAACACGGTGAACACAACCATAATTCAAGGTGCAGTTCCCGATGAGATGCGGGGCAGAGTAATGAGCTGGCGTGAAGTCGCCTTTGGCCTTGGCCCCAGCGGAAGCATAATGTTTGGTGCCATTGCCCAATATACCGGGGTACGAATTTCGCTGGGACTGCTGGGGGTTGTCTGCATAACTGTCTCACTGTTACTGATCGCCTTTCTGCCCAGATTCAGAAGCATAGAGTAGGTTACTAAACAGTTTCCGAAAGGAGTAATCAATGACCCGATATCAAATTAAAGACCCGAGCCTCGCTGAAGCCGGCAAGCAACGGATAGAATGGGCACACCGGGAGATGCCGGTGCTGGAGCTAATCAGGCAGAGGTTTGCCATAGAAAAGCCACTACGGGGCATCAGGATATCGGCCTGCCTCCATATCACCACCGAGACAGCAAACCTGGCGCTAACTCTAAAGGACGGTGCCGCCGACCTCATCCTATGTGCCTCCAACCCGCTCAGCACCCAGGATGATGTTGCCGCCGCCCTGTCAGTGGAATACGGCATTCCGACCAATGCCATCAAGGGGGAGGATGAGGAAACATACTACCGGCACATTAATGCGGCGCTGGATAATAAACCCCAGCTTACGGTTGATGATGGCGCCGACCTGGTTACCACCCTCCATACGCAGCGAGTTGAGCTAATTACAAATGTCATCGGCGGCACTGAGGAAACAACGACCGGTGTCATCAGACTGCGCAGCCTGGAGAAAGCAGGCAAGCTGAGATATCCGATAATCGCCGTAAATGATGCCCAAACCAAATACCTGTTTGATAATCGCTACGGCACCGGGCAGAGTACCATTGATGGCATCACCCGTGCCACCAATATCCTGTGGGCAGGTAAGAAGGTGGTGGTTTGTGGCTACGGATGGTGCGGGCATGGCATCGCCCTGAGAGCCAAGGGGCTGGGAGCACAGGTAATCGTAACCGAGGTAGAACCAGTCCGCGCTCTGGAGGCAGTCATGGACGGCTATCAGGTTATGCCACTAATAGAAGCCGCCAAGCTGGGTGACATCTTCATCACTATCGCCGGGAACAAAAATGTTATTGATAAAGCCCATCTCCAGGTGATGAAGGATGGAGCCATTCTGGCCAACAGCGGACACTTCAATGTGGAAATAAACATCCCGGCTCTGGAGAGCCTGTCTCATCGCAAGCGACGCATACGACCGTTCGTTGATGAGTACACTGTAGAGAATGGACACCACCTTTACCTGCTGGGGGACGGTAGACTGATTAATCTGGCAGCGGCTGAAGGACACCCGGCCAGTGTTATGGACATGAGCTTTGCCAATCAAGCGCTCTGCTTAGAGCATATCGTGAAAAACGAGGGAGGGCTCGAGGCCAAAGTCTACCCGGTGCCTGAAGAAATTGATAAACAGGTAGCCCGGCTAAAGCTTGAGTCAATGGGCATCAGTATCGATAGCCTGACACCAGAGCAAAGGAAATATTTGACCAGTTGGGAACAAGGAACATAGAGAGGAGTAGGCGATGACTAACAGTTTTGAAAGCTCCCCGGCTTACATGTTTACCTCGGAGTCGGTTACTGAGGGGCACCCGGATAAATTATGCGACCAAGTATCAGATGCCATTCTGGATGCTATTCTGAGCAAAGACCCTTACGCCCGGGTAGCCTGCGAGACCGCGGTCACTAACGGTCTGATAGTGGTTATGGGCGAGATTACCACGAATTGCTATGTTGAGATCCCCCAAATCGTGCGGCAGGTGGTCGGTGATATCGGCTACACTCGACCCGAATATGGCTTTGAATGCCAATCATGCGGGGTGATGGTCTCCATTAAGGAGCAGTCCAGTGACATTGCGCTGGGAGTGGATAAATCACAGGAAGCAAAGATGTCTTCAACCGGGTATGATGACCTGGACAAAGTTGGCGCCGGTGACCAGGGGATGATGGTGGGCTATGCCTGCACGGAGACGCCAGAACTCATGCCGCTGCCCATCGCCCTGGCACACAAGCTATGCCGGCGCCTGGCTCAGGTGAGGAAGGATAAGACCCTGCCCTATCTCCGTCCTGACGGGAAATCACAGGTAACGGCAGAATATCACCACGGTGTCCCCAAGCGAGTTGACAGCATAGTGATCGGTGCCCAGCATGATGATAACATCAGCCGGGAGCAAATCGAGAAGGATATTATTGAAAAGGTCATCAGGGTAGTCGTCCCTGCCGGGCTAATAGATGACAGCACCAAATTCTACGTTAATGCCACCGGACGCTTCGTTATTGGTGGTCCGGTATCCGATACCGGCTTCACCGGGCGCAAGATTCTGGTTGATACCTATGGTGGCATGGCAAGGCATGGTGGCGGTGCCTTCTCGGGCAAAGACCCGACCAAGGTTGACCGCTCCGCCGCCTATATGGGCCGGTATATCGCCAAGAACATGGTGGCTGCCGGCCTGGCGGAACGCCTGGAAATCCAGATTGCGTATGTGATTGGTGTTGCCCACCCCCTGTCGGTATCTATTGAAACCTTTGGTACGGCTAAGGTTGACCAGGAGGTGCTGCTGGGGCTGATTAGCCAACATTTTGACCTGAGACCGGGAGCCATTATCCGGACCCTAGACCTGCGCCGCCCCATCTACCGCCAGACTGCCACCTACGGGCACTTTGGGCGAGACGACCTTGACCTCCCCTGGGAAAAAACCGACAAAGCCGAGCTTCTACGAAAAGAGGCGCTGGGGAAATAGTAGAGGTTTAGGAGAGCAACAAATGCCAGATAATGCTCCAGTCACTCCGAGGTGGAAGTGGTACGAGAAACGTATCACTGAAATCTTTGGGAGGGTCAAGGACTGTAAAGTAGAACCGAACGCCACTGAATCCGGTCAAGACAGCAAGACCGAGCGTCAGATCGATATCCGAATTACGGTGCCATTGACAATTGATTTGGGAGATGGTTTCAGTTTGGACATTCCAGTCAAGATAATCGTGGATTGCAAGGACCGCAAAAGAGCAATTGACGTTCATGTCGTTGACGAAGTTGCCGGACTGAAAGATGATGTGCGAGCTCATCTCGGCATCATTGTAACGCCGCATGGCATTTCTAAGGCTGCAAAAGAAAGGGCAAAAGCAGTTGGAATTCGTCCTATCGTGGTAACAACAGATTTAATAGCAATCGCCAGTCCCTTCCCAGAAGGGAACTTCACTGCGTGTCGTCTATGTGAGTATACTGGAAAGGAAGAATATCCGCCACCGGAAGTGTCTTGGCGGTCTCCAGTGGAAGGCTACTGTGACTGGTGCAATGGGCTGCACTTCCGGTGTCCAGAGTGCTACGAGATATTTGCAATAACCGAGGCCCAATATGACCAAGCTATTAAGTGCCCTTATGACTGCGGATCAGTATTCTTCGCAGCTTCCGCCCGTACAAAAGACTCGCCTGTCGTGGACGTTGAAGTTCTCGTTGCTTTAGATGCAACTCTATTGACTGCTGCCTATTCTAAGTCAACCAAACGGCTAACCCCAGGCGAGGTTGAGAGAATAATCGAGAGAACTCGATGGCAGCATTGGGGTGAAGGCTCAGCAACGATTGGTGTCACAGAATTTGGCTATATGGAATACGGAGATGACGACAATCTCTACTTGACCGAAGACGGAGAAGAATGGGCAAGGTTAATCACAGAGGCAGTCTATCCAACTTGTTACTAGAGAGAGTCCAAGAGAGGCAGAGCCTCTCTTGCATAATCTTCCCCCTCTCCTTTGAAGGAGGTTAAACTTGCGGGGCATTGAAGAGGGGCGCAGGACTTAAAATCCCCCTCGTTCCCCCTTTACGAAAGGGGGAAGGGTCAAGAGACGGAAACGGGGTGTTGAAGAGGGGCGAAGCCCCTCTTCAGAAAATATCTTCCCCTTCCCCTTGACAAGGGGAAGGGGATAAAGGGGATGGGGTTCTATAATAATAAGAATAAGGGGGTGAGGTTAATAAACCCTATTAAGTTCGGCACCGATGGCTGGCGGGGCATTATCGCCCGGGACTTCACTTTTGATAACGTGCGGGTCTGCTCTCAGGCGGTGGCCGACTACCTGAAACAGGCAAATCTGGCAAACCGGGGGCTGGTTATCGGCTATGATACCCGCTTTGCCTCCGAGGACTTTGCCTCAGCCGCCGCCGAGGTAGTCGCCGGTAACGATATAAAGGTCTACCTCTGCCCCAGGGCAACGCCAACACCAGTCATAAGCTACGGTGTGCTGGCACAAAGAGCCGGCGGTGCCATCATCATAACCGCCAGCCATAACCCGGCGATATGGAACGGCTTTAAGGTCAAATCGGAACTTGGCTCCAGCGCCCCGCCTGAGGTTATTGAGAAGGTGGAGAGGAATATTTCCCACACACTGACCACAGGGAGCATAAATGAGACACCGCTGGCCAGAGCACTAAATCAAGGGCTGGTAGAATACCTTGACATTGACCCGCTCTATTTTGACCAGCTTACCCGGCTCATTGACCTGAAAAAGCTGCGCCAAGCCAGGTTGAAGCTGGTCGTTGACTCAATGTATGGCACCGGCGCTGGCTATTTCAAGAGGCTGCTGGGGGGTGGGGCTGTTGAGCTGGTGGAGATAAACAGCGAGCGCAATCCTCTATTCCCCGGAATCCAACCCGAGCCAATCGCCGCCCACCTGGCAAAGCTCTCGACCAGAGTCAAGGAAGAAAGGGCTACCGCAGGACTGGCTACCGATGGCGACGCCGACCGCATTGGTATCGTCGATGAGAATGGAGAGTTTCTTACCCAGCTCCAGGTGTTCGCTCTGCTCTGCCTCTACCTGCTGGAGACACGTGGTGAACGGGGGCCGATTGTCAAGACGATAACTACCACCAGCATGCTCTACCGACTCGGTGAAATTTACGATGTGCCGGTCTATGAAACGCCGGTCGGCTTCAAATATGTTGCCCCGATAATGATGGCTGAGAATGCGCTTATTGGCGGAGAGGAGAGCGGCGGCTACAGCTTCAGAGGACACACGCCAGAACGAGATGGCATCCTGGCCGGTCTCTATTTCCTTGACCTGATAGTCAAGACCAGCAAGACCCCGTCACAGCTGCTGGAGTATCTCTATAGCCGGGTAGGGCCTCACTATTACCACCGGGTAGATATAGAATTTCCCGCCGAGGAGCGCCAGGCGATAAACATCCGTCTGCGGAATAATGCCCCTGACACGATTGATGGCATTAAGGTAGTAAAGTCAGACACTACCGATGGCTTTCGCTTTATTCTGGCTGACAATACCTGGCTGCTCATCAGGTTTTCGGGAACGGAGCCACTGCTCCGCATCTATGCCGAAAGCGATAGCCTGGCCCGAGCTCAAAGGCTGCTTGAGCGGGGCACAGAACTGGCCGGAGTCTAAAGGAGAGTTTAAGAGGGGCCTTCGCCTCTCTCACACAAATCTTCCCCCTCTCCTTCGAAGGAGGTCAAACTAAGGGGTGTTAAAGGGGGGGGCGAAGCCCCTCTAAAAATAGCAATTCCCCTTCCCCTTGTTAAGGGGAAGGGGATAAAGGGGATGGGGTTCTACAATAACAAATAAGGGGGGTGAGGTTGATGAATAATTTAGATAACCCCGAGTTTTTCAAACAGCTTGACCCAGAGGGCATGCTGAAGTGCCTCCATGAAATGCCGCAGCTATGCCGGCAGGCATGGCAAATGGCAGCGGAGTTCAACCTGCCCCAGGACTACTCCGAAATTAATAAAGTGGTTGTCCTGGGCATGGGCGGCTCGGCTATTGGCGGTGATCTGGTGA
>CAZNSC010000091.1:11371-12415 GCA_964575695.1 uncultured Dehalococcoidales bacterium
GTGAGCAGCCTGGTAGCGTCAGAGGCTAAGCTACCCGTCCTCGTCCACCGTGATTATGACTTGCCTGCCCTGGTTGATGACAAGACCCTGGTCATTGCCTCCAGCTACTCAGGGATGACCGAAGAAACTCTGTCCTCATTTGCGCAAGCCCTGGAAACAGGGGCCAAAAAGCTGGTGATTACTACCGGCGGCAGGCTGATAAGCCTGGCGGAAAAGAAGGGTGTCCCCGTTTTTAGCTTTGACTACAAGGCTAAACCCCGCGCCGCCCTGCCGTTTAGCTTTCTGCCCCTTCTGGGTTTCTTGCAGCGACTGGGCTTCGTGAGTGATAAATCGCAGGATGTAGTGGAAACAATCCAGATACTGGAAGAACTGTCAAAGAGAATAAACGAAGGTGTACCACTTCCCGACAACCAAGCCAAGCAACTGGCACAAAAGCTATACGGTCACCTGACGGTGGTGTATGGCGGGGGGATGCTGGCTGAGGTCGCCCACCGCTGGAAGACCCAGCTTAATGAGAACAGCAAAGCCTGGGCTTTCCATGAGGCCTTCCCGGAACTCAACCACAACGCTGTCGTCGGCTACCAGTTCCCGGAGGAGCTAGCCAGCAATATAGTAGTCGTCCTGCTCCGGTCGGCTCTACTGCCACCGCCAATTAAGCTCCGCTATCAGGTAACCTGCCAGCTACTCGACCAGGCCAAGGCTGGCTATCACATCGTTGATGGCGAGGGTACCAGCCGGTTAAGCCAGATGATGAGCCTGGTATTGTTCGGCGACTACGTCAGCTACTATCTGGCAATCCTGTACAAAATTGACCCCTCCCCGGTAAGAGCCATAGACTTCCTGAAAGAACAACTGGCTAAAGAAAAGGACAAATAGCGAAACAATCTCCCTCAAAGCAACCATGAAAGTAACTGACCGTTTCCACTATGGCTGGATTATCTTGGCCGGAGCCTTCCTTGCTTACACCTGTTTTGGTCTCAGCCGGTATTTGTTCCCCTACCTCCTGCCCGACATGGAGGCCGAGCTGAACCTGGCGCACGCGCC
>CAZNSC010000092.1:0-12382 GCA_964575695.1 uncultured Dehalococcoidales bacterium
ATCCAATATGATCGAAATCAAAAACCTCTCGCTTCAGTTGGGCGATTTCTCCTTAAGAGATATCAACCTGAGCATCAATGATAGGGAGTACTTCGTCATCCTCGGACCAACCGGAGCCGGGAAGACCGTCCTCCTCGAATGCATTGCCGGGCTCCACCACATCAGACAGGGAGAGATATGGGTGGACCAAAACGAGGTCACCCGCCTGACTCCAGAGGAAAGGGGTGTCGGCTATGTACCCCAGGATTACGTTCTGTTCCCCTTTCTCAGCGTCGGCGAGAATATCACCTTTGGTCTGAGACAAACAAAATACTCGAAAACCGAGACACAGAAGCGGGTAAAGACCTTGGCCCATCTACTGGGTATCTCACATCTACTAGACCGGGATACACATTCCCTCAGCGGCGGAGAAAAGCAGCGGGTATCCCTTGCCCGAGCCCTGGCCCCGTCACCCAGGATTCTGCTCCTGGATGAGCCCTTAAGCAGCCTTGACCTACAGACTTCCAAATACCTGAGGCTGGAGTTGCAACGGCTTCACCGGGAGCTAGGGGTCACCACGCTCCATATCACCCACAACCAGATGGAAGCTGAAGAAATCGCTGACCGAATCGCCATCCTAAACAAAGGCAGGCTGGAACAGGTAGGCCAGCCGCAGGAGGTCTTTTTCTACCCGGAAAGCGAAATCGTCTCTGATTTTATCGGTGCCCTAAATATCCTGGAGTGCAATCATTGCCGTACCCTGGGACAGGCGCTGATGGAGGTTGACTGCGGTGGCATGCGCATAGTCCTGCCCCATGATGGCGAGCCGGTGCAAAGGATCGCCCTATTCCCGCGAGATATCTATATCTCTGATACTCCGCCACCCGGGCCGCAGGTGAACCGGTTCAAGGGGGTGATCACCAATATTCAATCTGTCGGCGCTACGGTACGTCTTGGTGTTAAGGTGGGTGAAAATACACTACAGGCAGAAATGCCCCATGATATTTTTGAGGATATGGACTTAACGGTAGGTAAAGAGGTCTTTCTAATATTGAAGCTGAGAAGGATAAAGGTCTTTGAAGGTAAGAATCGCCAATGAACTCCTCAACCGAGAATAGAGGTTGTTCAAGTTGCTCAGAAGGGGTGGAGAGCCCCTCTGACTTGACACAAACCTGTGCAGGTGTTAAAGTAACCGTTGGTCTTTAGTCCCCGAGCCAATAAGCAAACAGGAGGTTAGTCGCAATGAACATGATCGTCTGTATCAAGCAGGTTATTGACCCGGAGGCACCACCCGCCAGCTTCAAGGTTGATGCCGCAGCCAATAAGGTAGTGCCCCCCGCCGGTGTATCACCGGTCCTGGACCCCTACGCTGAATATGCCGTAGAGGCAGCACTAAAAATCAAGGACACCGCGGGTGGTAAAATCACCACCATCAGCCTCGGCCCAAACCAGCTCCGAGATGTAGTCAAGAAGCCGCTGTCTATGGGGGCCGACGAGCTTATCTTATTAGAGGATGAGGCATTTGCCGACGGCGATAGCTGGTCAACAGCTTACGCCCTGGCAATGACAATCAAGGCAATAGGCGGCTATGACCTCATCTTTTGCGGTCGGGAAGCCTCTGACTGGAATGCCGGTCAGGTGGGTTCTGGTATTGCCGAGATACTGGGACTGCCCAGTGTTACCCTGGCCAAAAAGATAGATGTCACTGATGGTAAGGCAAAGGTGGAGCGAGTCACCGATGATGGCTATGAGGTCGTTGAGGTGTCCCTACCGGCGCTCGTCTCGGTAAGCAGTGAGATTGGGGAGCCGCGCTATCCGACGATAAAGGGGATTATGGCGGCGAAAAAGAAGGAGCCCACAATCTGGCATCCGGCCGATATCGGAGTTGAGCCTTCCCAAGCTGGTGCTGCCGGGCGGCGCACCAAATTACTCAAGCTATTTCAGCCGGTTCGCGAAGGCAAGTGTGAGATTATAGAAGGGGAGAGCCCGGAAGAGGCAGGGGCTAATCTGGCGCTCAAACTGAGGGAAGCCAAGATATTGTAGAAATTCTTAACCGGTTTTTAACATTATTTTGTTATGATTAGGAGGTAAATATCATGACTGAATATAAAGGGGTTATGGTTCACTGTGAGACTGCCGAAGGAAAACTCAAGGCAATTGCCACCGAGTTGCTGGGTGGCGGGAGAAAGCTGGCCGATGAGCTGGGAGTTGAACTATGGGCCATACTGGCCGGCAGTGAGGTAAAGGGTTTCGCCCAGGAAGCCATCGCCTTCGGTGCCAATAAAGTATATGTAGTAGACGACCCCTTGCTCAAAGATTACCAGACTGACAGCTATGTATCAGTTATGGAAAAGGTAATCAAGGAGGTAGCGCCTCAGATCCTTATTCTGGGGCAGACCTCTATCGGCCGTGACCTGGCCCCCAGGCTAGCCTTCAGGCTGGGCACCACCGCCAACCTGGGCTGCCTGGAGCTAGCTATTGACCCGGAGTCAAAGCGGCTCCTGCAGACGAAACCGGTATATGGTGGAAACGCCCAGGCTATCTTTACCAGCGCGACTGACCCACAGATAGCTACGGTTAGAGCCAAGGCAATGTCACCACTTGAGCCGGATGCCTCAAGGCAGGGCGAGGTGACTACTATTGACGCCGGCCTAGACCCACAAGCCATAAGAACCAGAGTGCTGGACAGGGTAAAGGAAGAGGTAGAAGGGATAAAGCTGGAGGATGCCCAGATAATAGTTTCCGGAGGTAGAGGCATCGGCAACGCTGAAGGTTTCAAGCAACTGGAAGAGCTAGCTAAAATACTAAAGGGAGCAGTCGGTGCCACCAGACCTCCGTGCGATAATGGCTGGGTGCCCGGCGGACTGCAGATAGGGCTCACCGGCAAGATTGTTGCCCCTGAGCTTTATATTGCGGTAGCCCTCTCCGGCGCCAGCCAGCATATGAGCGGTTGCTCTGGTTCCAAGAATATCATCGCCATAAATAAAGACGCTGAGGCAAATATCTTCCGGGAAGCACGCTTCGGTGTCGTCGGAGATTGGAAAAAGGTCTTACCCGCCTTCAGTGATAGAATCAAGGAGCTTCTAGCCAGTTAAGAACTCTAAGTCAAGAATGCCCCATGGTTCTAATGCGATTCTAATCTCTCTCTAATACTTTTCTAACAGAAAAGGGTTATATTTTAAGGCGAACAAGCTCATACCTTGAGAGAAGCAGGACTAGCCACATAAGGATCGGTTGGATTGGCACAGGTAAAAGAGGGTATCCGGTAATATCAACAAGTAGCGATACGGGAGGCAAAGTGATGAAAATAGGAAGAATAGTCTGTTTGTGTCTCTTGCTGGTGAGCCTACTGGCTCTTTTCCTGCCCGGGCCAGTCTTAGCTCAGGATGAGGAGGAGAAGATCGAGCTTGAGCCTACCTACCGAAAACTGGAGGCGACGGCTCCGGGGGCCAGCTTTTCATTTGAGATTGCCCTGAGCTTTCAGGGAAGCACACCCCGTGATTTTGACCTGGCACCTTCCGCACCCGATGACTGGCTAGTATACGTTACGCCACAGTATGGAGACCAGAGGATAGGCAGCATCAGGCTTGACCCGGCCGAGTACACACCACAGAAGATTAAGGTTGTTGCCAGCCCACCCGTCGCCATTACCCCCGAGCCGGGAGAATATGAGGTAACCCTAGAAGCAAGCTCAGGGGATATTAAGGGCAGTGTTAACCTCACCGCGGTAATTACGGCGACCTATTCCCTTGTTTTCTCCCCAACCGAAGAGCCCTATAACACCACGGCCATCGCGGGCAAGGACAACTTCTACTCTACATTAATACAGAATACCGGAAGCGGCACCATCGAGGATATCAAGTTCTCATCAAGTAAACCCAGCGGTTGGTCAATAGAGTTCACACCTAAGGAAATAGATGCCCTCGCTCCGGGCAGTTTTCAGACCATAGACGTGAATATCAAGCCAGCCCCCAAGGCTATTGCCGGGGACTACCGCATCAGCCTGATAGCCGACGCCAAGCAAACCAGAGAGAGTATTGATGATATCAGGATTACTGTCGAGACGCCCAACATCTGGGGCTGGGTCGGGGTCGGCATTATCCTGGTAGTCCTCGCCGGTGTAATCGCTGTCTTCATGCGCTTCAGCAGGCGGTAAAAGATGAGCCAAAAGATAGTCGTCAAGACCAATGGGTTAACCAAGAGCTACGATGGGGTTACCGTAGTTGACCACCTCAATCTCAACATCGCTGAAAAAGAAATATTTGGCTTGCTTGGCCCCAATGGTGCCGGTAAAACAACGACTATCCTGATGCTGCTCGGCCTGACCGAGCCTTCATCAGGCAGCGCCCAGGTATGGGGGCACAATCCGACACGGGAACCGCTACAGGTAAAAAAGATGATCGGATACCTGTCAGAAAATGTTGGCTTCTATAACAACCTTACCGCCAGAGAGAACCTGCAATTCATCGCCGAGCTGAATAACATTGGTGAGGCCGAGGCCAATACCCGGATCACCGAGCTGCTTAAGGTGGTCGGCCTTAGCGAAACCGCCGAGCTAACCGTAGGTAAGTTCTCACGGGGGATGAGACAACGGCTGGGAATAGCCGATGTGCTCATCAAGAAGCCCAAGGTCATTTTCCTTGACGAGCCCACAATCGGGCTTGACCCGGAAGGAATCAATCAAATCCTTGACCTGGTCGCCAACCTGCCGCAAACGGGAACAACGGTAATTCTGTCTTCCCACCAGTTATACCAGGTGCAGAAAATTTGCCACAGAGTAGGCATCATGTCCAAAGGCAAACTGGTGGCGGAAGGTTCGCTAGACGAACTCAGCAAGAAAGCACTCGGCGGAGCCCGCTATCGAATTGAGGTCGAGACCGCTGAGCCGAGTCCCCAAGCAACGGGGGTTATCGAGAAGGTCAAGGGAGTAATTAAGGTGGAAGCCAGGGACAATCTGCTGGTCATAAGCACCGATGCCGACCTGCGGTCAGAAATAGCCAAAGTGATGGTAAATAATGACCTCCCCCTGATACAGATGAGAATCCAGTCGTTCAGCTTAGACGATATCTACATGAAGTATTTCCACGAGGGCTAAATTGCTATGAAAGCAGTGTTTAGAAAAGAGATGGCAGATTACTTCACCAGCATCAGGGTGCTCATACTATTTCTGCTGACACTATTTATCAGCGGCCTGGCTCTCTTTGCCGCTTACAAAGGAATTCGAGGTACAGGTAGTGAGCAATTTGTCTTCCTAAGGCTGTTCACAACCGAACTACCAGATTTCCCGTTTGCCTTTCTGCTCACCTTCGTAAACTTCGTCGCCCTGTTCTTCATCCCCATCATCGGCATAACCCTGGGCTTCGATGCCGTGAACCGGGAACACTCCGAGGGCACCTTAGGCCGGATCCTCTCTCAGCCCATTTTCAGGGACAGTGTTATCAATGCCAAGTTCCTGGCTGGCATAGCCACCCTATCCATAATGATGACAACCGCCATATTGATAGTTTCCGGGCTGGGACTGAGGATGATTGGTGTACCGCCATCCTCCGAAGAGATAATCAGGCTCTTCATCTATCTGGTCGTTGCCATTGTGTACGGAGCCTTCTGGATAGGCTTGGCTATCCTTTTTTCTGTCTTGTTCCGCAGCATAGCCACCTCTCTGCTGTCGGCACTGGCTCTCTGGATATTATTCAGTTTTGGCGTCTTTGTCCTAGCCCTGGTCATGGCTGAGAACGCACAATTATCCCAGACGCTAATGCAACTTTCCCCTAACCTGGTGTTTGGGCAGGCAACAGCCGCACTTCTCTACCCAACGGTAAGAACTCTAGGGACAATAACCATCGGCCAAGCCGTTTTCATGATACCCAACCCCCTGTCACTGAGCCAAAGCCTGCTCCTCGTCTGGCCTCACCTCACATCGCTGATCAGTTTGACCTTAATCTGCTTTGGCATCAGCTATGTGGTATTCATGAGACAGGAGATAAGAACTGCCTAGCCTTTGCCGGGTGTTTCAGGAGGTGCTGGCGCCCCTCTTTCAAGACCGTCCCCCTCACATGAGGAGGAAGCCTGAAGCCGGATCAAGCCTTCCTGGATTGTCGCTCGGCAATTATCTTCTGGGTGATCTGAGGCGGCACCTCTTCATAATGGCTGAACTCTGTTTTGTAGCTGCCTCTGCCCTGAGTTATCGACCTGAGGTCAATAGCATAGCGCAAAATCTCGGCCAACGGCACCTGGGCTTCAATGACATTCACCCCACCCTCGGGGTTCATACCCTGCACCCGAGCCCGCTTGGTATTCAGGTCAGCGATAATATCACCGGTGAAGTCCTGAGGCACCGTAACCTTTAAGTTCACTATCGGTTCCAGCAGAATCGGATGTCCCTGGGACAGCCCCTTCCTGAACGCCTGCGCTCCGGCAATCTTAAAACATATCTCCGAAGAATCAACCGGGTGGTAGCTACCATCATAGACCGTTGTTTTTATGTCAATCACCGGATAGCCGGCCAGAACCCCGTCCTGAACTGCCTCGTTAACCCCCTTCTCTACAGCGGGAATATAGTTTTTAGGTATGGCGCCGCCCACCACCCTATCGGCAAACTCACGCCCACTTTCACGGGGCAGCGGCTCCAACTCCAGAAAGACATGCCCATATTGGCCATGCCCACCCGTCTGCTTCTTATGCTTATACTCAGCCTTGGTGGAGACAGTAATTGTCTCTTTATACGGGACGCTAGGCGTTGCCAGCTCGACACCAACCCCGAACTTGCGCAGCATCTTCTCCGCCGCCACATCGAGGTGGGCTTCACCAAGTCCGGAAATAACAGTCTCATTGGTATCCGTATCCCGATGCACGGCAAGAGTCGGGTCCTCCTCGGATAGCCGGGTCAACGCTGCCCCCAGCTTATCCAGGTCAGCCTTGGTCTTAGGAAACACCGACCGAGCAAAAACTGGCTCCGGGAATATAATGGGAGCCATCTTCACCGGCTTGTCCCGGCTGGACAGTGTATCCCCGGTACTGGTTACGCCCAACTTAGCCACAGCACCTATATCACCCGCCTTAAGTCGGGATACCGGCTCCTGGGTCTTGCCTCTCACAATGAACAGCTGACCGATGCGCTCAGTCTCACCCCGCGTCGCATTCCACACCTGGGAATTACTTTCAATAGAACCAGTATAGACTCGGAAGTAGGTCAGTTTGCCGACGTACGGGTCAGCACTGGTCTTGAACACGATGGCAGCCAGGGGAGCCTCATCGCTTGGCTTAATCCTCTGCTCACGAGTGGTGGCATCACCAGCAATTACGATCTCCCGCTCCCCGGGTGACGGCAAATAACTGGCCACGGCATCCAGAAGCAAACCGACCCCCACATTCTGCATTGCCGAGCCAACCAAGACCAGCGCCACCTTACCACTCAGGGCTGCCTCCCGTAAGCCACGGCCAAGTTCCTCCAAGGTGAGTTCCTCCCCGCCGAGATACTTCTCAATAAGAGTATCATCAACCTCGGCCGCCGCCTCGACCAGCTTCTCTCGAAAGGAATCAGCCTCACCACGCAATCCCGGTGCTATCTCTTCCTCCCTGGCCGGGGAACCGGCATAGCTTTTCATTGTCAGCAGGTCAACCACTCCCCCAAAGTCAGCCTGGGCACCTATCGGCAACTGAATCGGGACACATCTCATGCCGAAGTGTGACTGGAGCTGCCCCAGAGTACGGCGGAAATCGGCATTCTCACGATCCATCTTATTAATGAAAACAAGGCGGGGTAGGTTTGCCTCTTCACAATATTTCCACGCCTGCTCGGTCCCGACTTCAACCCCGGAGGCAGCACAGACCACAATAATCGCCCCCTCGCAAACCCGCACTCCCGCCTTAACTTCACCAACAAACTCAGGGTAACCGGGGGTGTCAACCAGGTTAATTTTGGTATTATTCCAGTAACAAGGAAGCAGCGCCAGGTTGATACTCATCTTGCGCTTTATTTCATCCGGGTCGTAATCCGAGACCGTGACCCCATCGTCAACTTTGCCCAGCCGGTTAATGGCTTTAGTGTTAAACAGGGCCGCCTCAGCCAGTGATGTCTTCCCGGCACCACCATGACCCAGCAAAACAATGTTGCGAATGTTATCCAGACCATATTCCTGCATCTAATCACCTACCTTTTTGCACTCACCTGTTATTATAACCGCACCCCACCAAGACTAGCAAGGGCTATGAAACTATTTATTTAACCCCACCCTCTTAATCCCCAGCCGAACTGATAATCCAACCCATACGCCGAATTGAACATACAGATCGCCTCGACATCCGGGCAAGTGCTCACCTCCATTCTCAGGCACCAGAGCCAGCCGACAATAGACAATTGCATGTCATCTTCTTGTCTGCTATAATCCGAACCGATTAGAGCATGGGTATTAGAAGACAAGAGCCAGTAACTGGCGAAGAGAAGGTCGTTACCACCACCTGCTCCTGCCACTGTGGTGGGATGTGCTGCGTGGTCAGGGTCCATGTCAGAGATGGTGTAATCACAAGGATCGAGACTGATGACAGTGAAGAGCCACAACTCAGGGCCTGTGCGAGGGGGCGCGCCTACCGTCAGCGAGTGTATTCCCCCGACCGCCTGAAATTCCCCCTGAAAAGAGCAGGCGCCCGTGGTGAAGGCAAGTTTGACCGCATCACCTGGGACGAAGCCCTGGACACCGTAGCCAGCGAATTGAAACGGGTTAAGGAAACCTATGGCCCCGCGGCTATCCTGTTTCAATATGGCGGTGGTGACTGCACAGTGTTTCATGGGGGAGGACTCATTGATAGGTTGCTCTGTATGGCGGGAGGTTACACCAAGACCTGGGGCTTCTTATCCCATGAGGCGGGCCTGTTTGCTTCCCTGGCTACCTACGGCACCCTGACCACCCGGAGCACCCGCGATGATATGCTTAACTCACGTTTGATAATTATGTGGGGCTGGAACCCCGCGGTCACTGTAACGGGCACCAATACCCCGTGGTACCTGGCTCAAGCTAAAGAGAAGGGGATCAAAATCGTCTGCGTTGACCCGAGGCACACCGACTCCGCAGCCGTCTTTGCCAGCCAGTGGATACCAATATTACCTGGTACCGACGCGGCAATGCTAATCGCTATGGCCTATGTAATAATCAAGGGCAACCTCCAGGACCAGGCTTTCCTGGACAAATACACCGTAGGGTTCGACCAATTCAGGGCTTACTTACTGGGGCAAGAGGATGGCATACCAAAGACACCAGCCTGGGCCGAGTCCATCACCGGCGTGCCGGCGGCTACGATAGAGGACCTGGCGATAGACTACGCCACCACCAAACCGGCAGCCCTGATGTGCGGCATCTCCCCGGGACGCAGTGCTTATGGAGAGCAATACCACCGGGCGGCTATCACTCTGTCGGCGATGACCGGTAACATCGGTATTCATGGTGGGAGTTCAGCAGGAAATGTACAGCAGACTGCCGTTGGTGGGTATCCATTTCTCAAGCTAACTGGCGCCACTGTAGGCAGTGGTGCCGGAAATGTGGCCAACCCGGTCGAGCAGGGCGCCCCTCTTCGAAAGCATGCCTTTGCCGCCTACGGGGAGCATGCCTCAAGTGCCCGAGTACGCTATACCAGAATAGCAGATGCTATTCTCAAGGGGAAAACCGGCGGCTATCCCGCAGACTTTAAGTTTCTTTACATAGCGGGTACCAGCTTCCCCAATCAATATATGGACATTAATAAGGCGGTACAAGCTCTCCTCAAACTGGAATTCGTTGTCGTTCAGGAGCAACTCATGACCCCAACCGCCAGGTTTGCCGATATTGTGCTCCCCGTCAGCAGTTTCTACGAGAGAAATGATGTCATTGCCGGCCATGGAATGCCACCCTTCTACGGCTACATGCACAAGGTTATTGAACCGCTATATGAGTCCAAATCACACCTTGAGATAGCCACCGAACTGGCAACCCGGCTGGGTATCTCCGATTACAGCGACAAGACAGAGGACGAATGGCTGAGAGAGATCATAAGAGGTAGCTATGTTCCTGATTACGATGTTCTCAAAGCCCGGGGCTTCTACAAGGTCGAGCTTCCCGAGCCGCATGTTGCCTTCAAAGAGGAGATTGAAGGCCCGGCAAACCACCCCTTCCCCACACCATCGGGCAAAATTGAAATATACTCACAACAGCTGGCCGATATGAACCACCCCAAACTGCCGCCCATTCCCAAATATATCGAGACCTGGGAAAGCCGTAATGACCCCTTGGCTGAGAAGTACCCCCTGCAGCTTATCACCACACACTTTAGGCGGCGAGCCCACACTCAGTTTGAGAACATCCCCTGGCTGAGGGAGCTTCAGACCCAGGCAATGTCAATTAGCCCTATTGATGCCAGGGCTAGAGACATCAACGATGGCGACAAAGTCCGGGTGTTTAATGATAGAGGACAGACCGTCATCACGGCCAGGGTAACGGAAAGAATCGTGCCTGGGGCGGTTGATATCCCCGAGGGGGCGTGGTTTGACCTCGATGAGAGGGGAGTAGATAGAGGAGGGTCGGCAAATATACTGACCAGGGATGAGCCCTCACCAGGCGGGGCGATAGCCACCAATACCTGTCTAGTCCAGGTTGAAAAAGTGCGGAGCTAAGATAATGCAAACGGGATTCTATTTCGACCAGACTCGCTGCACCGGGTGTTGCACCTGTGTCGTGGCCTGCAAGGACTGGTATGATATACCAGCCGGGCCCGCCAGCTGGAGAAGGGTGCTGACCATAGAGAAGGGGAAGTTCCCCAACCCCTTCGTGGCCTTTCTCTCCACAGCCTGCTACCACTGCGCCCGGCCTATTTGTGTATCGGCGTGTCCCGTCGGCGCCATTACCAAGCGTTCGCAGGATGGAATAGTCGTGGTAGATAGCGAGCTTTGCCTGGGCAAAGACAGCTGTGATCTCTGCCGGGAGGCATGTCCATACGATGCCCCCCAGTTCGGGGCTGGGGAGGATGCCAAGATGCAGATGTGTAACCTCTGTCTCGACCGCCTGGCAGAGAACAGGAACCCTATCTGTGTGGATGCGTGTCCCCTGAGGGCGCTGGATGCCGGCCCCATGGGCGAACTGAAGGTAAAATATGGGGAGATGAAGGAGGCCACGGGATTCGCCTTTTCCGCAGAGAGCGCCCCTTCTATTGTATTTAAGCCGAAACCGGAAGTCTGACCAGACTGCGGGTTTAGCCAACTTCGCCGACCTCTACAAACGAGGGAAACACGAACCTTGAGTACATATCACACTTGCATGACAGGCCTTCAACCCGCACAGTGTGACCTTCTTTTCGTATTTGCTGGTTGGCTACCAGTCTTTCTCTGCCAGCCCCCCAGGCTTCTGCCGCCACATACCGGTATGTTCTGGCCAACTAGGTAACTGGCCTCATCTGAAACCAGAAAGACTACCACGCTGGCTATCTCATCAGGCTCGCCAAATCCAAGCAGGTGGATTGTCTGTTTTTCTCTTTGCCAGAACCCGCCAGTTTTGGGTGTCCCCGGGTGGTCAATGGCGCCGGGCGAAACACCATCAGGGATAAAATGGAACGCTTGGGCATGGCTTTTGCCGATGGTCGATATGAGTGCTATAATTTGACGAATATACCCGCCAAGCAAACCGGAGGTAAACAATGAAACTGAGCCGTGATGAAGTGCTACACATCGCCCGCCTGGCTCGACTCGGTTTAACTGAGGCCGAACTGGACAAGTTCAGTGAGCAGTTGTCCAATATCCTGGAGAATTTCGAGGTATTGCAGCAGGTAGATACCACTAATGTCCCACCAACGGCACAGTCCATCCCGCTCCAGAATGTATTGAGAGACGATGAGGTCGCCGATTCCCTGCCCCAAAACGAAATTCTGGCTAACGCCCCGCAAAGGGAAGGGGACTACTTCAGGGTGCGAGCCGTCCTTGAGTGATACGCCTGAACAGGGGAAGGCCGAAGGGGCTACGCCACTTCAAAACACTTTTCCCTCTCCTTTGAAGCAGAGGGGGATCAAGGGGGGTGAGGTAGATAATTAACCATTTGACCATTCACAAAGTCCATGAGCTACTTTCGAGTAGGCAACTGTCCTCGGTGGAGCTAACCAAAGCCACATTAGAGCGCGTCCACCAGGTGGAGCCGAAGTGCCGTGCCTTCGTTACCATCACCGACGACCTGGCACTGAAGCAGGCGGCAAGGGCTGACAAGCTCATCGCCGCTGGTGATACCAATCCCCTTACCGGCATACCAGTACTGATCAAAGACAACATGTGCACCAAAGGGATACCAACCACCTGCTCGTCACGGATGCTGGAAAATTTTGTGCCCCCCTACGATGCTACCGTAGTGGAAAAACTGAACGCCTGTGGTGCCGTGGTCATCGGTAAAGGCAATAT
>CAZNSC010000093.1:0-12304 GCA_964575695.1 uncultured Dehalococcoidales bacterium
TGGTGATTGTTGAGACCCAGTTTGGGATGTGTGAGGGGAAGGCGGCGGTCACCCGAGACATACATCCCCAGGTAGTTTCGGTGCCTCACGGTTGGGGAGGTCTGGCTAACCAGAATTATCTGACCTCCTGGGATATCCGAACCCCGGAGGTTGGTGCTATAGCCTGCCGGGCGCTGCAATGCCGGGTGAGGAATGCTGACCCGATGCAGGCACCCAGGGTTACTACCGTGTAGGGCCTACTTGGAGCAGTCAGGAAGAGTGTGGGGCAGACGCAATTTGTCCCGGAGTGGACGGGCGGGGATTACGAACAGTCTTTTTTGCCGCCCTGTAGAGACCCTAGCTTACGGTAACCGTTCCGGCTGGTTCGCTGACCACTTCCCCGATAATGGCGGCATCCGCCACACCATTCTGGTGTAACCTGTCGAGCAGCCGCTCGGCTTTCCCAGCCTCAATACAGATCAGCAGACCGCCGGAGGTTTGAGGGTCAAAGAGTATATCCTGCACGTGGTCAGGCACTTCTCCGGCGGTTCTTACCGCTGGTGAGTAAAATTCCTTATTTCGATGTAGTCCGCCCGGGCATAGTCCTTGCTTGGCGAACTCACTCGCTTCGGGGAAGAACGGGATAGAAGCGATATGGAGGTTGATACTCACCTGACTGTTCCTGGCAAGCTGGCAGGTATGGCCGAGAAGACCGAAGCCGGTTACATCGGTACAGGCATGCACCTCCGCCTCCTGCATTAGCGCTGAGGCTTTGTCGTTCAATGTTGCCATGTACTTGGTAAGCTTGGCTACCGTTTCCTCATCAGCCAGTCCGGCTTTCGCCGCCGTGTTTATGATTCCGGTTCCCAGTGGTTTGGTGAGTACCAGGTTATCCCCCGCCTTCGCCCCCGAATTGGTCACCAGTCGCCGGGGATGCACGATGCCCGTGACCGAAAGCCCGTACTTTAGCTCAGCATCATCGATACTGTGTCCCCCGACCAGTGCCACCCCTGCCTCAAGCATCTTATCTGCTCCACCCCTCAGTATATCTTTCAGCACCGAAATACCCAGGGACTTGGTGGGGAAGCAGACGACATTCATCGCTGTCAGCGGCTTGCCGCCCATGGCATAGACATCACTTAGTGCATTGGCGACAGCAATCTGACCGAAGGCATAAGGGTCATCGACTATTGGTGTGAAGAAATCGATGGTCTGAATGATAGCCAGCTCATCGGTTAGCTGGTAGACGCCGGCATCATCCCAGCCCGAAACGCTGCGAATCACCTTCGGGTCAGATATTAGCGGCAGACCGCATAGGGCTTCATCCAGGTCTCCCGGACCCAGCTTAGAAGCTCAACCAGCCGCGCTGACGGTTTCAGTTAGGCGGGGTGGTATCCTCTTCTCCATCCAGCTCCTCCGTTATTGAAGCTACCATAGACTTCATCTAGAATTGTAGCATTCCCGGCGGCATAAAGGCAAAGCCGAGTTTTGTTTACCAACCTTATCCCCTGTATCCCCCTCTCCTTATCTAAGGAGAGGGGGAACTTAGGTTTTTTAAGAGGGGCGAAGCCCCTCTTAAACTCCCCAGATAAACCGTCTCCGGGCAGAGATTGTTTAATAATGGGGGTTAAAAAGGGGGGTGGTTTTTAAACTGGGTCTGAATATAGTAAAATATTTGAAGCACGATGGAAAGTGGGTTTCGTCATCTCCCCAGTGTTGACCGGGTGCTCTCTGACAAGCGGATAGAGGAGCTTGAGGAGAGCTATCCCCATGGCCTGCTGTTGAATCTGGTCCGTCAGCGCCTTGAGCAGAGCCGCCTTGCTATTGCGGCGGGTGAGCCGTGCCCTTCTACTGACGAGATAGTGGAATTCATTCGTGCTGAAGTCCGCACTTTAGGAAATCCGAGCTTACGCCCGGTGATCAACGCTACGGGGGTAATCCTCCATACTAATCTCGGGCGTGCGCCACTGAGCAAAGAGACAACAGCGGCTATGGAGGCGGTCGCCAGCGGTTACTGCAATCTGGAGTTTGAGCTGGATAGCGGCACGCGGGGTTCACGAAATACCCACATTGAGCGGCTCCTGTGCCAGCTAACCGGGGCTGAGGCGGCGCTGGTGGTAAACAACAATGCCTCGGCGGTGCTGCTTGCCCTGACGGCGTTAGCCAGGAAGAAAGAGGTAATCGTTTCCCGGGGTCAGGCAGTGGAGATTGGTGGTGGCTTTCGCATCCCCGATGTAATGCGCCAGAGCGGGGCAAAGCTAATTGAAGTGGGCACTACCAACTGCACCTATATCGCTGACTATGAGCAGGCGATCGGCCCACGGACAGCGGCGTTAATGCGGGTTCATTCCAGTAATTTCAGGCTCATGGGTTTCACCCACCTGGTTACCCTTGACGAGCTGGTAACGCTGGGTGACGGCTATGACCTCCCGGTATTTGACGACCTGGGGAGCGGCTGTTTCTTGGACACCACCCGGTTCGGCCTTGACCCGGAGCCAATGGTGCCGCAGAGTGTGGCTCAGGGTGCCGGGCTGGTCTTCTTTTCCGGAGATAAGCTTATGGGTGGTCCTCAAGCCGGGATTATCGTGGGTAAGAATAAGTTTATTGATAAACTGAAGAAACACCCGCTGGCCCGGGCGGTGAGGATCGACAAGATAAGGCTGGCTGGTCTGGTAGCGACATTGACTCACTACCTGAAAGGTGAGGCCGTCGGGAAGATACCGGTGTGGCGCATGGTCTCGGCACCACTGGAGGAGATTGAACGGCGTGCCCGAGCCTGGGCTCAAGCCGCCGGCGAACTGGCTCGGGTGGTGGACGGGGAGACTATGGTCGGGGGTGGCAGCCTGCCCGGGGGCACCCTGCCCACGAAGCTCCTGACTATTGGTGGAAAGGGAAAGAACACAGTTCAGGTTGTGAGTCAAAGGCTGCGGCTTCAGCAGATACCCATCATCGGGCGGATTAGCGGCAAGGTGCTGCTCCTTGACCCACGCTCTGTCCTTCCTGAAGAAGACGAGACTGTGGCTCAGGCTCTCCGTGATTTAGCCACCACCTTGAGGTAGGCCTGAGGGCGGTCAGAGAACGGTGATTCATTATGTTTGTAATGGGTACGGCGGGGCACATTGACCACGGTAAGTCGGTGTTGGTGCATGCCCTGACCAGGATAGACCCTGACCGGTTACCTGAGGAAAAGGAACGGGGCATGACTATTGACCTTGGCTTCGCCTGGCTGGAATTGCCCAGCGGGCGGGAGGTGGGCATTGTTGATGTCCCCGGCCATGAGCGGTTCATCAAGAACATGCTGGCGGGGGTGGGTGGTATCGACCTTGCCCTGCTTGTGGTCGCCGCCAACGAGGGGGTGATGCCCCAGACCAGGGAGCACCTCGCCATCCTGGACCTGCTCCGGGTACAACGAGGCATCGTGGTCATCACCAAAAAAGACCTGGTGGATGATGAGTGGCTGGGCTTGGTCAGGATGGAGATAGAGGAGTTAATTGCGCCAACTGCCTTATCCCAGGCTCAGATTATTGCCGTCTCGGCAGTTACCGGAGAAGGCCTAGCCGACCTGGTTTCAGCGATTGATAACCTCTTGAGCACTATTGAGCCGAGAAAGGACTTGGGGCGCCCCCGGCTTCCTATTGACCGGGTTTTCACCATCACCGGTGCCGGCACCATAGTCACCGGAACCTTAATTGATGGCTCATTCACCGTGGGACAGGAGGTGGAGATTGTTCCTGCTGGTCTGAAGTCACGCCTGCGGGGACTGCAGACACATAAAGCCCCGGTTACTACGGCTACTCCGGGAAGCCGGGTGGCGGCTAATCTGGTGGGGGTTACCACCTCACAACTACAGCGTGGCGATGTGCTCACCAGGCCCGGCTGGTTATCCCCAACCACGATGCTCAGTGCCAAGCTCCACCTGCTGCCCTATCTCCCCCGTCCCTTACGACACGGTACTACCGTGAGCTTTCACACCGGAGCTACCGAGGTAATGGCTAAAGTCCGCCTGCTTGACAAAGAGGAGCTCCAGCCGGGAGAGGTCGCCTGGGCTCAGTTATTGCTGAGTAAGCCTGTTGCCGCAGTCAGTGGCGACCACTTTATTATCCGTTCGCCTATGGAGACTCTGGGTGGCGGTGACATTGTTGATGCCCACGCCAAGCGGCTGCGCCGTTTTCGTCCGGCGATTATTCAAAACCTGAGAGTTAAAGAGGAAGGTACTGCTGAGGAGATTGTTGCTGCACTACTGGAAACAAAGCAACCGATGGAGCTTCCTGACCTTCTGGCGCAATGCGCTCTCCCCCCCGGTGATGCTCGGTCAGCCCTGGGAACCCTCATCCAGCAAGGAGAGGTAGTGGCTTTAGGCCAGGAAGAACACAGTCTGCTCCTGACCAAGTCGGGCTGGGAGCGGCTGGCCAGAAAGGCAACGGACGTACTCCGCGACTACCACCAGAGGTTCCCGGCTCGCTCCGGCATACCCAAGGTAGAACTGAGCAGCCGGCTGAAGCTGGGGGCCTACTTCTCGGCGGCTCTGCAAAGACTTTCTAGCGAGGGTGTTTTGGTTGAACAAGGGGTGGCCGTTCACGCTCCATCACACCAGGTGCGGCTAACTCCGGCGCAGCAGGCAAAGATAGATGCTTTTCTACACTCCTTGGCCGAGCACCCGTTTGTCCCGCCCGGCGACCTCATCCCGGAGCCGGATTTGCTCAATCTACTCATTGAGCGGCGCCAGGTGGTGAAGGTAAGTGGCAGCGTGGTCTTTTCCGCCTCGGCGTATGATGAGATGGTGGACAAGGTTACTTCTTTGATAAAAGCTCAGGGCAAGGTCACCCTGGCTGAAGTGCGGGACTTGTTCAACACAAGCCGGAAGTATGCCCAGGCTTTCCTGGAACACCTGGATGAGAAGAAGATAACCCGCCGTATCGGTGATGAGCGGGTCCTCTGGCGCGAGTCGTGATCTGGGAGTCAGACCCACCGAGGATAAGGCAATGCCCCTGGCTGGTTTCTCAAAGCAACACTGAAAATATAGGATTGGACGGTGACGAGTGTTCTGTAGGTGGTGAATAGTACTAATATCACATTACTTATCTCCAAATACGCAACTAGAATATATACAGATTACATGTTATAATACTATCTGCGGATGTCACAAACATCATGTCCCTTGTAGCTCAGAGGAAGAGCAATCCCTTACAATGGGGTAGGTCGTGGGTTAAAGTCCCACCAAGGCAAGTTATCAGGCTGGAAAACCAATTCCAGCCTTTTTCTTTTATAGCTGTCCGCCATTTTGCATCAGACTGTGACCTTTGAGTTGGTTGGTCATCATCCCCTATCAGCTCCCCCCACCCGGCTAGATTGCATTCACTGTCTATGACGGGCTTGTGCCGGCTCTCCGGGTAACCGAGCCGGCTCCTTTCGACTCAGTGACCTCATCCTTGCCGTCGATTCAGGATTGTGCTAATAATAGACAGTTGACCTTTGAATGTTCAGGAGGCAATACAATGGTTCGCAAGATTGTAAAGAAGATTCCCGAACAGGTGCTTCAGCAAGACCTTAGGAAATACCAACAGAGGGCTCTTGAGCTCGGGGCCACCAACGCCAACATCATTACCGCCGGCTGATACTGGTTGACGAGAGAGTACGGGCTAAGTGTATTTACCCGAAATGCGACATGTATGGAACCAATGCCAACTGCCCCCCCTACGCCATGGACCTGGCGCTGTTCAGAAGAGTAGTGGCCAACTTCCATTACGCGATATTAACAAGTCTTGAGGTGCCCTCGGAAGAAGTGGCAGGTCGTGAGGCCTGGGAAAAGAAATTGATGAGCCGGTCCCAGAGAAAGAACCATGAGATCGTGTCGAGGATTGAGGCTGAGGCCTTCTATGATGGCTATTATCTGGCACTGGGGCTTGCTGACGGACCATGCAAAGCGGCCTTTTGCCCAGATATTGAATGCGCTGCCTTACTGCCGGGGCAGTCCTGCCGGCATTCCTTCAGGGCTAGGTCCTCAATGGAAGCGGTAGGGATAGATTCTTATGGCATGGCGGCGATGGCAGGGTGGGACATCTATCCTATCGGGGCATCCCTATCACCAGCCGATGTGCCCCATGGTTTAAAGCTGGGGCTAGTTCTCGTCTATTGAGATAGAGGAGGAGTCGAGATGAGTTCTTGAGTCGTGAAATCGTTGGAATTCATTGTGTCAGGCAAAGAAGGCTGACTGGGCTGGCTATGCTAGGATAAATAAATGACCGTTGATTCCCGTCGTAATACGTTGTAGAATGTGCCAACAAATACACGAAGGCGGGCGAGGGGGCATGCAGCTCCCAGGACATAATAACCTGGTTATCAGAGTAGCCGCTCGTGGGTATTAGCCTGTGGCAGGGGAGGTTCTAGATAGCTTGTGAGGAGCCAGAGAAAGATGGCCGGAATCCGGTCGGAAATTTTACAAGAAAGGAGAACAGAAACACATGTCACTGATGGCAGAAATTGATAGAATGGACCCTGAGGAGGTCGCCAATCGACCTGAGGTGAAAAACCTCTGGAATCAAAGCCTATTTTGGTCATTGTCTCATCGCCGCTCGTTCCGAAACTCGCCTGGGTTCAAGCTGCCCAGAGACGATTTCTACGATTACGAGAGCAGAACTGAGCCGGTGCCCCTCTCTGAGGTAGAACTGGCATTGCTATGCTGGGCGTCTGCGGGGACGAACGGCCTGATGAGGAATGACCTGACCTTCGCCCAGAGTGCGATTACGTGTCTTTCTTTTGAGGGGCGGGTTTATCCCTCCGCTTGTAATGTGTGGTATGCCCACTTGATCTTCAGTAATGATGATGGAATATTTTACTACCGTCCCCATGTCCCGACCAAGATGGTAGAAATTGAATCCCAAGAGGATATGGGAGTTATCTTCAGGGCCTTCAAGGAGGGCGTCATTCAGTTGAGTGACCAGCCAATAAGAGTCACCGAACAATCAAAGGCTGCCCTGGCCCATATTAACGCCCCCACTGCCTTTAAGCCCGGGACAACCAACTTCTTTGTTATCTTGGACCTGAGCACGGAGTTCGTTAATCTCTCCATCCTGAACGCCGGGCCACATACCCGGAATCAGTACATTGATGATGAACCCGGCCAGCCGCCAAGGTCGGCAGGGCTTCAGAAATGGATTGATAGTGGCTACCTCAACGGGCCCGCAGTTCCCTTGAGCATTTATGAGCCCCGGCTTCTTGCGTCCCTGTCTGCAAACGTACACGCGATTCAGCAGAATTTGTTGCTCTGTGCCACGGCAATGGGACTGGGTGGGTTCCCGTACGGGGGCTATAATGAGGAAATCCTGCTGGGTGGGACCCCGCTTATGAGGGGACTGGGCTTCAGATACGTCTCAGATAAGCGTGGCTACCCCTATCCTGTTGGCATCGACGGCTTGATTGAAGTCCATGCTCCACCCTACATGTCTATGGATGAAGCCGTAGAGGATATCTGGAATATGAAATTTAAACCCGGTTTCGGGTCATATAGTCCAGACCTAAAGGAAGGTGGCCAGATAGTCTATACGGGTTTTCCGCCTAAACCAAGAGCCGTCCGCCGGCCGTTCAAGGACGTTGATAAGTACACAAGGGCAGTGCTGCCTGACCCGCCGCAATCGGTACAAATAGCCAAGGATTTCTGCAACTACATCTATGATACCTATGGACGGTTCCCCAAGATTGTGGCCCCGATTACTTGCGGTGCTCTAATACAGATATCGCACATCGATATTGAGTTTTATGACCGGTATCACCCTGAAGGTGGCATATGGCAGGAACAGCGTGAGCATCTTGGTACTTGGCACAAATGACCTGGTCGGCTACCTCGCACCTTGAACTTAATCGGAGAGGAGATTTGTGGGCAAGATTGTTTCACCGGCTGGAGAGGTGAGCTTCGAGATGAAATCGCTGAACCGCGAGGGGCAGAACCTGGTTGTCATCGGGACCATGGGCGTCTGGGAGTCTAAAATTCACTTAACCCCGGATGAGGTGATGCGCTTTCTTATCGCTGCGTTGTCCAGCCCCAAGATTTTGCTGTTCATTCTTTCGTTCCCTATAGTCATGCTCAAACAACGTTTTCGCTCAAAGAAGCGGGGCTCGCTGGCAACTCCGCGAAGCTGAGGTCTGCCCGGGTCAAGTGGCCCTTGATGAGGAGATGAAGGAAGATGGTTGGAATAACATCATATGGTGCTTATATCCCGTTTTACCGCTTGAGCCGGGATGAGATCGGTCGTGCCTGGGATACCCCTGCCACTGGCGGGGAGAAGGCTGTGGCTAATTATGATGAGGACAGCCTGACCATGGCGGTAGCCGCCGGGCTTGATTGCATGACCGGGCTTGACCTGGGTAGTATTGGCGGTCTGTTTTTGGCCACCACCACCTCGCCCTATAAAGAAAAACAGGCAGCCGCTACCGCAGCCCTGGCGATTGATTTGCCACGGGAGATTCGTACCGCTGACTTCACTGATTCCCTGAGAGCCGGGACAATCGCTCTGGGCTCAGCCATCGATACCATTAAGAGTGGGGCGGCGAGGAGCATCCTTGTGACCGCTGCCGACTGCCGCATGGGTGCGCCCAAGGGGCAATATGAGCAGTTGTTCGGTGATGGAGCCGCGGCCATTCTAATGGGAGATTCAGGGATAATTGCCAGTGTAGAAGGCAGCTATTCCATATCTAACGAACTCTTAGACGTGTGGAGGGAGGAGCAGGATACCTTCGTTCGCTGGTGGGAGGACCGCTTTATCCTGAGTGTCGGCTATGAATCAACAGTCCGTGAAGCTGTTTCCGGCCTGATGAGGAAGTACAGTCTAACGGCCGGGGACTTCACCAGGGCTATCTTGTACGCACCTAATCTCAGGAGCCACACCGCCTTAGCCAGAAGCCTGGGTTTTGATCCTAAGACTCAGGTTCAGGATCCGATGTTGACCACCGTGGGCAATACCGGTGCGGCTTCAGTCCTGATGATGCTGGTGTCGGCTCTTGAGGAGGCGCAGCCGGGAGATACTCTTCTCTTGGCCAGCTACGGAGACGGCTGTGATGTATATATTCTGAAGGTAACCGAAGAGATTAGAAATTTAAAAGACAGGCGAGGGATAAGGCGGCACCTGGCATCGAAGATGGTACTGGAGAAATATGAGCAGTATCAGGCTCTGCGCCAGCTTATACCGGTTGAGCACAACCCTATCATCGAGCCTGTCCTGGCTAGCTCGCCAGCCATGTGGAGAGAGCGCAAAAAGAATATCAGTTTCTACGGCTCCAGGTGCAAGCGCTGCGGAACGCCGCAGTTTCCGCCCCAGAGGATATGCACTTTTTGCCAGGCCAAAGACGAAATGGAGGATTATAAATTTGCCAATAAGAGGGGAGAGGTCTTCAGTTTTACTTATCAGTATGCGGCTCCAATCCCTGACCTGCCTCTTGCCTACGCTATTGTTGACTTTGAGGGTGGGGGCAGAACACTGTCTGAAGTGACCGACCGGGACATTTCTCAGCTCAAGATCGGTATGCCGGTAGAGATGACTTTCAGAAATATGCGAATTCCGGGGGCTTTTCACAACTACTACTGGAAAGCCAGGCCGCTGAGAGGAGAAGGATAGATGGAAAGCATTAAGGATAAGGTTGCTATAGTTGGGATGGGATGCACTAAATTTGGGGAGCGATGGGACAAGAGTGCCGACGACCTGATAATCGATGCTACCTACGAAGCCCTGGAGGACGCTGGAATTGAGCTCAAGGACATCCAGGCGGCTTGGCTGGGGACTGCGATGTCAGGTTTTACCGCTCTAAGTGGCTCTATTCCGCTGAAGACGCAGTATATCCCTTTTACCAGGGTAGAGAACATTTGTGCCACCGGGACGGAGGCTATAAGAGCCGCTGCCTATGCCATAATAGCCGGGGCATGTGATGTTGCTCTTGCTGTAGGGATGGATAAGCTTAAGGATACATTCGGGCTACTTGGTCCGATAGGCGCTGAAATTGGCAGTACTTACATGGGTACTTCAGGGGTTGAGCGGAGAGCCATTCCCGCAGTCAACTTTTCCTTGATCGCCACCAGGTATTTTCATCGCTATGGTCTCAGTCCAGAAGAAGGCAAAAGGCTCATCGCCCGCATACCGGTGAAGAGCCACCACAATGCCACCATGAATCCCAAGGCCCACTTTCAGAACGAGATAACCCTGGAGCAGGTTGTGAACGCCCCTATAATCTCCTGGCCGCTGGGTCTATTTGATTGCTGTGGTTTGAGCGACGGGGGAGCGGCGGCTATTTTGACCCGGGCGGACATGGCCAAGAGTTTCAGGCAGGACCCTATCTACATAAAAGCGATCGGAATGGCTGTTGGTGCCCGTCAGGGTTACTTACAGCAAGACTACGACTATACACATGTTGAAGCTAATTGCCGTGCCGGTAGGGCTGCCTATGAACAGGCGGGTATAAGTGACCCGTTCAAGGAGCTGAGCATCGCCGAAGTGCATGATTGTTTCTCCTGTCATGAGCTGGTTATTTACGAGGATCTGGGCTTTTGCCCCAGAGGTGGTGCCAAGGAGTATATTGAAGGCGGAGCTTTCAATATAGATGGGGAGCTGCCCGTCAATACTGACGGTGGCTTGAAATGCTTTGGACACCCCTTTGGCGCCAGTGGATTGAGGATGCTCTACGAAATATATAAGCAACTCCAGGGTAAAGCCGGGCCACGCCAGGTAAAGAACCCGCAACTGGGATTGAGCCACAATCTGGGCGGGGGCCCGGGGCAGGGGGTGGGCTGTGTGGTTATTGTGGGCAACTAATCCGGCCCCGGCAGTTGGGGTGATGTTGCGGATTAGGGAAAGAGGGCTATTATGAGCGCCCGGGGCAATACGTCTCCGTTTTTGATGCAGACACATTATTTACGAAAACGAGGTATTATTTGCATTTTGTAGAGGCTTGACAAGCAGAAAATGGCGAGTTAAACTTGTTGCTAATATTTTGGAATAGCACTGATTCGGTTTAAGAGCCGGGAGAATGGACAAGGTATATCGTAGTCCCAGCGAGGCAGTGAAAGATATTCCTGACGGGGCTACAATTATGGTTGGCGGTTGGGCTTCCTCGGGTGTACCCAGAAACTTAATCCTGGCTCTGCGTGACCACGGAGCGAAGAACCTCACCCTTATCGCGAACAGTCCGGATACAGGACAGTTCGTTGATATGAACATCCTTGTTGAGAATAAACAGGTTAAGCGGATTATCTGCAGTATTGTCTTCCCCGGGACCCATGCTGACCTGGCTAAAGCCTCGGGTGAACTAGAAATCGAACTGGTTCCTCAGGGCACCATAGCGGAAAGAATAAGGGCTGCCGGTTGCGGCCTGGGTGGTTTTTACACACCTACCGGTGTCGGCACTCTTGTTGCAGGTGGCAGAGAAGTCAGGACTATCGATGGCAGAGAATATGTTTTTGAACTCCCGTTAAAGGCGGACTATGCCCTGATTGGGGCTCACAAGGCGGATACCTTTGGCAATCTGGTCTACAGGGGAGTCATGAGAAACTTCAACGCCGTCATGGCAATGGCATCTAGTGTTACCATTGTGCAAGTCCCAGAGATTGTAGAACCCGGAGAACTAGACCCAAACATTATCGCCACTCCCCAGGTATTTGTTGACCGGATAGTGAGAATACCTAATGGGGGAAAAATATGAAGCCGCGTCTTGACCCGGAGACCGTCGCCATAAGAGTGGGCAGGGAGTTATTCGATGGTGCAGTGGTCAATTTAGGATTTGGCATGCCCACTTTGGCTTCTGCTTATGTCCCTGAGGGCATAAGGGTAATATTTCACAGCGAGAATGGATTGTTGGGCTACGGCTCAGTACTGACCGAGGAACAAAAGGACCAATGGGACGATGATTTGATTAATGCTTCGGCACAATATGTTACCCCCGCAGCCGGGATGTCTTTTTTTGATATTGCGACATCCTTCGGAATGATTCGGGGAGGGCATATCGATATTACCGTACTTGGCGCGCTACAGGTCTCAGAGAGAGGGGACTTGGCCAACTGGAAAGCTCCGGGGAAAACGGGCGGCATGGGGGGAGCTATGGACTTGGCCGTAGGGTGCAAGAAGGTCATTGTGACCATGGAACACACCACAAAGCAGGGAGAACCAAAGGTGGTCAAGGAGTGCATCTATCCACTCACCGCTAAAAAATGCGTTAGTCTTATTCTCACTGATCTGGCAGTTATTGAGGTACATCCAGAAGGATTACTTCTTACAGAAATTGCTCCTGGTTGGACTGCTGATGAGGTGCAAGATTTAACGGAGCCGAGGTTAAGAATAGCGCCCGA
>CAZNSC010000094.1:0-12279 GCA_964575695.1 uncultured Dehalococcoidales bacterium
GCAACCCCCCCATTCTCTCGGGGGAGGTCAACCCTCCACGAGAAGTGGCTGGCCGGGCAGTAGACCCCCATGCAGTTCGGGCCTACAATCCTCACCCCGCCCCTGGCGGCAATGTCAGCGACTTCCTTCTCCAGAACCGATCCCTCCTCCCTGGCCTCACCGAAACCGGCCGTAAAGAACTGGATGAAGCCTACACCCTTGCGGGCACACTGCTCTGTGAGCTGAGGGGTGAATCGGGCGGGGACAGCGACAACGGCAAGGTCAATGCTGCCGGGGACCTCCTCAATGCTGGGATAGGTCTTCAGTCCCCTGAAGTCGCTTATGGTGCGACTGATTGGGTAAATTCTTCCCTCAAAGCCGAGCTCCAGAAGTGCTTTTATCCAGTTGGCGCCACCGAACCTGCTCGAATCATTGGAGATGCCAACCACAGCCACAGACCGGGGATGGAAAAGGCGGTCTAAATCAGCCATTATCACCTTCGCAACACAAATCTGCTCCTGACACCGGGAGTTGGGAAAGTCTGGTCAGTATTATACCCTATTGTAGTGGATGTGCCGGACTGTATCAAGCCGACGGTATGTTCATGCTGATTCGGCAAGGGCTTGCCAGCAGGGGCTCTGAGGGCACTGTTTGAGTATTGTTGGGCCTTCGCAACTAGTTTGCTGTGTGTCAGCCGTTGGAGTAAGCGATGTCCTCCAGCACATGGCTAAGACCTAGCTCACTTAGCTTCTGCGGGGAGGGTATGCCTTCTGGTGTCCATCCCCGCGCCTGGTAATATCGGTCAAGGAACTTATCCAGCGACCTGATCACCTGGCCTTCTCCCGGTGCTTCTGCGGTGTGAAGTGGCTCGCTGAGCATCCTCTGGGGCAGGGTATCCTGCTGGCGGCCAAAACCCTCACGCACATTGAAAGCTCGCTCCAGGTTAACAATCTTCTC
This sequence comes from uncultured Dehalococcoidales bacterium, assembly GCA_964575695.1. Lineage (GTDB taxonomy): Bacteria > Chloroflexota > Dehalococcoidia > Dehalococcoidales > W111 > CAZNSC01. Next base: position 937 of record CAZNSC010000094.1, read on the forward strand.
TCCGACCTGCCACAAGTAGTCGGAATCGGCGAACTGGTCAATACCTGTGGCGGCAACCAGCATCTTGCCAAAGAGGCGTGAGAACCACTCCCAGCTGGTAGCAAAGGCGCAGACGATACCGACCTCGCTCATGGCTCTGAAGTCCTGATTATAAATCACTACGTCCACGTTCTCCTCTTCGGCAAAGCGGTCCACTCTTCTCGGGACAGGAGCCCCGAAGACCTCTTGCCGGGCATAGCCGTAACAGTGACTGGCGCCGATGTTGGCGGTGGCATAGTTAAAGCCCATGGACTTTGCTCCTCGCGGTTCATAGGCGGGTATTTCCATCCCCTTCACCTGCATCGCGTAGGCTTCAGCCCCGTTACCAATAGTGGCTGCTGCCCGCAGCGAGCCCTCAGCCAGTATGTCGCCGACACCTTCCCGCAGCGCTATCTTCTTGATAAGGGCGAGCCCTGCTGAATGGTTGCCATAGGTGAGCTCCAGCCCGTCGGTGTCCTCTTTGGTGAGGATACCTTTCTCGTAGAGTTCATAGGCAAAGCCGATGCAGTTCCCGGTACTGATGGTATCTATTCCGAGGTCATCACATAGCTGGTCGGCGGCGATAGTGGCTTCAATACTGGTGCTGTCTATAGGTCCGGTGAATGCCCAGATACTCTCGTATTCCGGGCCCTCGCTGTAAGCCCCGGAATAGGGCCCAGCGGGGACTAGGTGTGCTTTGCCACACCGGACCGAACAGCTATAGCAGCCGAAATCCCCCGTCCTGAGCTTCCGGTATTCTTGGCCGGTTAAACTTTCATAATTGGCCTGCTGCCCGTAGCGGAAATTCCGCACCGGGTATATCCCCAGGCGGTTGGTGACATCCTGAGTATCAGTGGTACCCATTTCCCTGTGCTGCCGATAGCCCCTGCTGGCTCGGTTGAGGTTAATTTGCTCTGTGACCAGTTGCTTAAAGGCCGCCGGGTCATTGAGGTGCACGCTGCTCTCAGCGTTGATGGCTATCGCCTTGAGCTTCTTGGAGCCCATCACGGTGCCGACACCACAACGGCTGGCGCTTCTCCTGCCGGTGACAATAGCCGCATATTTTACCAGCCTCTCACCAGCGGGGCCGATGCAAGCTAGGCGGGTATTTCTACCGTGCTGCTGGTGCAGCCACTCCTGGGTCTCCTTGGTGGTCTTACCCCACAGCTCACCGGCATCAATGAGCTGACAGCTGTCGCTGGTCAAATATAGGTACACCGGCTGTTCGGCCTTCCCCTCGATAAGGATGAAATCATAGCCGGCAAACTTTAGCCAGGCGCCGAAGTCTGCCCCGGCCACGGAGCGGGCAAACCCGCCGGTTAACGGGCTTTTAGTGCAGACCATCCATCGGGAAACCGATTGGGCGTTGGTGCCAGCCAGTACCCCGGTGACCAGGAGCAGCCTATTGTGCTCACCCAGGGGGTCAGTATTGGGAGGCAGTTCCTGATAGAGATGGCTTATTCCAAACCCCCTCCCCCCGATGAAATCCGTAGCGACTTGCTCGCCAACAGCCTCTGTCTTTACTCTCCCCGTGGAAAGGTCTATCCTGATAAATTTCCTGGCGTGACCTGCCATTCTTCCCTCTTTATACAGACTGGACTGGCAAAGCTCGTGTTTCTTACTATAGCACAATCCCTTAATTGCCAGCGACAAAATGAAGGATGGTTAAAAGGCGGCTTGATTAGCGGCGGCAGGCGTTGCGTAATCTGTGCGGAAAGACTGTATAAAGGCCACAAACGGGAAATGTGGCTCTTGGAAGAGAGTGTGCCCCGAGAAAACTTGATGCTGGCAGGTTATCATAGTATTATCTAAGACGCCGGCTGAAACTAGCCTAATTGACAGCACAATACAGAATTAGGAAAGGGATGAGAGAACATGAAGATCGAAATGGCAAGTCTGGATTGGGAGGGGCAACACGACCTGATGAGAAGCAGTATTGCACCGCGTCCCATCGCCTTGATTTCCACAATTGGTGAAGATGGCATTTACAACGCCGCCCCCTTCAGCGCGGTTAATGTTGTATGCCAGAAACCGCCTATCGTTTGCGTTTCCTTCACACTGAAAGGGGGGCAGAAGAAGGACACTTCAAGAAATATCGGGTTCTCTGGAGATTTCGTGATCAATATCATGGACGAAACCATGATTAGGCCTGCGATTCAAACATCGGCCGACTACCCGAGTGACGCTGACGAAATCAGGGAGGTCGGGCTCACGGCTGTTCCAGCCGACAGGGTAAAATCACCTCGGATTGCCGAAGCGCAGGTCAGCCTGGAGTGCCGGCTTGTACAAAGGCTGGAACTGGGAGAGGGAAGACATCTCAGAGATGTTGTCTTCGGGGAGGTGGTTTTGGCGCATGTCAAAGATGAGTTGATGGTTGACGGCAGGATCGAATCGTCCAGGATGAGGACTGTCGGGTGCATCGGGAAGGACCTCTATTGCCGGACCAGCGACATGTTTGAGATGAGAATCCAGTAGGGGAAAAGGCACTATTTCTGCAAAGCTGATTTGCTGGCTAAAATCGAATATGGAGACCTCCTTCAACCGGCCAAGGCCGAGAGTATCACGAAGCTTTAGTTCGCGGAAGGAAGGTGACCAAATAGGTCAGGCGACTCACTCAGTGCACTTCAACCCGTGATTACTGCTCTCTCACCTTACTTCGTCAGGGCACTCTTACCGACGATCTCCTGCCTGATGTACCACCTCTGGACAGCTTCGATTAGCTCATCAATACCATCGCAGACTCTTAGCAGGTTCAGGTCGCTTTCAGAGATGAACTCTCTGGCTAAGACGGAGCTCTTCAGCCAGTCCAGGAGACCCTTCCAGTATTGGCCGTTGAATAACAACACCGGGAACGGTCTTATCTTGTGGGTTTGCATCAAGGTTAGCACCTCAGTCAGCTCATCAAGTGTGCCCAGTCCGCCAGGCATTATGACAAAGGCAGTGGCATACTTCACAAGCATGACCTTGCGAACGAAGAAGTGATTAAAAGTTATTGACTGCGTGGTGTAAGGATTGACGACCTGTTCCTCGGGCAGGTCTATATTCAGTCCGACTGATTTGGCCCCGGCCTTGAGTGCGCCCTTGTTGGCTGCCGCCATCACGCCCGGCCCCCCTCCGGTTATAATTGTGAAACCCATCTGCCCCAGTCGGTTAGCTATTTCCTCGGTCTGTGCGTACAGCTCATCCTCTGGTCTGAGCCGGGCCGAACCGTATATGGTGACCGCCGGTTCAATACCTGAAAGCTTATCAAAGCCTTCCACCAGTTCGCCGATTATCCGGAACATGCGCCAGGATTCTTCCTTGGCTAATTCGTTTATCTCGTATCCCTGTGGCATCTTGCCTCCCTGTTTACTTCAGTACCTGGTACTGACCAGTCGGTAATCGCATGACTAATCCAGAAATACCTCAGCCCCATATTCGGGCACGGATATATCCCACCCCGTCTTTCTCCTGAGAAACTCGCTGAAGTTGTTAGCTGCCTTCGGTTCCCCGTGAACAACAAATACTCGTCTGGGGGCTCCCTTGAGCCCGGAAAGCCACCGGAAAAGCTCGTCTCTATCGGCATGCGATGAGAAACCGTGTATTTGGGCTATTCTTGCCCGGACTGGATAGTGCTGACCCAGAATCCTGGCTTCCTTGGCGCCATCAACAATTTGTCTGCCGAGGGTACCGATTGCCTGATACCCCACGAAGAGTATAGTGCTCTTGCGTCTGGTGATGTTGGTTACCAGGTGGTGCTTTATCCTGCCTCCGGTGCACATCCCGGAACCGGCGATTACCATGACCGTTCCCGATATATGGTTAATTGCTTTTGACTCATCCACCGTCTGTATCATCTTCAGGCCGGGAAACTCAAAGGGCGACCGGTTATGTCGCACCAGCCATGACATCTCCTTATCGAACAATTCAGAATGGCGTTTAAAAACCTCCGTTATGCTCACTGCCATGGGGCTATCAAGAAATACCATCAGGTGTGGTATGCGGTCCTCAATTAATAATTCATTCAAATGGTACAGAATCTCCTGACTTCGCTGCAGGGCAAAGCTGGGTACAATGATATTTCCGCCGGCTCTCCAGGTCGAGTTAACGATTGCGGCAAGGCTATCACTTATGTCCGGCGCATCCTCGTGCACCCTGTCCCCGTATGTCGATTCAACGAGTATGTAATCTATCTCGTTGAATACACTCGGGTCGTGCAATATCGGCTTGTTCCACCTGCCCACATCTCCAGAGAAGACAATTGTCCTATGCTCCCCCCCTTGACTTAGGGCCACTTTTATCATTGCTGAGCCGAGAACGTGGCCCGCATCATGGAAGGTGGCTTTGACTCCCTCACCTATGTGAACGGTTTCATTGTATTTGACGGGAGCAAACAGTGGAAACGAGGCCTTGGCATCATCCACGGTATAGAGCGGAATCTCCGGGAAAGGGCCGGTTCTTTGTTCTCGCTGATGCCTCTTTCTTTTAAACTCGGCGTCTTCTTCGTGCAGGTGTGCCGAATCGAGCAGTATGATTTTGGCGATCTCGGAGGTGGCATCGGTGCAATAAATCTTGCCCCGGAAACCCTCGCGAACCAACTTCGGAAGCAGGCCACAGTGGTCCACATGGGCGTGAGTCAGAAGAACCGCATCCAGTGTGTGAGGCGGGATGGGAAAAGGCTCCCAGTTCCTTCGTCTGAATTCCCTTTCCTGATAGAGCCCGCAGTCCACCAGAAAACGTAGGTTATTAAACTGGACAAGGCATCGCGAGCCGGTGACACTCTGTGCTGCACCAAGGAAAGTCAGCTTGATGTTCATACTCTTCTGCAAGGACATGGGCACACTATACGAGCGGCGGGAGACGGATGACAGAATATAAGCCAGCTGGCTTATATTTCTTCGGCATTAGATGCTGAGCCTCTTTTGAGCAGAGTGTCAAAGGCCTCGAACCACTTCAATTTAACATCGTCAGACCAGGCCGGGTCAAAAGTGGGGAACTTTGCTAATACCATTTCATGCCAGCTTGTTTGTTCTGGAACTGTTTTTGTTGCTGGCGGTATTGCCCCATTCCGATTTGTCCTCACCTCCATTTTTGTGCCAGTTTTCCTTTTCCCGCTGACGGCAGAGCGGGACGCTTTGGCTCTCTTCAATATAAATGGGGAGAGAGGTACACCAGCGTCACTTTGTAAACTGATGAAGAACTTGACACACTTGCGCGCGACATCACCAGTTACCTGATAGGTATTATAAAAGGATTCTTCAAGTTGGGCATAGGTCGCTACCTGCGGGTCAAGTGATTTATCTGAGAGAAAATCAAAGGCGCTGTGCCCTATTTGTTTTAGAATCTCGGACCGCTGGTTGCCTTTAGCCGATACCAGCTGCCTCAGTCGGGTGGTTGGTATGCCGTTGCTGTCAACAAGACCCAGAAAGCGGAGTGCCGTCATGAGCTGTGTTCCCGAGCTACCGGAGTACCTGTCTCCCCAATAGCTACGGTCAATTCTAGATGGCATTCCCAGCTGTAATTCATCAATGAAATTGCGGAATGTGCGGTACGAAACATATGGTGGTAAAGATTTCCTGCGCTTATCATTAATCATGGGAACCCCTAATGCACTAAGTGCCATTATATGTCGATGGAATTCAGATTTCAAGTAGTGCCACATGGCATGGACATTATGGAATTAACAAGGACGCCGAAGGACATAATTTGACGTGTGCCTTTGGCACGGAATAAGCTAGATGAAAACAAAAGGAGGCAACTCATGGGAACTGCTGTGGAGTACCAGAAAGTGATGACTGAAATCGTTTTCATTAACCTGCCCGGGCCTGATGAGCCCACCCCAGGAATGACCGGCGGAGAACTGCTGCACGGGTTTCTGGCTGATCTTTATCGGGTAAAGGGTGCCGATGTGAAGGGCCACATTGATTCCCTGTGCGGGAAGTGGAACATCCATTATAGAGAGAATGGGAAATAGCTGACATCCTTGAATTTCAGGCAGGGAGTAGCAGATGAAGAGGACCAGGATTGCCTCTATTGATGTAGGGGCGACTAAAGTAGTTACGGTTATGGCCGACACCAACGGCAGCGGAGACCTGCGAATTCTCGGGATTGGCGTGGCGGCATCTGAGGGAATGGAAAGGGGGACGATCACCAATACTGGACAGGCAGCAGCATCAATCTCCCAGTCGGTGAGGAAAGCGGAAAAAATGGCTGGCTATCGGCTGAAATCGGCCTGTGTTGGCATCTCAGGTGCAGATATGAGCTCCGTCAATAGCCGTGGCGTTATCTCTATCCCCCGTAGCAACCAGCAAGTGCATGCTGCCGACCGAAAGCGGGCACTTGAAATAGCACAGAGTGTGGAGGTGCCCGGTGACCAGAAGTTGCTCCACGTTATACCTCGCTCTTACACCCTCGATGGGCAGGAGAATGTCAAGAACCCGGTTGGTATGTACGGCTTTCGACTGAATGTTGAGACACATGTCGTTACTGCAACCGCGGCCTCGGTTCAGGGCCTGACCAAGTGTGTAACCAACCTTGGTGTTGGCATTAACGGTCTCGTCCTCAAGTCCCTGGCCAGTGCTGAGGCCGTACTTACTGAGGATGAGAAACAGAATGGTGTGGTGCTGGCTGATATCGGTGGCGACAATACCGATATCGCCATCTTTAAAGCAGGCAGTGTCTATCATACCTCGACACTGCCGGTGGGGGGGCACCATGTCACCAATGATATCGCAGTTGGCCTGGGACTGCCGTTCGACCTGGCGGAGGTAATCAAGAAAAAGTACGGCAATGTTAAGACCTCCGAGGCGGGAGACAGCGGCGATGTTACCGTGACCGAAAGCGGGTGTAGCGTCTCGTACTACGACCTGTGCCAGATCGTTGGTGCTCGTGTTGAGGAACTTTTCCAGCTTATTCTATTGCAGATATCACAGGCTGATTATGCCGGGGTTGCCCGGTCAGGGCTGGTAATAACCGGTGGCAACGGTAACCTCCGTGGAATCGTCGAACTGGGTCGCGCGACAACTCGGCTCCCGGTGAGGGTTGGTTCCCCGCCGGACCTGCATGGCGGCGATGGTATGCTATGTGATCCCGCTTATGCCACCAGTGTTGGTCTTCTATACTGGAGAATAAGAAGCGACAGCTCGCAAGATGACTGGGCCAGGAGGGATGGGTTGGGTGTTTTGTTACCCAGATGGTTAGGCTATTTCAGCAGCCAGAGCAGACAACTTAATAACTGATTAAAGGAGAAGAAAAAGATGGCGAAAACAAGTTACGTGCCCAGCCCAGCCAAAATTAAGGTCATTGGACTGGGTGGAGCCGGCTGTAATGCGATCACCAGAATGATTCGTGAGCAAATACAGGGTGTCGAGTTCATTGCCATGAACACTGATGCCCAGCATCTGGCGGTTACCGAAGCGCCGGTGAGAGTCCAGCTTGGCCAGAGACTTACCCGTGGATTGGGGGCTGGTGGTGACCATAGTATAGGCCAGAAATCGGCTGAAGAGACTCGCGAAGAAATTGCCCAGCTTGTTGCTGGTGCCGATATGGTATTTATTACTGCCGGCATGGGCGGCGGCACTGGCACCGGCTCGTTGCCAGTCGTGGCTGAAGTGGCCATGCAAAGTGGGGCACTGACCATTGCCGTTGTCACCAAACCGTTCACCTTCGAAGGCACCCACCGTCGTGAAGTTGCTGAAGATGGAATCATCAACACAATTAACAAGGTGGATACCATGGTTATCATTCCCAATGACCGCCTGTTTGCCCTCTGTGACCAGAAGACCGGTGTTGATGGCGCCTTCAAGATGGCTGATGAAGTCCTTTGTCACGGTGTTCAGGCCATTGCTGAGGTCATCACTGTTCCTGGTCTGATTAACCTTGATTTTGCCGACGTGAAGACGGTGTTAAAGGACGCCGGTCCATCCTGGATGTCCATCGGCCGTGGTTCCGGGCAAAACCGGGCTGTAGAGGCGGCTAAGGAGGCCCTGACCAGTCCACTGCTTGATGTATCGGTCAAGGGGTCGAGGGGGGTGCTTTTCAATATTGGAGGCAACGATACCCTTACCCTGTCCGAGGTTAACCAAGCGGCTGAGACCATCAAGCAGGCTGTTGATCCGGAGGCGAATATCATTTTTGGTGTTACCCTTAACTATAATCTGGGCAATGAGACACGGCTGACGCTAATTGCCACCGGCTTTACCACTAATGAAGCCATGGTCGGTGCTAACTGGAATAAGGAAATGACCCGTCTCCTGAAAAGCTTGAAGACCGAAGAGGAGCTCGCCGTTCCCGCTTTCTTGCGCCAGCGACGATTACTATCCAACCGATGACCTGAAGCCGGGTAAGAAATCAGAATTTTACTTCATGGGACTTGGGAATAATCCCTTCTTAGAACTCTCAATGCCTAAAGTCATTGTCGGTGTCATTCGCTACCTTGTTGAGAGGCATTGAACGGTTTGGCTTTTGTTATCCCCATAGCTTTGTGCTACACTATGAAATTGGCAGTTCTTATATATTTTATACTGGTAGGCAAGCTCCTGGAAATCTGGGTAATGAGCAGACATGGAGAAACGCTCTGCATTCCGGCCAGCGGGTTATCTTTTGGGAAAGTTTGGTCTGCTGGTGATACTGGCGGGCCTGCTACTGGCGGCGTGGAATGGCCAGGTGGTCATAGTCGTCCTGCTCGGATTGGCCTTGTCTGCTGCCGGACTATCTAAGCTGTGGAGCCGTTTCTCGCTGGCGGGTGTGAGTTGCCAGTGCCTGCTAAATGAAAACCGTGTTTTCCCTGGCGAGCATATAGAGTTAAAACTGCGGTTAGCCAACCGCAAGCTCCTACCGCTTCCCTGGATACAGCTGGATTATGAGATACCTTTCGGGTTTGCCGCTGATGGCTCTCTTGCGCCAGGTAGCAGGCCCGGATTTGGTCTCATAAGCAAGTCAGCAGCGCTTCTGTGGTATACCGCAGCAAGCTGGAAGCACTATTTATACTGCAACAAGCGTGGCTATTACATGGTAGGGCCAGTGATGTTGACCTCCGGCGACATATTCGGCTTTTATCCCCGTTCCATTACCGAGTCTGTAATAGACCATGTTATTGTGTACCCGAGGATCTTCCCGATGGCTCAATTAGGCATACCATCATTGTCCCCTGTTGGCGAGACGACGGCAGAGCGGCGTATATTTGAAGACCCGATTCGTGTCATTGGGGTGCGTGACTATACCTTTCATGACAGCCGCCGACGCATTCACTGGAAAGCGAGTGCCCGGCACCAGAGTCTACAGGTAAAGGTTTTTGAGCCGACTACCACGCTGAAGGTGGCCATTTTTCTGGCCGTAGATAGCTTTAAACCTCAGGGTGGTCAGGCACACAGTGAAGATGACTTTGAGTTGGGCATTAGCGCCGCGGCCTCCATCGCCAGCTATCTCACGGAGCGGCGGAGCGCTGTAGGGCTATTTGTAAACTCGCGTCTGGCTGATTCTGGTATGCCCTGTAGAATCCCGCCGGGCAGTAGCGCCGGTCAGCTGGTTGAAATACTGGAGGCACTGGCCAAAGTAACCTTACAGGCCAGTGGCCCTTTTGAGGAGTTCTTTCAGAACGGGCGGATAGGTCTGCCCTGGGGGACTACCCTTGTCTTCATCCTTTCCCGGCCTCAGCCATCAATAACGGACATGCTTATCAGCCTGAAAGAGATGGGGCATAAGCTGCTGGTTGTGCAGGCCGGTGGTCGGGAAGAGAGCGAGGCCGCCCAGACCATCACCTGGCATTATATCAGGAAGCTGGGTGACCTGGTTAAGATTAGTTCCAGGTAAAGCAGATGAAACAGGACTGGCGACGAGGCATTTTATACGTTAGCGCCATAGGCGTGGAGGGTTGCTGGCTATATGCCTTAATGGCTCTGCTTAATAGGCAGGTGGCTGAGGAACGCCTGTCAATAATCGGAATCCTGCTTCTCTATCCGCTGGCTTTTGGGTGCAACATGGTGCTTCGATGGCTCGGCTGGCACAGAGTTTTTACTCGGAGCCTGAGCTGGCTGGCGTGGGCTGTGGGCATGCTGTTGATCGTGAAAGTCCAGTTGTTCACCGATCTGGCATTTTCCGATACTACGTGGCTCCTAGCTGTACCGCGGGCGGTGGCCGAAGTGGTTTATACCTTCAAACCGGAGCTGCTGATTGTGATCAGCAGCGGCGTTATCTGGTGGCTGGGCCGGCGACTGTCCTATCTCAGGGTTGATTTTGCCTCACTGGTCAGTGAATTTCAGTTCGGGCTGTTCATGCTGGCCGTTGCCTTTTTGGCCGCCTCGCTGTTGGAGGTTAACCTTGGCAGCTCAGTTTCAATAGCTCTGAGCTTTTTCCTCTTTGCCCTGCTGGGGATATCGGTAGCGCATGCCCTCGAGGGTACAAGCTGGCTATCAGGACTGTACCAGGGCCACTGGGCCGGGCTTTTACTGGTTAGCATCGGCCTGATTCTTATTCTTGGTCTCCTTATCAGCCTGGTGGTAACCCCCGATTTGCTCCAGCTATTTTTGATAGCCATCAGGTGGGTGTGGGGATTGATTATGAGAGTGGTGGCTTTTCTTTTCAGCCTTTTCCCGGAGCCAGGGCCAGTGGAACCACCGCCGGCCATGCCCATGCCCGGGGTGGAGCCTTCCGAGGGGTTCAAGCTGTGGACGATGCCCGTGTTAGTGCAGAGCGGCCTTCGTATCGGGTGGACGGTTATGGTTGTTGGTTTTCTCCTTTTCGCGCTGTGGCGGGTTTCATCCAGCATATTCGGCTGGCTGCGCCGCAGGTTGGCGGGTATGGCGGGGGCAGAGTTTGAGCCATTACCCGGCGCATTCAGAGCGGATTTCCTGGGCTTGCTGAGGCGTATTCTTCTCAGGTTGCTTGGATTAAAACTGCCGGTCCGCTTAAGAGCCAGTGCGGAGCCACTTGCCCCCGAGGTGGTCTCCGTACGTCAGGTTTACCGCCGGTTTCTACGCTGGGCAGCCGATGGTGGCTATCCCCGACTCATATCGCAGACTCCGCATGAATATTCATACGGGCTGGCATATTTGCTGCCTGAGGTTCGTGATGACCTGGATTTGATTACACAGCAGTATGTCCGAACCCGTTACGGCACTTCGCTGCCGACCGAATATGAATTGAACCAACTGGGCCAGAGCTGGCACAGAGTCAGGCAATATCATCTGAAGGACAGGAGAGAGGAATAATGGATAAGGCAGCTGGAGAAACCAGCCGGGAAATGTTGGCGGTCAGGGAAGCCGTAGACAGATTGATAAGTAACGTCAGCAAGGTCATTGTTGGGAAAAAAGAGACCGTTGAGCTGGTTTTGGCAGCCCTGCTATGTGA
>CAZNSC010000095.1:0-12118 GCA_964575695.1 uncultured Dehalococcoidales bacterium
GAATATATCCACTTGATAAATCCCTCCCACATCGCCCCTACGCTATGGTACATATGACATGAGACCACCGGCGATAAATCAACGGCCACATGCCGGCCGCCATGGCGGATCACCTCAGCCCCAAGCCAGACGTCTTCCAGTATCCGCGACCTTACTGCCTTGTGTCCGCCAACCCGCCAGTATTCGTCCCTGGGAAAGAGCAGAAACTGACCGATGGCCAGCGATGGCTTGACGTCCTTCGAGCGCTGCATCCACCATAGCGGTAGCCAGCTCAGGATGACAAAGTACAGCACCGGTATTGCCACCTTCTGCGGCAGGGAAGTGGCAAGCTGGCGGGGAAATCCAGAGAGCAGGGAGGGCCTTAACCTGAGAGCCAGGGCAAGCATACTGCGTAACATATGTGAAGCATGTATGGTATCGGCGTCAACAAAAAGTAACCAAGAACCCCGGCTCCTCTTGGCAAGTTGATAGCAGGCAAAAGGCTTACCTGCCCAGCCCTCAGGAAGAGGTCCGCCCTTGATGAGCCTGATACGGCTATCCTCAGCTGCTATCCGCTCCACAACTTTAGCGGTATTATCCGACGAGTTATCATCCAGCACCAAAACCTCGAAATTGGGGTAATCCTGTTGTTGCAGAGACCCCAAGCAGACTCCTATGTTTGCCTCCTCATCCCTTGCCGGGATAAGGACAGAAACAAAAGGTGCTGGCTCAGGTATTTCGCTATGGTCATGCGGTGCCTTTAGGCTTCTCAGGTTGAGGATGAGATTAAGCATGAAGCTAAGCAGACCGGCGGCTATTATCATCTGATACAACATAACCTCAATCCTAATATTGCCGAGCTAACTCTCCCGTCTTCTTGATTGAAGCCAATTTATGACTCTACCCCCGGGTCTGGGCACAGTCTGCAGCTCGTCGTAATGTTTGATGGCAAATATTGCAAGCACACACAGCATAAATAAAGACTCCCACGAGCTTCCCGTGGTAATTATCAAGTAAGTCAGCGAGCCAGATGTGCCGAAGATTACTATCCAGGCGTCGATGGCTATAAAAAGAAAACCCAAGAATAAAAACACGGCAAATGTAACGAGCATCTCGTGTTGAGGTAATGCGAAGAGGACACCAAAGGTAACACCTATTGACTTACCACCTCTCAGCCGAAGCAAAGGGGAGAAGGCGTTGCCCAATATCGCGCTCAGTGCCACTATCATAACTATTGGCTCAGGGAACGCAAAGAATGTATGTGCCAGAGCAACGAAAGGTACTCCCTTTGTCGTGTCCAAAACCGCCGCAAGGCAAAATGACTTGCGGCCCCCGGCCCGGAAGACATTGGTACCGCCAGGATTACCGTCCCCATAATCCCTTATGTCCTTACCCAGGAACCACCGCCCAACCCACAGCGAAAAGGGACAGGCACCCAGCCAGAAAGCGGACACAGCCAGTAATATAGAATAGGTTACTTCCACTATCCCAACGGCCCTGAATGCATTCTTCAGATACCTAGCGGCCTTAGGTATTATTAAGATAAACCATAACCTTGTTGCCCGTCAAGAGGTGGACATACTTGGTGCCCTGCCGATTGCCAAACAGATTATGACAAGAATTGGGATAGAACAGAGGAGATTGGACACGCCTTACGAGAGAATCTCTGACCGAATTCTAACACTTCTATAACCTGTTTCTAATCCTGAGGTGTTAAATTAACAATTGCACCGTTTTCTTTCACGGGCTCTGCCAGAAACTCTTTGGTACGATGAGGACATGATAGAGGGTAAATGCCTTAAGTGTGGAACTTACTATCGCGGTTGGGCGTTACTCAACCCACGGCATCAGTATTGCCCCCGGTGTGGGGTGGGGCTTGAGATTACGGACGGCTTCAGAGCCTTCAGGGGTTACTCCCCATTTATTGCAGAGGGGGACTCCTTCAATCCGCCCCGAAAAGTCCCGCCGGCTCACGATAAAGAGAAGCGAACCTGAAGCTGCTCTTCGAGAAATTGTTTAGCCTGCCGGCGCCTGGGTTGACCCGGTCTTTTTAGCTCACGCGAATAAGAGCACTCGATGCACTCGGCGTGCCAATCATCCGGGTCTGCATAGAGAATCACCCTGCCCCCACATCGGGGACACCTATTTAATCTCCCTATCGCCATATCAACCTCTCCTTCTCAACGCCGGCTCTTCTCTGACACTTCACAACACTACACAGTCATGTGTTGCATATGCAGCTCTCTACCTGTCAGAGTACCCTCCTCTATTAAGGCCCGCTCTCCCTACACACCCTTTTACAGGTTATCGTGGCCTCTACTGGCAGGCTATATGACCCTCTTCTCACTGTGTGCCACCGGTAACCCAATTCTAAGCCGGCACCAACTGGCCGCATATCGCCCAAACGGGTGATTTTCATCAGTTGGTAGACTTGACCGTTGACAGGCTGGTGTCGTAGACTATTCTGCGAGCAGTCAGCGGGCAGATACTACGCTTGATTAATACAGGTAGAGTATATCCAGCCATCGAGATGAAGAATATGCAGAATAAGAAATTCGCTCTATTCGAGGCTATCGGAAATACCCCGCTTGTGGAATTGCTGAACCTGAACGGAAATCCAGGAGTAAGAATCCTCGGGAAACTGGAAGGAAACAACCCCGGAGGTTCGGTTAAAGACCGTGCCGCCTATCATATGATTAAGAAAGCGGAGGAATCCGGGGAACTTACCAAAGAGAGGGTCATAGTTGAACCCACATCAGGCAACATGGGGATTGCCTTAGCCATGATAGGCGCTGCCCGGGGGTACCGGGTCAAACTGTTTATGCCAGAATGTGTCAGCACAGAGAGACAACTGGTCCTTCAAGCCTTCGGCGCCGACGTTGTGCTTACCCCCGCCAGAGAAGGCGTTGATGGTGCCATTGGTAGAGCACACCAGCTTCTGGATGAGGAGCCTGAGAGGTATTATATGCCCAACCAGTTCGATAACGAGAACAACGTCCTGGCTCACTATGAAACAACCGGCCCTGAGATATTTTTGCAGACGGGTGGCGAAATTGACGTATTTGTTGCCGGTATGGGGACGACGGGAACTCTGGTTGGAGCCAGCAAATACTTGAAAGAGAGGAAGAAAGGCATCAAAATCGTCGGAGTCGAACCCACGAAAGGGCATACAATACAGGGACTCAAAAACATGGATGAAAGTATTGTCCCAAGAATATATCATCCCGAAGCTCTCGATGATAAGATCACTGTCGAAGATGGCGAAGCATTTGAGTCAGCAAGACTGCTTGCAGTAAAAGAAGGGCTCTTCGTTGGCATGTCAAGTGGTGCCGCAGTAGCCGGGGCTCTACACGTCGCCGGCAGCATGAATCAAGGCACAATTGTTGTGGTGTTGCCCGACCGAGGCGACCGCTACTTGAGTACCACGCTGTTTCGGTCCTTTTGTGCAAAGTGTCCACCATAGTTAGCGGCGCAAATTCCGAGGGAAGCCCGTCCAGCCTATCTCCCTCCGATTCGAGTCAACGACCTCCGGAGCCTGAGCCCCAGCCCCCCACCACATTCCGCACGCCGGTGGTAACTCTCGATCTTGTGGGCACGGGGGGAAAAAAATAAGCCGGGAGTGATTGACTACTCCCGGCCCAAGCCGGACCACAAGCAACTCGACCAGCTGGTTCCTTAATATAGTTGCCTGAGGTCATACTGCCGTAGGCGCAATTCCTGGAGTGCCATCCTTCTCACTGACATAACGGCGGCTCTCTCCTGGCAAGACATAGTCCTCCATCGTAGCCGAAACAGGATCTTCTTCCAGCGAGTAACCACTGTCATTCCTAGCCTCCATCTCACCGTTGGTAGTCTAATTCTAACCCGCCTCAATCAGCGGGTAAATAGCCCGAATGGGTGAAATTTAATGATATACAGTATTCCAGCTGGACTGGGTAAAAGCCGTCAGGGGTGCCTTCCAGAAGAAATGAGTATAGAGTATACTTATTACAGCTAGTTCGCCCTGTGAGCTAAATGCATGGGCATCAGGCACATGTTTCAACCCAAGCCTACGATCTCCGACAAGGAACTCAGCACCGGGCTGCGCTGGTGGACCTGGGAAGGAACGGCGTCGTTAGGCTTTAACAGCATTACCACCAGTGGCTTCCTGGCTGCCTTTGCCCTGGCACTGGGGGCAAACAATCTTCAGATTGGTATACTGGCGGCCATCCCCTTCCTCATGCAGATTCTCCAGATACCATCAATCTGGATCGTGGAAAAGCTGCGAAAGCGCAAGGCGATGGCGGTGGCCACCTGGTACCCGGCCCAAGCGCTGTGGTTCCCCATAGCGCTCATTCCCGTCTTTGTAGACATCCCCAGCGGGTGGGCAATATCTCTGCTACTGGTGCTGATGGCAATCCGAGGGCTGCTGAACGCTGTCTGCAACTCTGCCTGGAATGGTTGGATTCGTGATCTGATACCCCAGACGGTGCTTGGTCGGCTCTTCTCGAAGCGGCTGGCATTTGCGACCCTGGCCGGAGTGGTGTTCAGCCTTGGCGCCGCCTTTTTCGTCGACTACTGGAGAGACCACACAGCCGCCCAGAACACAGCCTTAGGTTATACCTATGTGCTTCTCTTTGGCGCTCTTTTCCTCGGACTGGCAAGCCCTACGTTCATGTCTCTTATGCCAGAACCCCTGATGCAACCTATACCGGGCCCACAGCCTCCGATACGAGAGAGGTTAGCGGCGCCGGTAAGGAATGCCAATTTCTGGCGTTTGATACAGTTCTTGCTGTTCTGGGGCTTTGCCTCGAACCTGGCCATTCCATTTTTCGCGGTGTATATGCTGGTGCGGCTAGGACTGCCTCTTTCCTGGGTTATTGCCTTAAGCATCCTGAGTCAGGTATTTAATATATCTTTCCTCCGCGTCTGGGGCCGGTTTGTTGACCGGTTTGGCAACAAGGCAGTCCTCTCCCTGTGTGCCTCGCTTTACCTTCTGGTTATCCTGGGATGGATATTCACCACCATGCCGGAGAGATACTTTATGACCATGCCTCTCCTTGTGCTCCTGCATATATTTGCCGGAATCGCCAATGCCGGAGTGACCCTCACCGTAGGTACCATAGGTCTAAAACTGGCACCACAAGGCGAGGCGACGGCCTATCTCGCCGGTGCATCTCTGGCGACCAACCTGGGGGCCGGGCTGGGGCCGCTGTGCGGGGGTGTTTTGGCCGACTTCTTCAGCGCACGCCAGCTCAATCTAACCTTTACCTGGATCGGCCCGGCGGGCTCGGTTCAGGTGCCAGCCATCAGCATCATCGGCTTTGATTTTCTGTTCGGCATCGCTTTTATCTTGGGCCTGATGACCCTGACCTCACTGGCCACCCTCCATGAGGAGGGGGAGGTAAGTCGTGAAGTGATTCTCGAATCACTGATGAACCCGATGCGGGAGTTCTCGCGACCTATGAGCTCGGTGCCAGCCTACAACCTGCTGAGCAATTTTCCCTTCGGTTATCTGAAACGAGTGCCAGTCCCCGGCCTGGACGTTGCCTTCGGTGTCACTGCCTACCAGATTGCTGAGATGGCTCGGATGGCTACACTGGCGACAGTACGCGGCCACAGGATTACCAAGAAACTGGTTAAAGCGCTGATAACCGGCCTGGCTGGAGCTTGGAAAACCAGAGAGCCTGTAAAGGAGCATGGCATTGAGATTGCGCGGCAGGCGGCCCGTGGCGCAATGCACGCGGTCAATAACCAGCCCCTGGCTGTGGAGCAGCTAACAAACCTGGTATTAGCCGCCGTTGTGGAGGCGTCCCGAAAGGCCGGAGTTCAACCGGAAGACGCTATGCTGGGGGCCAGTCAGGGTATTATTCAGGGGGCAACGGAGACGAATATAGACCTCGGTACGGCCACAGCCCATATAATAGGCGCAGCCAAGCAAATAGCGGCCCAAACTGATCTATCTGAAGACGTAGCCGTAGCTATAGCAACCGAGGGTGCATTGCAGGCGGCAGAGGCCATTGGGCCAGAAGCTGTAGCCGAGGTAGCCGAATACCTGTTCCGGGGCACACAAGCCCCGGACACCAAACACATGGAAGGTAATGGTTAGAGCCTTGTCTTGAGCCGTCAGCAAAAATGCCATTTGAAATAACAGCCATGTCTTGTTAATCTACTCAAAGGAGGAAACAGCAGTGAAGTTATCGGCCGGGCTTCTGGAAAAACGAGAGGGTAGAAAACGGCAGAGGTATCCAGGGAGATAAAACGCCATGCGCCGTTATCCGTATCTGTACGAGGTCAACGCCTGCATATTCGTTAAGCGGATGTCACAGAAATACGGCCAAAGTCTGACATTGGCTACCGTCCCCGACGAAGAGTGGCAGGTCTTCAGTCGTCGAGGTTTCGACTCAGTCTGGCTCATGGGAGTATGGCAGCGCAGCCCCGGCGCACGGAAAAAGGCGCTGCTCGACCCTTCCCTACGCCAGGAATATGATAAGGCGCTACCCGGCTGGACCGAGGCTGATGTTGCCGGGTCTCCATACGCCGTCTATTCCTATGACCTTGACCATTCGCTGGGCGAACCAACAGAGCTCACCCGGCTGAAGTCGAAGCTCAACCAGATGGGCCTTCGCCTCATCCTGGACTTTGTACCCAATCACCTCTCCCTGGACCACCTGTGGACATTCTACCATCCTGAGCGGTTCGTTCAGGGAAAAGAGGCCGATGTTCGTGCCCATCCCGACTGGTTCTTTTCCCCAACCAGCGGCGTGTACCTTGCCCATGGCAGAGACCCGAACTTCCCGCCCTGGACAGACACCGTCCAGCTCAACTTCTACTCCGTTGACCTGCGGCAGGCTCTAATCAAAGAGCTACTCCACATCACCGAAGTCGCCGACGGGGTGCGCTGTGACATGGCGATGCTGGCGCTCAATGATGTATTCGGGCAGGTATGGGAGAAGATAGCGGCTTATCCACAGCCGGAAAGGGAGTTCTGGGTCGAGGCTATCGAGCGAGTGAAGGCACAGCGGCCCGACTTTCTTTTCCTGGCTGAGGCATACTGGGGCCTTGAGCACAGTCTGCTGCAGCTTGGCTTTGACTTCGCCTACGACAAGGCACTCTACGACTTAATGCGGTTCTCCGGCCCGAACGAGATTCG
The DNA here is from genome assembly GCA_964575695.1 of uncultured Dehalococcoidales bacterium. GTDB lineage: Bacteria > Chloroflexota > Dehalococcoidia > Dehalococcoidales > W111 > CAZNSC01. Next base: position 7,112 of record CAZNSC010000095.1, read on the forward strand.
GAACTACCTGACGGCAGACCTCTCGCTTCAGCAACGGTCAGCGCACTTTATTGAAAACCATGATGAAGCCCGTGCAATAGTTGCTTTTGGGCACGAGCGCTCGCTTGCGGCGGCAGCTATTATGGCCACCATTCCCGGCCTCCGCCTGTTCCATGACGGTCAGTTTGAAGGTCGGCGCATCCACACACCGGCCCAGCTGGTGCGTGAGACAGAAGAAGCCCCGGCCCCCGACATTATGCAATTCTATGAGCGATTACTGTCGGTCGGCAACTCGCCAGCTTTCCGTGATGGAGAATGGAGACTCATCCAGATGACCCAAGCTGAGCCGGGTAACGACAGCCACCAGAACCTGCTGGCTTGGTGCTGGCAATATGCAGGCCAGCTTAAGATAGCAATTATTAACTACTCGCCAGAGTCGGCACAGGGCTGGCTGAAGCTGACATTACCCGCCGAAGCCGAGGGAGGATTCACAGTCACCGACGAGCTTACAGGTAAGGCGTTCACCCAAGCCGCGGGCCCGCTAGGTAGTCAGGGGATGTACCTCAACCTAGACCCGTGGCACTCCGAAATCCTGGGCATAACTCCGGCTTCGCCGGGGACGCAAATACACTGAGAATCGGCTCTATGCCTGTTCCCCAATTTGCTTTGTCGAACGGGAGCCCGGGCCTCCAAAGACAGGCACCAGCTCTTGTCACAAAAATAATATATTCGCGGTAGCCATTTATATCCAGGTATAACAAGGAGGTAAAGAAAATGAAGTCTAGCGACAAAGCATCTCAAGATGGACTGGGCAAGAGACTGAGGGCACAATTCATAGCCGGCATCTTTATTGTCGTGCCTGTAGGCGCCAGCATACTGGTATTGATCTGGATCTTCAATGGAATTGACAACATCCTGCAACCGATTGTGCGAACCGTCCTGGGGCGCACCATTCCCGGCGTGGGTTTCGGCACAACGGTAGTGCTGATCTACTTGGCAGGAGTAATGGCGAGTAACCTTGTGGGGAAGAAGCTGATTAGCTATGTTGAATCCCTGCTCGCCAGGGTCCCGGTGTTTCGGCAACTCTATACCGGCACCAAACAAATACTGGAAAGTTTTTCGGCTCCACGCAAAACTGGATTTATGCAGGTAGTGCTTGTAGAATTCCCAAGAAAGGGACTGAAAGCTATAGGCTTTGTCACCAACGAGTTCTCTACCAAATCCGGGGAAAAGTTGTACAATGTCTTCATACCGACTGCCCCTAATCCAACCTCGGGTTTCCTGGAGATAGTCGGGGAAGAAGACATGGTTAGAACCAAGATTCCGGTCGATGAGGCGTTCAGGATGGTGGTATCCGCCGGCAGAGTCTCAATCAAAGAAGTGGGGGATACGCTGCCATGAAGAGCCGAGCGAACAAGGTGGGAAAGGCAGGCTAAGAAACAGTGCACAGCTGGCCAGAATCTTTTGTATTGACCTTTGTACCCCTTTTCATAGTTATAGATGCCCTGGGGAATTTGCCCTTTATCATCTCTTTAAGCGAAGGCATGTCCAGACCAGAACGCCGAAAGATGATCCATGTTGCTATCATCACCGCAGCCATCGTGGGCCTTGCTTTCTTGTTTCTAGGCCAGCTCATCCTGAAGGTAATGGGTATCTCTGTTGGTTCCTTTGCCGTCGCCGGAGGGCTTATTTTACTAGTGCTTTCTATCAAATATATGACTACCGGCCAACTGGTAGAACTGATTATGGAAGAAATGGTAGCCGTCGTTCCTATCGGGACGCCGCTCACCGTGGGACCGGCCACGATAACAACCCTGCTGCTACTGGCGACTCAGTTCGAGTTGTATATGGTTCTGATTTCTTTTATATTAAATCTACTTATAGCCTGGGGCGTCTTTCTGGTGAGCAACCAGGTTGTTAGATTCATGGGGCGGGGCGGGCTCAAGGCAGTTTCCCGGGTGTTCAGCCTGTTGCTGGCGGCCATAGCCGTGAGTATGATTATCCGGGGATTGAGCTTACTTGGCATACTCAGCGTTGCTGGCTAAGGTCGTGCCAAAAGCAAATAAGCCAGGACAAACACGGAGAATATATGGCATCAGAAGGCACTGAGAGGAAGAGCCGGAGAAGCGAGACAATTATCAGGCAGATGGAGATAGATGACATCAGCACAGTCTATCACCTGGGTGAGCAACTCTTCACCAGCGAAGAGTTCCCCATCCTCTACCGTACCTGGGACCCCTACGAAGTAACCGACTACTTCACCTCTGACCCGGATTACTGCCTGGTTGCGGAAACAGAGGGGAAAGTCGTCGGTTTCATCCTGGCGACCACCATCGAAAAAGAGGGAACGGCATGGAAGAAATACGGGTACTTGAGCTGGATAGGGGTAGATGAGGCGTTCCAAAGATCGAGGCTGGGTCTTCGTCTCTATCGAAAGCTGGAGGAGAGGCTCAGAGAAGACGGCGTTCGAATGGTGATTGCCGACACTGATGCGGATAACGAGGAGGCAGTCGCCTTCTTCAAGACGGCTGGCTTTAATCTCTCGAGCCGGCACGTATGGTTAGCGAAGACTCTGCGAAGGCCTGCGAGGAACAAACTGAAAGCAGACAGCGTAATGAGGAACATGCCCGGAAGCCGAACAGTGAAAAGAGCTACAGAATAGACGCTCCCCCTTTGCCAAGCAAGTCCTCGCACGGTGATAGGCGGTATTCCAAAAGGAAGTGCAGCCATGAACGCTACAGTTGACCAATCGATAGATATTCAACCTGAGAGGCTGAAGAGCCTTCTCAAGGAGCTGGTAGACATTTACAGCCCATCCGGGAAAGAGGAAGAGGTTCTTGAGTACGCAGAGCAATACCTGAAAAAGCATGGCCTTGATGCAATCAAGCAAGAAGTGGATGAGAATCGCTACAACCTGATAGTGTTACCCGATAACGGGGGCGAAGTAGAACTCTGTTTTGTCGGCCATCTCGATACGGTTACTGCCTATGACCTGGAGAAGTACGGGTTTGGCGAGGAGGGCGACACGATTTTCGGTCTCGGAACCTCCGATATGAAGGCCGGGTGTGCCGCCATGATGGAGGCATTCACCGTGCTGGCTCACAAAGGAGGCGCTTTGCCTCCTGTTGGACTGGCGCTTGTGGTTGACGAAGAAGAAGACAACAAGGGGGCAAAGGCCCTGATTGAAGAGTACAATTTCCCCTGGGCGGTAATCGGTGAGCCAACCAATCTGATGCCCTGCCTCGGCCACTACGGTTATCTTGAGGTACTGCTGAGAACTGAAGGCAAAAGAGCTCACTCCGCCATGCCGGAGCTTGGGCAGAATGCCATTGAGGGCATGCTGAAATTACTCCTGAAGGTAACGGAATATACAACATCCGGCTCACATGGTCTGGTTTACAACGTCAGGGAGTTAATGGGTTTCCCCAGCGGTTTCGTGGTTCCCGATACCTGCGAGGCCTGGCTGGACCTTCACCTGCCGCCTAATTCAAGGGTTGACGTGCTCAAGAACGAGCTGGAACAACTGGTCAAGGCAGCAGTTGGGGTCATCCCCGGCGTTAATGCCCATCTCAGATTTGAAGACACCTATTCCGGCTATCAGATCTCCCGAAAAAGACGCGTGGTCAGAAAGCTGCGGGAATCCTACACAAAGATGTCTCTCCCGTGGCAACCTCAGGACTTCAGGAGCCATTCGGATGGAAACGTGCTCTGGGCAGCCGGTATGAACCCCATTATTCTAGGCCCCGGGCGTCTAGAGGCAGCCCACACACCCGAAGAATCGGTCTCCTTTTCCCAGGTAGCGCAGGCAGCCCGGCTCTACCTCGACCTTGCGCTCTCCTTGTGAATTACCCCAACTATCTGTCTGCCTGATGCAAACAGCATTCATCCCGTATTGAGTTCTGCCTGCTGGATGTGGCCTGGCATGTGAGCCCCAGCCCCTTTCCGACAAAGTGAATAGTTCCTCAGCTGCTCTCTTTTCTTGCCCTACCCTTACCCTTCTTGGGAGGTTCAGCCTCCTGGTCTCTCAGCCAGCGGTTAATCTCATCCAGCGCAGGAGGAGCGACATAGAACACTTCTATTCCTGGAGGAAACTGCACCTTATGCCCTTCCCTCATAAAGAGTATCCCAATCTCATCTGCCTTGAGTGTTTCCTCGATGTGCCTGGTGATAAACTCGTTTCTCTTCTCGCTCACCTCGATGTAGGATTCGTACACCTTGGCCATTACCGTCGGGTTATGCAAGCCTATGGCCAGGCATCGGCCCCAGTCCATGAACTCTGTCAACAGCCCGGCATCTTCAGCCGCTTCCAGTTGAGTCCCTTTTTCGACTCTCTTTTTTACCACCCGGTGGCTGCTTCCATTCAGGCCTTTCAACACCTTGAGCCCTTCTTCTGCGGGCGCTGGTATCAACTCATGGTAAATCCTGCTGGCCCGCCCGAGCTTCAACTCGAGGTCACTTAGCTGGTCTTCGACCTGCTTCCAGTACCGATCAAACTTTTCCAAGTAGTCGGCGGGAAGCCCTTTACCCCCGTAGATCAGGGGAACAAAGAAAAGCTTCCGTCCCTTTTCGAACTGTGCCGCCAGCGGTTTCTCTATCTTGCCAAGCTCTTCTGACATATTACTACCTCACTATCCAGTTTTGGGCTCGCTTCCCTGCTCCAGTCCGGCTGCCCTCATCACAGCACACACAATCGCCCGTACTTTCGAAATCGGCGTATTGGTAACTATATTCCGATTAAGGAGCGACCTTCTGCCAACACCCTATGTCAAATGATAGCCCAGTGGCTCGGGTTTCTTCAAGTGACTAAGACATTGATTGAAGAACGGCGGAAAGGGTACAATACAATACGGCCGCACAGGAGGGCAGGTCAATCTATCACAAGTGTATGATAAGTCAAAATAGAAGGAAGGTGCTATTGTGATAGGGAAAGACACTATATACGAGGAATTACGGGAAGGTATTCGCATAGCTTTATGGCATGCTAATCAATGTCTTGAGAATTACAAAGAATTGGATTGTGCTATACAT
>CAZNSC010000096.1:0-12078 GCA_964575695.1 uncultured Dehalococcoidales bacterium
ACATTGACCTTATCCTGCTCAACGAGCGCCCGACCTTTCTACTCGCCATAGTGGACGAGGCGGAGCTCCGTGCCATAAACGATGTGCTGGTGGACTTTCACTCAAAGCATGAAAAGCCTCTGGTAGTCATGTCACCGCCCGGCGGCATCTATGAGGCAGAGCGGGCAATGGTGGAGAAAAGGCTCACCGAAGCCGGCATCCCCGTTTACCCAAGCTTTGACCGCGCCGCCAGAGCCATCACCAACACAACCCGTTACTGGCAACTCAGGAACAAGTCCTTATCATAAAGATGGCTAAAGCTATTTTATGAACCCCATCCCCCTTTATCCCCCTTCCCCTTGTTAAGGGGAAGGGGGAATAAATAAGAAGAGGGGCTTCGCCCCTCTTAAACTCTCCTGCGAGGTAAACTCAGGTCAACAAACTGGCTTTTTGTGTAGGGGGATATCAGTGCTAAACTACTGGATAGAATCAAGGTTCCACAAAGCCAGTCTAGATTCACAGTATTTCCTCAGATTGCCGTAGTATACATGAAGCTTCTCGTCAGAATGGCCAAAGGATTCCTCTTGGGTGACAACGAACTCGTAGGCGAGCTTCACCATCTTCGGGTCAACAGCCCCAGAAACTGACTTCACGCCCTCACCCATTGGGTCGAGGATAAGAGTATCTGTGTGGTCGATGGTGATTAGGTTTCTGCAATATTGGATACTGTGTTTCGTATGCTTACCCTCCAAACTATCTGGACATCTCTTCTCCAGGTCATCGAGATGATTCAGCAGACCGTTACCAACTATGATGCGGGGGTACCCTGCCTCTTTTTCAAGTTCAAACACTCGCACGCTCACGGGGCCGTAAACTTCCTCTTTGCTGATTTCTGTTCCCAATCCCACTTCTACAGCACCTCGGAATGGCCTTTTCTTCGCTAATGCCCATATGAACAAACCACAAATGCTAAACAAAGAACTGTAGATAGTAAGACTATGGGCTCCCCACGACGATTCATCCCAGCAAGGGACTGTCATGAAGTATGAATCAGAAAATCCCCGACGCCACAAAATGGTTTTCTTGCGTTGTTCTACCCATGCCCGTTGCTCTGGCTTAAGATGGTCGAGTAAGCCAGTCGGCTTCGCAGCCGCCTCAAATAATGTATCAAACTGTCCTCTGAAGTCCTTTACATACTCCGAAGTGTCCAGGAGAATGCGTGCAACATTTTCCTTCTCGTCATCGTTGCTCGGCAGATTAACCCACTGCTTGAGTCTCTCCCGTTGGCCTACTATATCGATGAATGCCACGAAGTAGTAACCGATGTTTACTGTCTTTGCCATCCCATTTCTCTTTAATATGAAGGCAGTTTCTCGAAGTCTATGACCGCTATCTACTATTGTCAAGCTGACATTCGTGTAACAGTCTAGAGGGTTGTCGTTTTTTGAACAGGTAGTTTAGAAGGGGGCAACGCCCCCTCTTTTCTATTTCTTCCCCCTCCCTTTATCAAAGGGAGGGGGATAAAGGGGGAGGGATTTCAAATTCCCTTAACATTTCGTATAACCGCAGGAGGGGCAAATGAAGCAGCCCTCCTGGTAGACGAGCAGGTTGCCGCACTCAGGGCACTGTCCGGCGAGATTCTTGGCTAAGCCGTAGTCCTGGAGCCTGGGCTTACTATCGTCACCGATATGCTTTTCCAGAACACTGGCAATGGCATCGGCACAGGAGAGGACAGCCTTGCCCTCCTCCCAGGCAATGGACGGGCAGCGGATACCACGGAGCTGCTTTACTACCGAGGCAACGTCTATGCCGGACCTCAACGCCAGAGAAATCAGGCGGCAGGTAGCTTCAAGCTGGGCAGAGGCACAGCCACCCGCCTTGCCCAGACTGGAGAATACCTCGCATATTCCCCGGTCATCAGCGTTAACGGTGACATAGATATAGCCACACCCGGTGGTCACCCGCTCAGTAATGCCGGAGGTTGTCTTTGCCCGCTTCCTAGGGGTGAGCCCGGCACCCTCAACCTTCTCTGCCTTCTCTATCTTGCCCGTGGTCAAAACCTGTGCCTCACGGCTTCTATCCCGGTAAATGGTTATCCCTTTCAGCCCTTCTTCATAGGCAAGCAGATACACCTTGGCGATGTCCTCCCGAGTAGCCTCATAGGGGAAGTTGACGGTTTTCGAGACGGCGTTTTGGGTGGACTTCTGGAATGCGGCCTGCATCCTGACATGCCACTCGGGGGTTATTTCGTGGGCGGTGACAAATAACTGCTTGACTCTATCGGGCACACCATCAATATCATGGAGTCTAGCCCCGTCGGCTAGCTGCCGCATAAGCTCTTCGGAGTAAAAGCCACCCTCCCTGGCCGCCGCCTCAAAATAGGGGTTCACCTCCACCAGCTTGGAGCCATCAAGAATGTTCCTGGTGTAGCTCAGGGCAAAGAGGGGTTCAATGCCGCTGGAACAACCAGCAATTATGCTCAAGGTGCCGGTGGGAGCGATGGTAGTTCTGGTGGCATTTCTCACTCTGACACCATCGGCAACATCATAGATGCTGCCTTCGAAAGCGGGGAATACCCCTCTTTCTTGGGCCAATTCTTTAGAAGCTTCGGTTGCCTGATGGGATATGAAGGCCATCAACTCCTCAGCCAGTGTCAACGCTTCCTCCGAGTCGTAAGGAATTCCCAGCCGAATTAACATGTCAGCAAAGCCCATCACCCCCAGCCCGATCTTTCTCGACTTCTTGGTCATTTCCTCTATCTTGGGCAGGGGGAATTTGTTGGCATCAATAACATTATCCAGGAACCTCACCGCGACCCTTACCGCCCCGGCCAGCTTCGGGTAGTCAACGCCAACGGAACCGTCGGTGACCCGTAACATCCGGGACAGATTGACCGAGCCCAAGTTACACGACTCATAGGGGAGGAGGGGTTGCTCGCCGCAGGGGTTGGTGCTCTCGATGTTGCCCAGCTGAGGCGTGGGATTGTCCATATTTATGCGGTCAATGAAGACAATACCCGGGTCGCCGGTTCTCCACGCCATGTCCACTATCTTGTCAAACACCTCTCTGGCATTGAGTTTGCCCACCACCTCTCTGGTGTGCGGCGCTATCAGGTTGTAGTCAGCACCCGCCTTGACCGCCTCCATAAACTCAGTGGTTATCGCCACCGACAGATTGAAGTTGGTAAAGGCAGCCGGGTCTTCCTTGGCAACAATAAACTTCATGATGTCGGGATGGTCAACATTGAGGATGGCCATGTTTGCCCCCCGCCGCATCCCCCCCTGCTTGATAACATCGGTAGCGGTATCAAAGGCACGCATGAAAGAAACCGGACCGCTGGCAACTCCCCCGGTCGAGCCGACCCTGTCTTTTTCTGGTCTCAGCCGGGAGAAGGAAAAACCGGTCCCGCCGCCGCTCTTGTGGATGAGGGCGGTATTTTTTACCGCGTCAAAGATAGACTCCATGGAGTCCTCAATGGGGAGGACAAAACAGGCCGACAGCTGCCCCAGCTCCCGCCCCGCATTCATCAAGGTCGGTGAGTTGGGCAGAAACTCAAGACCAGCCATCAACTGGTAAAACTCCTCCTCCCTCGCCCTGACATCTGCCCCAGGGTTGTAGATAAGCTCGGCGGAGGCAATCGCCTGAGCGACGCGGCGGAACATTTCCTCAGGCGTCTCGATAACCTCTCCCTGGCTATCTTTCTTCAGATACCTCCTTTTCAGAACCTCAAGCGCATTTTCAGTAAGGTCTATGGCGGTAGTTACCTGGGCTTCTGTCCTAGCGGGCATAGCTGGCTCCCTTTCCGGCTGAACTTCCTCAGCCAAGATTTCTCTCACCAATGCTTGAATTTCAGAATCAGTAGGCTGACGTTTTTGCTGGCGACGGGGCTTGGGCACCAAGTGCTCCATCCCCGGCAGGGGCTGTGCCTGTTCCAGACGTGCAATCACCTGGTTGGTGAGCTGCTCAACCAGCCGTCTATCAGCCATGCCCATAGACTCAGCCGCTGCAAAGATAGCCCGGGCAATCTGGGTGTGACTGGGTGAGGCTAATCCTTTGTCTCCTGAGTGACCGGCTGTGTTCATTTCCGACCCCTCCACCGGCTCCTGGTGGCCAGCCCCTTTAGCTCCTCCTTAGGAAGCAGGGGTAACTGACCAGCGGGAGAAGATGTCTCACCGCTGACCAGGGTGTCCACCGCCTGCTTGAGTGCCGTGATATCACCAAACTCCCGATAGACGCTGGCAAAGCGGATATAGGCAACATGGTCTAGCTTCTTTAACCCCTCCATGACCATGTCACCGATTACATCACTAGGTATCTCCGCCTTGCCCAACTGGTAAAGCTCAGCCTCAATGTCACTGGCCAGCTTGTCAACACTGCCGGTAGGCAGCGGCCGTTTTTCACACGCCTTGCGAATACCCGCCAGCAGCTTATCGCGGTTAAACTCCTCATGCCGTCCATCCTTCTTGATGACAAAAAGGCTTTGCGGCTGTATTCGCTCGTAGGTGGTGAAACGGGAGTCACAGCTCAGGCACTGTCGGCGACGGCGTATCCCGTCATTCACATCCCGTGAATCTATCACCTTAGAATCATGGTAACCACAATAAGGACAATTCATCGTCATCTACTACATCATATTGTATAGCTTGATTACAATAACACAATATATAGTATTTGTCAAGGGCTTTGCCTTAAAAGTGGCTCTTGCCTCAAAAGTCAGAGGGTTGCCTTAAAAGTCAAGAGGAAAGCGTTAACATGCTCATGGGCGAGCAATAAGTGCATAGAGCAATTGTGCAACTATAGCAGCAGTTGCACCTATACCAGCCCCAATTATTGTGGCATTTCTTATCGTGCGATTCGTATCCTTTTCCCTTTTAAGTTCCTTGTGTTCTTCTGGGGTGAATCCTGGTTGATATTTTATATAGTAAGTGCAGTTTCGAGGTGTGAAAATTGACTCATAACCTACGTAACTTGTATCATCGCCTAAAATCACTGGTCTACCAAATATCCATTGCTTACGTAGACATGATACTTTGTTTATTTCACTATGGTTAACATCTTCAAATATGCCTGACTCAGTGTACTTTTCTAGGTTTTCCTTACGTCGCCAAACTTCTGGTAGTTCATCATATCTGATTGTATCAGCCCACTCATCTGCTATGTGTGATACATCCCAACATAAAAAGCCACAATCCTTGCAGATTTTATTCATGGAATAGCTTGTCCCTTCGCTTTATGGCGCCTTTTCTTAGGTATGCGTTTTCGCTTGTTTAACTGGTCGAAAAGCAAAAGAATGGCTTTAGAATTGTTGGGATACCTGTCTCCAGCTTTCCACTTTTCTACAGCGTTAGGAGTAACGCCTAATTCATCTGCCAGCGCAGCCAGAGTCCAGCCTCTCTCTTGAAGTTCAGCTATTTTGGTTTGGATGTCATTCATTACAAATGACTATACCATACTCTGTATGGCTTTGTCAACACTAGCTCGGGGGCAGGCAACCTGCCCAGGGAGGGTGGGGGGGAAAAAGACCATCGCTGAACGCTCTCACACCAGAGGGTTGTTTAGTAAGGGGTTGAAAGGGGCGAAGCCCCTTCAAAAATTATCTTCCCTCTCCCCTTTACAAGGGGAGAGGGATAAAGGGTGAGGGATTTTATAAAATCAAACAACAAGGCTGCAGATGCTTGCGCACCTACAGCCTTGACAGAGGTCCCGGGTCAGCGCCAGAATCGTTACCCGAGAGCTTAAACCAGGCTAAGTGTGTGACGGGGTTTTCGCAACCCTGGCCGCCGGAGTTATGGCCTGGCGACGGTGGCTGAACAGCGGGCGACGCAGGAACGATGGTACATCCAGCTCATCCTCGCTCTTTAAGCCCTTAAGCAATTCGGTAACATCTTCCTCCACCCCCCTTCCGGCCATCCCTGTCTTGGCCCTGAAGCCCGTGGCAACCAAGGTAATCCTCACCTCTTTATCCATGGTCGGGTTATGAGCCACCCCAAAGATGATGTTAGCATCAGGGTCTACCGCCTGCTTAATAACCTCAGCCGCCTGATTAACTTCGAGCAGGGTGAGGCTGCTGCCGCCAACAACATTAAACAACACACCCTTTGAGCCTTCGATGGAGACATCAAGCAAGGGGCTGGCCAGGGCTTCCTTAGCGGCATCTACAGCTCGATTTTGACCCGAGCCAATGCCAATGGACATCCAGGCAGGACCAGCATCCTTCATTACTGCCTTGACGTCAGCAAAATCAAGGTTAATCAGCCCGGGGACGGTGATAACCTCAGCAATTGCCTGAACACCATGCCGCAGCACATCATCAGCCATCTTGAAGGCACTGTCCACGCCTGTCCTCTGGTCACAGAGGTCGAGCAGGCGGTCGTTAGGGATGATAATCAGGGTATCAACCTTACCCAGTAAGCGGACAATGCCTTCGTCTGCTACCTGGCAGCGGTGGGTACCTTCAAAGGTGAATGGTCTGGTAACCACCGCAATCGTAAGGGCACCCCCCTGCTTGGCTATCTCAGCCACAGTCGGTGCCGCCCCGGTGCCGGTGCCGCCACCCATGCCCCCGGTGATAAACACCATATCCGCCCCGGCAACCAGCTCCTTAATCTCATCGCGGCTCTCTTCAGCGGCCTTCTGACCCGTATTATGGTCACCACCAACACCCAATCCTTTGGTCAGCTTCTCTCCAAGCTGGAAACGGATTGGAGCTTCGGTAATGGCCAGGGCTTGGGCATCAGTATTCATGGCAATGAACTCTACCCCTTGAATCTCCTCCCTAACCATACGGGTGATAGCATTACAGCCACCACCGCCGAGGCCGATAACCTTAATCTTGGCGGGATTAGGGACGAAACTTGTTTTTGCCATCTCCTCCTCCTTTCTTAACCTTTTATTTCAGGTAACTACTGAAATAGTCTCGCCAGTCGCGAGAAAAAGCGCCGCACACCGAAGCCTAACCGGCGCCGGGACTGCGCTCCATGATGTTTTGCCCCCCAGAGCAAGAGACCGACACTGGTAGCGTATGCCGGGTCACGCAGGGTATCGCTGATGCCATACATACTGGTAGGAGTGCCCACCCGTACCGGCAACCGAAGGATCTCACGCCCCAGTGCGGCGATGCCAGAAAGATTAGAACTGCCACCGGTGAGCACCAGACCAGCGGGAACCAGCACCTCATAGTCGGCCTGCGGTAGCTCGAGCAGGATAAGCCTCAAGATTTCGTCAATTCGAGCCCGGATAATATCGCACAGATCCTGATAGGAGACGCCATGTCCATCCTCGGCAATCGTAGCCTGATTGACAACGTTGCCTTCATAAACCGGCATCACGCTGCCATACCTTTTCTTCATCTCCTCGGCGACATCAAAGGGCAGCCCTAAACCAACGGCAACATCCCGGGTGAGCTGGTACCCGGCTACCGGCAGGATCGTGGTGTGCCAGATACTTCCGTCTTTGAAGACGGCAATATCTGTCGTCCCCCCACCGATGTCAGCCAGGATAGCGCCTACCTGCTTTTCATCATCACTCAACACCGCCTCACTGCTGGCCAGAGGTTCAAGGACGAGGTCCTCAATGTCAATGCCAATGCCACGGATGCACCGGGCCAAGTTCTGGACGGAAGTTACCGCTGCCGTGATGATGTGGGTCTCGACATCCAGTCTGAAGCCGTGCATGCCCACCGGATTCTTGACCCCCGCCTGACCATCAACCGCATAACTCCGAGGAATGACATGAAGTAGCTTCCGATCGCTGGGGATCTTGACACTCCGGGCACATTCCAGCACTCGCTTCAGGTCATCGGGACGCACCAGCCGGTCATTGCGGTTGATGGCGACTACCCCCCGATTATTCAGCGAGCTCACATGCCTTCCGGTGACACCGATGTAGGCTGACTCCATCCGCCGGCCACTGGTCTGCTCCGCCCTTCTCACCGAGTCTCGTATCGACTCTCTGGCTTCGCCGATATTGACCACCAGACCTTTATGTAACCCCTTTGATGGAGTGATGCCTACCCCGCTAACTCGGATGCCACCGCCCTCATCAACGTCAGCGATAATGGTACATATCTTGGTCGTGCCAACATCAATCGCACCTAAAGTCTGCTTTGTCATCTAGTACCTCCTTTCGATTTAGTTGCCCTGGTTTAGGTTGACCCGTCACATTTCGAGACCTCCCTCTCATAGTCACCTTGGTTAATCAGGATGCCCAAGCCCCGCGCAGCTTTTTTAGCATGGCTGGTCGCCGCCACACCCCACCATCAACCAAGAAACACAACCTTTCCGTAACCCTGTCGTACTCTCCAGGAGTGACAATACGCTCCGCAGCTCTTAATCGAGCACTCCGGCTCCGCGGATTAAGCCGCGTCTCAGCCAGAGAAGGGGTGATCACCCTGGTGTTGATTAACCTTAACTTGGCTTCATGTCCACAGACACAGCTTGGAGTCCCCGGAGGGCAGACACAGTCCCGTGACTCCCGGCGCATAAACTGCTTCACAATCCGGTCCTCAAGGGAGTGGTAACTGATAACCACCAGCCTTCCTTCAAAGCCGAGGAGGTCAACCGCCTGTCTCAGCGCCGTTTTTAAGTTCTCAAGTTCGTTATTGACCGCAATCCGCAGCGCCTGAAAGGTTCTGGTGGCGGGGTGAATTCTCCCCCTTGCCTGTGGAACCGCCTTCTCTATCGCCCGCACTAACTGGAGGGTAGTCCTTATCGGGCGTTCGGCTACTATGTGGCGTGCAATTCGATGACTGTAGCGCTCCTCACCATAGGTCTTAATCAGGCGAGCCAGCTCGCTCTCAGCGCGCGTATTGACGAGATCGGCCGCCGTGGTCTGCTGGCTGGGACTGAAGCGCATATCCAAAGGGGCATCACGCTGGAAACTAAAACCGCGGTGCTCATCCTCCAGCTGAAGGGAGGATAGCCCCAGGTCAAACAATATACCATGCACCGGGTAGAAGTCATAGCCAAAGCAGACCGCCTGCATGTTAGCGAAGCTTCCATTAACGAGACGGACCGAGCTGCCATAAGCTTGGAGTCTTTCCGTGGCGACCCTGATCGCCTCCGGGTCAGCATCAATACCGAGTAACTGCCCGCCCGGTGAGCTGCGGTCCAGAATAGCCACCGCGTGTCCGCCAGTGCCGACGGTGCCGTCAATGTAGCGCCCTCCCGACTGAACCGAGAGTGCCTCAAGAGTTTCTTCGAGCATGACGGGGATATGAGTGACTGCCGACATACTCATTATTGCCTCTCCAGGCTTTCTATGATTTGCCAGGCCTGCTCCTGGCTATCAGCCCGCTCCGCTTCCCATTGCTCCTTGTTCCATACCTCAATGCAGTTATTGACGCCGATGACAACCACGTCGTCCTCAACCTCGATACCGGCGTAATTCCGTAATGGAGGCGGCAGGGCTACCCTGCCCTGCCCGTCGATGTTCACATGGAACGCGGTAGCAAAGATGGCCCGATTCAGCTTCCTCAGTTTACTTCGGCTAACCGAGGCACTGGTCAGTGTCGTCGCCAGCTTTTTCCACTCGGACAGCGAGTAGGCCGTGATACACTTCTCTACCCCCTGGGTAAGGACTACCCCCTCCCTCAGCTCCTTCCGGAACCGGGGGGGAAGAGCAACCCTTCCCTTCTGTTCAATCTTGTATTCAAACTCACCAAAAAACATTCAATGTCCCCACTATTTACCACTTTTCACCACTTTCAACCATTGTACAACACAGAACCACCAATTTGTCAATACCCTTTCCTCAAAATTTTTGGAAATTATTTTGCCGGGGACGGCTATCAACCTCCCCGCCCCTTCTTAATTGGTAAACACCCCCACCTCAAATTACTTTGCTCTCGCCTCTGGATATGGTAAAATAGGGCTACCTCTAAAGTAATGCTGAATTTAGGAATACTCACCATCAGCGATAAAGGGTGGCACGGAGAGCGCCGCGATGATAGCGGTACGGCAATCAGGGAGGTCATGTCCCAACTAGACAGTCAGCTGGTCAGATATGAGGTTATCCCTGATGAGCTGGAGATCATCGCCGCCAAGCTTGCCGATTGGGCCGATGACGGCGGCATGGATATTATCCTGACGACCGGGGGCACCGGGCTCGGCCCGCGTGATGTCACCCCGGAAGCTACGCTGTCGGTCACGGACAAGCTTGTGCCCGGTCTTACCGAAGCGATGAGGGCCCGGACATTCGACACCACCCCCTTCGCCATACTGAGCCGAGCGGTGGCGGGTATGAGGAAGGAGTGCCTGATTATAAACTTGCCGGGCAGCCCGAAGGCAGTTAGAGAATGCCTGGAGGTAATATTGCCCGCCATCCCTCATGCGATACAAATTATAAAGGGGGAGGTAACCGAGCACACTCATATCGGTGAGGAAAAGAGAGATGCACATTGATATCTTGACCCTGTTCCCCGAGATGTTCGGCGGGGCGTTGAGCACCAGCATTTTCAAGCGAGCCCTTGACCGTAAGCTGGTCAGTATCGGTGTTCATAATATCCGGGACCATACCCACGACAAACACGCCACCGTTGATGACTATCCTTACGGGGGCGGCGCCGGCATGATCCTCAAGCCGGAACCTGTTTTTGAGGCGGTAGAGTCAATTACGCACCACCAGCAGGAGGTGAGCGCCTCTTTACCGATCATCCTGCTCACCCCTCAGGGTCGCCTCTTCTGTCAGCGAATTGCCGCTGAGCTGTCAACACATCAGCGGATGATTCTTGTTTGTGGCCACTACGAGGGGGTTGATGAGCGGGTACGCGAGCACCTGGTTACCGACGAGATCAGCATCGGTGATTATGTGCTTAGCGGCGGCGAGCTGGCGGCAATGGTCGTGGTGGAGGCCGTGGTCAGGCTACTACCGGGGGTGCTGGGCTCGCCGGTCTCGCTCCAAGAAGACTCCCATGTTGACGGGCTGCTGGAATATCCCCAGTACACCCGTCCCGCAGTCTATCGAGGATGGTCGGTACCCGAGGTTTTACTTTCCGGCAACCATGCCGAGATCGCCAAGTGGCGCCGTGAGCAGGCCATCCGGCGCACCATGAAGCGTCGCCCCGAGCTATTAGATAAGGCCAGGCTGTGTATCCCGAGGACAGGCAGTTAGTCAAACAGTCGCCACGGAAATAGACCGGCGGCGCTAAATAGTCTCACAGCAGTTTACGGAGGAAAATCCATATGAACATCAGGACACTAGTTGAACCCAAAGCAAACCCTAATATCCCCGATATTGCCCCTGGTGACCGGGTAAAGGTCAGGGCTAAGGTCATCGAAGGCGATAAGGAGCGCATCCAGGCCTTTGAAGGGACGGTTATCAAGACCCGGCGCGGCATCAGTCCCAGCTTTACCGTCAGGCGTGTTACCTTCGGCATCGGTGTTGAGCGCACCTTCCCCCTACAGTCTTCAATGGTGGAAAGTGTGCAGGTTATCCGGCATGGCAAGGTACGCCGGGCCAAGCTCTATTACCTGCGCCAGCTCAGCAGCAAGGCATCCCAGCTCAAGGAAAGGCGGAGAGACAAGAAACCGGGATAAGAAATGCTACCCCAGGGAGAATGACCGGTGGCGTATGCTGAAGTTAGTGTCAATTCGCCGGTGGCCCAGCGCCGGACATTCAGCTACGCAATACCCGCCGGCCTTGCGGTTGCTGTCGGGCAGGCAGTATGGGTCCCCTTTGGCGATAAGGTTCTCCAGGGTATCGTCCTCGAGCTGACCGATTACCCGGCGGTCGAGGAAACCAGGGATGTCGCCGGGGTCATCGAGGCCCGCCCGGTGCTATCCCCCGTCCGGGTCTTGCTGGCTCGCTGGATAAGCGAGCACTATCTGGCACCCCTCTTTGATGCCGTCTCCCTGATGCTGCCGCCGGGATTTGAGCGCAAGGTAACCACCGTTATCATCAATGCCCCACAGCCACAGGATAAGCCGCCGACGACTCCGGCACAGAGACGTGCCCTGGAATTAGTCCAGAAACGGGGCAAGGTCAGCCTGAGGGAGCTGGAGAGGGCGCTGGGGACAATAAAGGCGAGAGGGGCTATCTCCCAGCTAATCAGGCAGGGCCTGGTGGTTAGAAGCTATGAGCTGGAGACAGTCAAGGTAAAAC
>CAZNSC010000097.1:0-11990 GCA_964575695.1 uncultured Dehalococcoidales bacterium
ATCTTAATCACGTCCACCCCGAGACTGCCCAGGATCTGTCCGCACAGAAAGCCCTTTTCGTTGGTTAAGTCCAGGGCGCGAAACGGGCTAAGCATCGGCTCGCTGTTCTTACTCATATCTTGTTCTTAGTAAATGCCCACGAGCTCCTCTTTGCAGGTCGGAGCGGGCTATAGCATAATCTACTTCCATGAAGATAAGCTTTGTGTAACCTCCGTAAACGGTCTGATTTGAAATGGGCATGGAACTACGGTCTGCGCCGTAACAAAAAATATTGGCACGATTGATTGCCTTCACAACCCCAGTTCTTGGGCCACCAGCTCCTGGTGGAAATCAGTACTGCCGAAGGCAAGCTCCGCGGCTTTGGCGCGCCGGTAATAGAGTTGCATATCATGGTCTAAGGTAGCACCAATACCGCCATGAACTTGGTGTCCCAAAGCCATAACCCGTCGGCAGGCCTGGCTGACCCAGGCTTTAGCCGCCGACACCTCCTTGGAGCAGGGAAGCCCCCGGTCTATCATCCAGGCAGCTTGGTAGGTTAGCAGTCTTGAGGTGTCAACGTCTATCGCCATGTTGGCACAGTGGTGTTGAATCGCCTGAAAGCTGCCGATAGGACGCTCAAACTGTTTCCTTTCCTTGGCATAGCTGGCGCTCATCTCAAGCACTTGCTGTGCCATGCCCGACATCTCGGCACACTTGGCTACTGCTGCCTTCTGGAGGACCCCCTCTATTACTT
This sequence comes from uncultured Dehalococcoidales bacterium, assembly GCA_964575695.1. Taxonomy (GTDB): domain Bacteria; phylum Chloroflexota; class Dehalococcoidia; order Dehalococcoidales; family W111; genus CAZNSC01. Next base: position 734 of record CAZNSC010000097.1, read on the forward strand.
CCCATCCCTGCCCCAACTTTCCCAGCAAGTTCTTCTCGGGCACCATGACCCTATCAAAGGTCACTTCAAATTGCCTATCGCCGGCAATGGTCATGAGTGGGGTGTAATTTATTCCAGCGCTTTTGGTATCTATCAGGAACAGGGACACTCCCTTATCAGTCCTGGTAACACACACGACGTAGTCAGAAATATGAAAATCGCCGACAAATAGCTTAGTCCCGCTTATCTCATAGTTGTCCTGGCTGGCCGTAGCTCGGACGGAGATTGAAGCCGGGCTATACCCGGCGTTGGGTTCGGTTATAGCCAGAGTGAGGTTCAGCTCACCGCTTGCAATCTTGGGCAGGAGTTCCTGCTTCTGCTCTTCACTGCCGGCCTCAAGAATGGTTAAGCCGGCGAGGACTACCGTCGGGATAAAAGGGCTGGGTAACAGGAAGCGCCCCATCTCCTCAAGGAGGATTACTAGGTCAAAAAAGTCTCTCTCGGTTCCACCGTATTTTTCGGGGAAGATGATTCCAAGCCAGCCCAAGTCTGCCATCTTGCGCCATAGTTCCGGTTCATATCCCTTATCATCCTCATCCTCCATTCTCCTCACCAGCTCTTTGGGACAATTGTTGGCCAGAAAGTCCCGGGCTGTCCTGCGCAGCATCTCATGTTCTTCAGTAAACTGTAAATCCATAAAGGTGTCCCCCTGTGTGGTTTAAGTCTTATGCCGGTAAACCCAGCCCCCTTACGGCGATGATATTTCTGTCAATTTCCGCGGTGCCGCCACCGACGGTAAAGATGGGGCTGTCGAGGTAAAGCCGCTCCAGCTGCCCGTGCAGAGGCGCCCACTTGGAGCCGGGCTTCAATTGACTGCGGAGCCCCACGATTTCCATTCCTGTCTGGACGAGCCGTTGATAGGTTTCCGAATTGAATACCCTCAGCATGGCCGACTCGTAGTTAGGCACAATCTCTTCATTGAGCATCCAGACAGCCCGATACTTGAGCACGCGCACCGCCTCAATCTCGATAGCCATTCGGGCTAATTTATGGCGGACTACCGGGTCTTTGGCCAGTGGCTTGCCATCGTAGCTCGTCTGCTTGACATAATCAACTAGCTGGTTGAAGACCCGCTCCAGGCAGCTGGTTGGAGCCAGCGCAATCCTCTCGGCGTCAAGGGCGGCCACCAAATAATACCAGCCCCGGTTTTTCTCCCCGAACAGGTTGGCCTTGGGGACTCTCACGTTATCAAAGAATACCTCATTTGCTAGGTGAACTCCCATACACCAAAGCGGACGGAGCTCGATGCTCGGGCTTTGCAGGTCGACGATGAACATTGATAGCCCCTTGTGTTTAGGAAGGTCTTTGTCTGTTCTCGCCAGAGTGAAAATGTATTGGGCATAGTGAGCCGCCGTCGGGAACATTTTCTGCCCGTTGAGGATATAGTCGCCATCTTCTTCTACAGCCCGTAGGGCTATCGCCCCCAGGTCGCTGCCAGCCTGAGGTTCGGTGTACCCCAGGGCAAACTCTATCTCGCCTCGGGCAATGCGGGGCAGAAAGTAGTTCTTCTGGTCTTCGCTGCCATAGAGTAGGATCATAGGGCCTATGAAATGAGCACCAAAGAATGTTCCCGGTTCTGTTCCGGGCATGGCGCCCTTTCGAACCAGCTCCTCGTGAACAATAAAGGTGTGCACAAACGAGAGGCCGAGCCCGCCGTATTTCTCAGGCCATGCTGGATTGAGCCAGCCCTTGGCTCCCAATTTGCGCACGAAGTCCCAGCTGAGTGGCCCCCAGCCCTCACCTGTCATAATCTCCTGGTGAAGCTCATCAGTTACCTCCCTATCGATGAAGGCCTGCACCTCGCGTCGGAATCTTTCTTCCTCCTCGCTAAATCCAAAGTCCATAGTCTTTACCTCCGGGGATTCTTGAACTGGATGTATATCAGCCTAATAAGGCGCTGACATTTTGGGGGCTGTATCATATGTTTCATTTTGTAGCAGAAATTGCAATCAGCTTAATACAATTGCTAGCTTTTGTCAACCACACGCTGATAACAATGAACCAGACGGTTATGCGGCCAGTTGCCGTTATTGAGACCCGCGGGTGGAATTGTCGGCGGCTATTGACATTGGCGGAGGAAATGGTATATCCTTCATAATCAAAAAAGGAGGTCAATCTGATGCAAGCCTATTGTATGAAATGCCGGGCCAAGAGGGAGATGAAGGACGCTAGAGCCATAACCATGAAGAATGGTAAGCCGGCGACTCAGGGTGCGTGCCCTAACTGTGGGACTAAGATGTTTCGAATAGGCAAGGGCTAAGGCGGATACTGTAAGAGCCGTGGTTTCGGTAGAGGCTGGGTATCATGGGCGATATCCAGCCTTTTTGTTGCCCATCGCCCATAATGGACGAGCGTTCACTTGAATACCATGGCCGTGAACCGCTAGATATGTGGACTGCCCAATGTGATGCCGGATTAACTGCCGGCTTCTGCTGGTATCTGGATAACGCCCGACTGCTTTAGCCTCTCTATTTCCTGATCAGTGATTGCCAGAAGTTTTCTTAACACCTCCTCAGTGTGCTCTCCTAAATCGGGGGAGGCTTGGGCCGGCTTACACGGGGTTCTGGAGAGCTTGATCGGCGTATTGACCACCTTACAATTACCCGCCTTGGGGTGGTGCACCTCGATAATCATCTCCCTGGCGGCCACTTGGGGGTCAGCCGCCACCCGGTCGATAGTATTGACCGGGCCACAAGGGATACCTACCGCCTCAAATTCCTTCAGCCACTCCTCGGTTGTCCTGGCCTTCATTGCCTCATTTAGAATCGGCTCCAGCACATCGTAGCTCTGGGTTCGCTGCCAGCCGGTTTGAAATCGCTCATCATCCATGATGTCCAGGCGGCCGATAGAGGCACAGAAAAGCGGCCACTGGTCCTGGACTCCGCCCATTGTCGCTACCGCAACATGGCTATCCCTGGTCGGGAAGACCTGAAACGGGGTAAAGACGGGGTGTCTTGTGCCCAGGGGTTGAGGTACCTCCCCGGTGGCAAGATAGCGGACAAAGGCGTTCTCCTCTATCGCCAGCTGGCAGTCCAGCATGCTGATGTCGATCATCTGCCCCTTGCCACTGACATGGCGCTCCTGCAGGGCGGCCAGGATAGCGATGCTCAGGAATAGGCCAGCGGTGATATCACCCAGAGATACCCCTGGCCTTGTCGGTGGCCCGCCTGGTTCCCCGGTGATACTCATGATGCCACCCATGGCTTGTACAATGACGTCGAAAGCCGGCTTGGTGGCATAGGGCCCGGTTTGACCAAAACCGGAGCAGGCAGCGTAGATGATTTGCGGATTATGCTGCCTCACCGTCTCATAGCTCAGCCCCAGTTTCCCCATCGTTCCCGGGACAAAGTTCTCCACCACGACGTCAGCGTGCTTCACTAGCCTCAAGAATATGTCCTTGCCTTGCTCTGAGGCCAGATTTAGACCGATGCTCTTTTTGCCTCGGTTAAGGCTGAGGAAGTAGGTGCTTAGTCCGTTCACCAGTGGGCCGTTGCCTCTGGCGATGTCACCCACCTCCGGTCTCTCCACCTTGATTACCTCAGCCCCAAGGTCGCTGAGCACCATGGTGGCGAATGGTCCAGATAATACCCAGGTCAGGTCAAGGATTCTAATCCCCTCAAGCGGCTTGGCCATAATCACCTCCTCTTGGCGATTTCTAAAGGGACGCGTTAGCTCTTAGATGAGTCTTGTCGATTATATCGGGTAGTTTACCGGCATCGATTTCTAATCAGGATAGAACTCGGCTGCCAGCGGCGATTTTATTGTAAATGCAGAGCCCAGTCTTGTCAAAGGGGCAGGGCGGCCTGTGCGTATATGTGGCACACGGGGCTACTGTAACGCGGTGCTTTCGTGCTTAATTGACAAATCAGGTAGGGCTCTGTTACAATAGGAAAGAGTTAACTAGCCTCAAGGAGTTGTCTCAGCCGTCTGCACAGAATGGGTTGTACAAGGATTTGTGCAGGTGCGATAGAGCAGAGAAGGTTGCCCGTCAATCTTGAGTCAAGTTTTTATAATGCGTTTGAGATGCCACGTGTCAGCCCCCGCTGGTCGTTCAGTTCCGTTTGCGAAGTAACCGTACAGGACATTAAGAAGGAGGTCTAATCAACGATGCTAATGGAGGGGAAGTTTACCTTGAAGGCACCGATTCAGGAGGTGTGGGACTTTCTACTTGACCCAGGGACGCTGGCTTCTTGTATTCCGGGCACTGAAAAGATGGAAGCCATCGATGACAGGAGTTACGAGAGCATCGTCAAACAGAAGGTTGGGCCAATATCTGTGAAGCTTAAGTTCACCACTACCCTTACCGAGATTGACCCGCCAAGACATCTGAAAGCAGTCGGCAGGGGCGCCGACATTACTAAAGCCGGTAACTTCAGTCAGGAGACCACTGTTGACCTAACCGAGATCTCGAAGGATGAGGTGGAGGTATCATATACCTCGAATGTGAGTCTGGTGGGCCGGCTGGCTACCTTCGGAGAGAGGATAATGCGCGCCAAGGCCAAGTCTGTGGGAGATGAGTTTACCAGAAACCTGCAAGAGAAGCTGAAGAGCCAAACCGCTAAATAGATATACTGAAATGGAGGCTTGCTGTGATTAGACTTATTGAAATCAAGGAGGTCAGGCAAGAATGATCAGAGATTTTGAATACCTTGCGCCCAAGACGCTTGAAGAAGCCCTCACCTTGCTCGACAAGTATAAGGATGACTGCAAGGTAATTGCCGGGGGGCAGTCCCTGCTAATCCTGATGAAACAGGGACTAGTCGCCCCTGAGTTTATGATCGATATCAAGGGTATATCTGGGCTAGACTACATTAACTCCGATGCCAAGGAGGGGCTGCGAATCGGTGCCCTGACCTCACACCGGGCAATAGAAAAGTCGCCGGTGATTCGAGAGAAGTTTGGTGTCCTCGCCGAGATGGAAAACAGGCTGGCATCAATTCAGACTCGCAACTGGGGCACTATCGGCGGCAATCTGTGCCATGGTGACCCGGCTGGAGACCCGGCACCGGTGCTAATGGCGCTGAACGCCACCTTGAAAATGGCCGGTCGCAAGGGTGAAAGAACTGTGGCGGTTGAAGATTTCTTCCTGGATTATTTTGAGACAGCGCTTGAGCCGGGTGAGCTACTTACCGAGATTCAGGTACCGCCGGTCCTTCCTCGCACGGGCACTGCCTATACCAAGTTCAATATCATAGACAGCGACCTGGCTACGGTGGGGGTTGCCGTGTCCATTACTCTGGGCTCGGACGATGGTGTTTGTAACGATATCCGGATAGTGCTGGGGGCCTCGGCACCGACTCCGATGAGGGCTAAGCAGGCGGAGGGGGTTTTGCGAGGTAAGAAGATTTCGGACGACCTGCTGGTGGAAGCAGGGCAGGCGGCCTCTGTCGAGGCTCAACCCATATCCGATATCCAGGCCTCTGAGGAGTACCGGCGGGAGCTGGTGAGGGTTCTGGTGAGGCGAGTGGGCAAGGAAGCCTTAGCCAGGGCCAAGCAGGCTTAAGTTCACTAAGGGAGGTTGCTTAACATGAAAAAAGAGCTAAGATTGACGGTGAATTCTCAGCCCTACGAGCTTTATGTGAAACCCAAAACACTCCTGGTGGAAGTCTTGAGAGACCATTTGGGGTTGACTGGAGCCAAGAGGGGCTGTAACAGTAGTTCCTGTGGTGCGTGCACAGTGATTCTTAATGGCATGGCGGTTAAGTCATGTTCAATACTGGCCCTCCAGGCTAACGGGGGGGACGTGCTGACTGTTGAGGGTCTGGCTCAGGGGGCTGAGCTGCAACCATTGCAGAAAGCCTTCCTCGACTATGGTGCTTTCCAGTGCGGCTTTTGCACCTCAGGGATGCTTATGGCGGCCACGGCGTTATTGAATGAGAATCCTAAGCCCACTAAGGAGCAGATGAAGGAAGGTATCGACGGCAACATCTGCCGGTGCACCGGCTATAACAGTATTATCCGGGCCATAACCGGTGTCGTTAACGGCGAGTATAAGGAGGCGAAATGAGCCAGTACTCAGTGATTGGTAAACGGGTACGCAGGGTTGACGGAACGGAGAAAGTAACCGGTAGTGCCAAATACACCTTTGATATGGTTCTACCCAATATGCTCTACGGGAAAATCCTGCGCAGTCCTTACCCACACGCCAAGATTCTTAACATTGATACCAGCCGGGCGGAGAAGCTGACCGGGGTAAGGGGCGTAGTCACGGGAAAGGACACGCTGGGGATCAAGCAGGGTATCTGGCGGCGCTTTCCTGAGCTTTGTGACGAGGAAATTCTGTCTCGCACCAAGGCTCGTTATATCGGCGACGCGGTGGCAGCGGTAGCCGCTGTTGATGAGGACATTGCTGAGCAGGCTCTGGACTTAATCGAGGTTGAGTATGAGCCGCTGCCGGCGGTATTTGACCCCATGGAGGCAATTAAGGAGGACGCACCCCAGATTCACGAGGGTGTTGAGCTTAATATTAATGTGACCCGCCACATTGAGTGGGGTGATGTTGACGAGGCCTTCACAAAGTGTGACCATATTCGTGAAGACAGGTTCTATTGCTGCTCTCAGGCCCATGTCTGCATGGAGACCCACTGTGCCGTTGCCAGCTTTGGCTATGACGGCAAGCTGACAGTGTGGACGTCGACCCAGGCGTCATACTACATTCAGGCGTTGCTGGCGGGCATGCTTGGCTTGAGAGAGGGTGATGTGAGGGTGATAAAACCTCACACCGGAGGCGGCTTCGGCGGCAAGTTCGAGCTGGACTCTGCCCAGTTCTGTGCCAGTGTTCTCTCCATGAAGCTGTGCAAGCCGGTGAAGATAGTCCTCTCCCGGGAAGAGGAGTTCACTGCCACCAAGCGGCGGACTCCCATGTATTATTCCGTTAGACTTGGCGCCAAGAAAGATGGCACCCTGCTGGCTAAGGAAGTCCGGGTCATTACCGAGGGCGGTGCCTATACCGGCATGGGGGCTACGGCACTCTACCTGACTGGTTTCTTCTCCTCGTTCCCATATGCCTATCCAAACTACAGGTATGACGGCTATCGGGTCTATACCAACACGGCACCGACATCAGCCATGCGGGGCTTTGGTGCTCCCCAGTCAACATTTGTCGGCGAGTCCCAGCTGGATATGATGGCTGAAGACCTGGGGATAGACCCGATTGAGCTCAGGCGCAAGAATGGCATGACACCCGATTACGAGGTTCCGGGGCAGGCCTACATACAAAGCTGCGGGCTGCACCAGTGTCTGGACAAGATTGAGGAACACATTAAACAACGGGGCAAGTTACCCCCCAACCACGGTATCGGTGTGTCAGCCTATGGCTTCATGTCTGGTGGCATCTTCAACTGGTTTGATTCCCCTTACGCTTTCTCGGCGGCTATTGTCAGGATAAACATTGATGGCAAGGTTGACCTGTTCACCGGCGCCTGTGATATTGGTCAGGGCTCTGATACCACACTGAGTATGATTTGTGCCGAGGAGCTGGGGGTACGCCTTGATGACATCAGGATTCATGCGGCTGACACCGGCATCTGTCCGGCTGACCTCGGTGCCTGGGGTAGCCGGGAGACACTGATGAATGGCAACGCGGTCAAGATGGCCGCCGCTGATGCCAAGCGCCAGCTCCTCGAGTTTGCTGCCTCCAAGATGGGGCCCAACATTGTCTATGATATGGATATCAGAGACTGCTGGATTCATCTGACCAACCGTCCGGAAAGGGGCGTTTCCTACTATGATATCGTCAAAGAGGCGATAAGGGGTAAGGATGGCGAGGTTATCATTGGTCGGGGGCACTATACTCCCCACCGTAAGGGCATGATATCCCCGGCTTATAGCTTTGGTGTCCAGGCTGCCGAGGTAGCCGTGGATACCGAGACCGGCAGGATGAAGCTGGTGAATGTGATGACCGCCCACGAAAGTGGAACGGTGATCAATCCCGTAGGTATTGAAGGACAGCTGGAAGGGGCGATAATGATGGCCGGCGGCTACGGCTTCTGTGAAGACCAGCCAATGGACGAGGGCAAGATACTTAATCCATCGATTGCTGATTATAAGCTTATCCGGTCGCTGGATATGCCGGAGACCCAGATTCTGGAGATCGACACCTATGAGCCTGAGGGGCCATTTGGCGCCAAGGAAGCCGGCGAGGGACTCACCAATCCTACTGCCGGTGCCATCGGCAATGCTGTGTACAATGCCGTCGGTGTGAGAATATATGATTTGCCCATAACACCGGAGAAGATTCTCAGGGCACTAAAGGAGAAGGCGCAACAGGGTAAATAGTGCGTTGATCTAAATCAGGCAGGAGGTTATTGATGAGTTATCACTGTCCAGTGTGCAATAAGGTTTCCGGCACGGCTATGGACCTGGCCCGACATATGATTGGCAGAGGAGACAAGGTGCACAGGGACTGGATTAATTCCAAAGGTTTCAAGTACTCGGAGTTGCTTGCCCTGCAATTCAAGTCCTTTGGCGGTGAGGGTTACCGGGCTCTGAGCAACGTGCTGGAACAGGAAACTAAGGTTGAGGACTAGGCGCTATTTGCCTGGCTGGCTAGGAGGAGAGTTGGGATGGCGAAGACAGATATGCGTTGCCCATTTTCAAATAGGTTATGCACAGAGTGTGCCGCCTATAGGGGCAGGCATTATTATCTAAGTCTCTGCAAGCAGTATCGGGGCTATATCGGCAAGTCGAAGACGGGCGCCAAATCCAATGGCTTTGGCCATTCGGCAAGGCTGCAGGCTTTTAGAAACTGGGTGGCGCCATGGGTCGGTGCCAGCCCTAAAGCAGGGACCGAGCTAGACGTCAAACTTAAGGTCATTGATATGGAAAGCGGGGAGGCCAGGGTTTGTGAGTTTGGTGAGGCCAAGACCTGGGACTGGGGTAACCCGGAGATTATGAGGGTAATCGACGGTCTCCAGATCACTAGCTGGGATAAGCTGGTGGAGTACCTGTCATATAAGGTTGAGAAAGGCTACCGGGAGGTAGAGCTTTATGAAGCCCACCGCTTTATGCTGCTGGGAGGAGGCTAAACCGTAGCCGGAACATCAGGATTTACCATCATCGGGAGCTGCTGGCATTTTGACGCTTACTGGCCAGCGGCTCTTTTTTCCTTGGACCTCCCTGTCCCCGGGTACCACGGTGATTTTGACTAGGTAACGATACCCCTCTCCATTCTGTCAACGGCTTTCCTGGCTTGAAGCTCGGCGATTTGCTCTGGCGTTCCGACAAAGATGGCCGCGGCGGGACAGGTTGCCTCGCAGGCTGTCTTCTTGCCTTCTCTTAATCTGTCGATGCACAGGTCACATAGCACCAGTTTCATGTCTTCATCGAAGCTTGGGGCACCGTAGGGGCATACCCAGAGACACACCTTGCAGCCGATGCATAGCTCCCTATCAACCAGTGTTATGCCGGTTGCGGCGTCTTTATAAATGGCCGATGCCGGACAGACCCGGATGCAGGGTGCCTCTTCACAGTGCATGCAGGCAATGGACACGAAAGACTGGTGTACCCGGTCGCCGCGTATCTCGGGGCCACGTTGATAGACATTTATCAGGCTTCTGCTCTTGGGTTCCGCGAGCAGCGATGAGGTGGGATAAGGCGGCGACATATGCTTGACCTTACAGGCGATGATGCAGGCTTTGCAGTTGACGCAGGCATCCATGTCACGAAAGATGGCTTTACGCATCATTACCCTCCGCTTTGTATATCTTGCACAGCAGGGCTCTGAGGTTTACCGACCCGCAGCTGGGGTCAAAGGACCCCTGGCCGCCGGTGAGCACGTTGGCATTGCTTATCAGAAACCCGTGTTCTGGCCCCGGCTTCTCCGGATAAGACCACGAGTTTTGCACCACAACAAGACGGGGGTCCATCCCGGCAAACAGACTCGCCTTCTGCTTTATCCTGTCCCGTGGAGATTCTATCCAGACCCAGTCTCCCTCCTCAATCCCGTATTCCCGGGCGGTGTCAGGGTGGATTTGCACCCGAGGGTAGGGCTGTAGCTCTCTTATCCAGGGCAGCGTGGTGTACTGGGAATGGAAGTAGTAGGGTAGGCGGCCTCCGGTGTTTAGAATAAGAGGGTACTCTTTGGCAAGCTCCGGGGTCGAGTAATAGCTTTCGCCCGGCTCCACGTAGTGGGGTAACGGGTCATATCCCATCCTCTCCAGGACTGTGGAATAGAGCTCCACTTTTCTTGTCGGCGTCGGGAAGCCGCCCTCCGGCCCCCAGTAATCGGTCTTGTGCTTATAATACCGCTGCTCCTTCCCCATCTTGGCGAGAAAGCCCATTTCCTTGAATTCCTTCCACTTTATATTGGCTTTCCTCAGTTGATAGTCCAGCTTTTCCTCGACACTGGCAAACCAGTTATTGGCAGCAACTAGTTTTCCCAGCTCGTATAATATATTTGACTTCGGCCAGACAACAACTGGTGGTTCAAGAACCTTGTTTGTGGCGGCGATCATGAAACGGGGGTGCATATCCCAGATGTCATCCTCCTCCAGCCAGTGGGCGGCGGGCAAAACGACATCCGCCAGCTCGGCAAATGGCGACATAAACTGTTCCGCGATTGATATAAATTCCAATTTTAGCAGTGCCTCACGCACATTCTTCGAATTGGGCAGGCTGAATAACGGGTTACCGCCGTGTTGGTGCAGCATTTTGATGATACAATTGCCCTCAATTAACTGTTTGAAGACGGTGTCCGGGTGGGCGCGACCTATGGGCAGCTTGAAGATATCGGAACCGATAGCGCTCTCCTGGTTCTCTCTGGGTACCCGTATCTCCATACCGAAGTTTTCTATTGGCCCGGTATCTGGTGGAACCCAGCTTACCATGCCGCCCGGTCTTTCAATGTTGCCCGTTATAGCTATCAAACACAGTATTGCTCTCAGATTCTGGGTGGTATTTGTTGACGCCTCTAGAGGCTCACCCATCTGGAGGCAGCCGGGAGTGTCCAGGGCAAACATTCTGGCGGCCCGGACAATTTTTTCCTGGGGGACCCAGGTAATCTCGGCCACCTTTTCCGGGGGATACTCCTGAACCCGGGCTGCCAGTTTGTCAAAGCCGTGGCACCAGTTTGCAACAAACTCCTTGTCGTATATCCCCTCATTGATGATGACGTTCATCATACCGAGGGCCAGGGCGGCATCCGTGCCCGGCCTGAGCTGTAGCCAGAGATTCGCCCGGTTAGCAATGGCCGTTGCCCTGGGGTCGACCAGGATTAAAT
>CAZNSC010000098.1:0-295 GCA_964575695.1 uncultured Dehalococcoidales bacterium
GGCACATGCCGCTCGGTCATAGGTCCAAAGCCGACTACATCCACGAAGAGCACTGTTACCATGCACCGCTCTCCTCCAGGGACGGTCGCGGCCCAGCTCGTACCAATCTCCTGCCTGACGAAACGAGCGAAGGCACGCGAGACGAGGATGTATCTGCCGTTTCGCTGCCGGACCAGGCATTTGCGTTCGAGGTCTTTTAAGATGGCCATCGAGGTTTTACCTTGCCCGGTGTCGAGAAGGCAAGCCAAAACACGCCGCTCTTCCTCACTCAATCGGCGCGTGAAGTATTCAAAAT
>CAZNSC010000098.1:305-11704 GCA_964575695.1 uncultured Dehalococcoidales bacterium
TTCTTTAAATCCGCCTGTACGAGTTCCTCCAGTTGCTTGCATACTTGCTCATTGAAAGAGGGATGCTGGCGCGATAACTCGAAGGCATGGAAGCAAACAACCTGGAGGAAAAAGGGGTGAGGCCCTGCCAAATCAAGGATGAAATCCTCTATATCCCCAGGGAATTCTATCCCCGCCGCCTGGGATGGCCTGCGGATCATCTGGCGGGCGTCCTCTTCGCTGAAGAGGCCCAGGTGGATGGGCACAAAGATGTTGAAGAGAGGTGAGCTGAGCTGTCCTTCTTCCTCTGCAAGAGCCAACAAAGGAACTCGGGAAGCTGTGACATAGGCGATGTTATAACGGACAGTCAGGCCTCTCACGAAAGAAAAGAAGTCGGCGTCCAGCTTGGGGTTCTTTGCCAGGCATTCGAATTCATCCATCAGATAGACCAGTTGCTGCCCGGGTTTGAGCAGCTCCCGGATCCCTTGCTCGAATGAATGGTGATCTATTATCTGCGGAATATCTATTTCCTTACCGGCTTGATCCGCAGTCTCCTGAAGCATTGCGCGAAGGACATTCGATCTGGACAGCCCACCGAGCATTTCACCATTAATGTAAGCAAAAAGCGATTGCTCCGGGCTAAAGCCGTTCTCACCTCTTACGCTTGAATCACATAGGTGAAACAGGAGGGACGTTTTGCCGATGCGGCGCAGCCCGGTCACTGAGACACTTTGCCCTTTCCTGACCATCTGTAAAGAGCGGACTGTCTCCCGGGCGCGGTTAAAGAAATATCGTGCCTCTTTGATAGGACCACGATGGTAATAGGGATTCTCTACAACCATAGAGTTCTCCTGAAGACTTTACTTCTTCAGTCCCAAAATAGAGGAAAACCTTTCACCCACAAGCGCCAGAACCGCGCCCAAGATCCCCGTAAGTACACCCAAGCCTTTCTGCACCCAGGTTTTGTAGTATGGAGCGGAGATCACTCGAATAGGACTGGGGAACAGTATGCTTTCCATGCCCCGTTCCTTGGAGATTAGCCGGGCTTGCACCTCTATCGGGCCGCGTTGGTTCATTCTTTCCAACCTGAAGTGGACTGTTCTTGTCTTCCGCTCACCGGGGGCAAGATCTTCGAACTTGATGACTGTGCTACCCTCTGGATCAGTGAGCACAAACGACATACTCCGGAAAACCAGAAGCACCTTTATTTGGGGTAAATCTCTGCTCCCACTATTAAGAAGGGTTATGGACATAGTTTCTTCATCTAGTGGTGCAATCCACTTGGGGTATTGGGTAAAGACGGTGAATTGCCTAAGAGTAAACTCATGCTTCAGAGGGGGAAAAAATAGGATTCTCTGCAATACCAGTGTCGAGATAGCAACGAAGAGGAATATGATCACGCATCGTGCCAGAGAATCGCCCCACAGATTTCGCCACGTATCTGCCAGCCACTTCCACAGGGTCTGTCGGTCCTCTGGCACCAGCCTGACTGTTAACCGGAGTGTGCTTATGGAGTCCCCCGTCCCTGAGTCGAGCTTCTTGACCGCCACCGGCTCGACGGTCTCCAAGTTTAGGCCTCGGGATGAAGAAGGGGAGTCTTCTTTCATTGCCAGCCTCCGTAGACAATCTTTCCAGTGAGCGTTCTCCTTGACCCTTGGAAAGCCTTTATCTGCTCCATGATCGGTGGCTCAAGATGAACCGCGCGAGGAGCAAAATAATAAAGGCCAGTGCCAGAAACCCCGCAAGCCAGAAGAGCGGCGTATAGTTGGCGAGAAGGGCTAGAGCCGTAGCGAACAAGCCTGCGAAAAAGGACGCAGTCAGAAGAGCATCCAATGCCATAAGTTGTTCACTTCGGGCGTCAGCCTTGGTACTTGGGGTTTCTTCGAATACTGCCACTTCGCCCTCTTTCCGGATTTCCTGTTCTGTCTTCACCTCATGCGCTTCTTCTAACCTTATTTCAGCCACCTGTCGTCGCACAAATTCGGCAAAAACTGAGGAGAAGAAGGCATCATCATAGAGAATACACTTTCTTTCCAATCGCCGTTTTTGTTCATCATCGAGCTGGTTACCTCTCCCTTCGTACACTAGTTGTACTGCTTCCCGCTCATCTGCATCTAAGTTCTTCCATGCGTAGCGGAAATGCGGCTCCACATCCTCCGCATACTCTAGCTGCACACCTGCATAGTCTGCCGCCGTCAAAACCTTGCGTTCCACTTTCTGCTCGAAAAGATGATAGCAGGCCAATTGCAGGAAGAAGGGGTGATAACCACTAATCTCAAGTACAAAAGCAAGGTCCTCATCAGTAAAGAGGTTTTCCTGCCCTGTTACCTTTAACAGTCCCCAAACCAATTCCTCTGCTTCTTCACGCTTCAGGAAACCTGGGTGAATCTCATTAAAAATGTTAAAAAAGGGCGAACTCAGCGGACTCCCATCAACGTCAGTCAGATTGTAAAGAGAATCATGTGATGCAGTGGCGTAGGTCACATCGGGCACAAGACTACGAAGATTAGAGAAAAGACCCTGGTCGAGGTTGAGATTCTTAGCAATAGTATCAAACTCGTCAAAGAGAAAGGATAGCTTGCGTCCCTTTTGGATCATCTCTATAGCTTCACTGAGTTCGTCGAAGCCAGATACGCTCTCAGTCCAGTCATCCTCTTTTTCTCGTTCCACAAATACCTTCTTGGTCTCTCTCCATAACTGCTGATAGAACTGCGATTTATCCAAATCACCCATACTCTGGCAGTCAATGTAAACAAAGAGGTATTCTTCTCTCAAATTATGTCCCTTCTGCACTTCGGGATCACAGAGATGAAAGAGAAATGAGGTTTTACCAATACGGCGTGGGCCAACGATAGAGACGCATTGGCCGTTACGTAACATCTGTAGTGCCTGACTGGTTTCTTTGGCTCGTCCGTAGAAGTAACGGCGATCCCGTATCGGTCCCCGATGGAAGAAGGGATTCTCCAGCAGCGATAGGGGCTCATTGGGTGATGGGTTCATCACTCACTTCCTCCACAACCTTACTCAGCGACTTATAACGGCGGAGCCAGCGGGCATACAATTGCGCCGTAAACTCGTAGGCTACCGGGCTACCTGGGATCTCGCGGATTATATCTCGGGTGACCAGTTGCTCCATAGCTTTCGTAATCTGGCCAGGGTCCAGATATAGTTGATAGCTGCTGAGCCGATCGGCGATGGCTGCCGTAGTCACCTGGTCCAGTCTGTCTCGTAATTCGGCCAGGGCTGCCAGCGTCAGTTGAGCTTCCTGATTGGATGTCTGCCAGAGGAATGTCAGGTGAGCCCGACCGGTCTCCAATAGCTCCTCCACGGCCTCACGCACATTTTGGATGGTCACATAATTGCGTTGGGCTTCATTGCAGCGGTTCACCAGGATGTTACACAGCAACTGGGTGAAGTAGGGATGATAGGCGGTCAGGCGTAGCATCTCGCTGATGGCCAGGTCGTCGTACACCATCCCATACGGCCGCACCGGCTCTTTGATCAGGCAGACCGTCTCCTCGCGATTCAGGAAACTGACCTTTCGATACACAGCGATGTTGAAGAGCACAGACCAGTAATCCCCGATCAACTCTTCTATCTGGTGCGTGCCGGCAAAGATGAAGGCCAGTTGGTCTCCATGTTGAATCAGGTGACGAAGATAGGGAAAGATCTCAGAAGGCAAGCGACCGCGGTTGACCCGGGCGCCCAGTTCCTCAAACTCGTCTATGGTCAACAGCAGGATGCGGTCTCTGATTCGCTCTCGAACCATCGGTAGGAAACGTCGCTCGAAGACATATTGGGGGCTTTCTCCCAGTTCCTCCGGCGTCGGACGTGGTATAGAAATCCCTGCCTCTTCCAGCCCGTCAGTTATCGCTACCATCAGGCTCAAGAAAAAGTTCCTTTCCCCTGGGTCAATCCCCAGTTGCTGACCGTCAACGTAAATTGGAATAATGCGCGGGTCGTTCAGTCGAACCGGGAGTTGTTTCAAGATGGATGTTTTACCAGTGCGTCGTTCCCCGACCAGAACCAGGATTGTCTTTTGCACCAGGGCAGGGGAATTCTGGCGGACGGAATTGAAGATATCCTCTCGGCCGACGAAGGTGGGATTGCCCGGCATAAGCGGGCTCCCCGGCGTGTATGGGTTGGCGATTTCGGTAAAACCAGCAAGGGGTTCGCGGAGATAGAGCAGGTCGGCGAATTCTTCAAACTTGCCCTTTCGCTCCGGGTCATGGTAGGTGATACGGAAGGGTAGCCGCAATGGTCCTTGCCCTTTGGGTTGCAGCACGAACTCCAGATCCTCCGTCTTGCCCGAAGTAAGTGTCCCTAAGTCAACTTTACCCCTGAGTACCTCATAATCTGGCGACGGTTCTAATTGAGCCACGACGCTCGAAGCGACTCCTGGCCCCTGGTTGTGCAGTACCAGGCCCACAGTAACCTCGTCCAGTGGGAGAGCCTGGCGACTACGCAGGCTTACATTCAGATGTGCCGGGCCCCGCTCCAGATCCTCCAGGGCGTTCATAATAGCCGCGCGCCAACTGGATAGGATCTGCAGAAGGACGAAACGCTCGGGATCTCGCAACCTCTTGCGCACAGCTCCCTCACGTTCTATAAGCAGGATCAGCGCCTGCCCTAGAGAAGCCTTCTGATGGATGAAATCTTCAGTTTGGCTATATTTCTTTAACAAATCGACAATTTCTTGTAGCCTGTCGACCTCTTCGAGCACCTGTGGAGGAAAGGCCACTACGTCAACCGCTCTTCCTCCAGGAACCTCCCGAATGGCTCTCTCTCGGACTGTCTTGACCGCGGGTTTGATCTGCGCATCAAGCGCCATAATGCGCGAGACGGTGCTGGCATCCAGAGCAATCAACAGGAACCTATAGAATTCCTTGAAAGCCAGGCCACGGGTCACATCGGGAAACTGGTAGGGGAAGCTAAAAGCCAGCGACAGGGACGAGGTGACCGTTTGCAGCAGTTGAAGGATGTCCGGGTCAAGCGGTGGCATTCCTGGTGTCTGGTTACGTACCTGGTTATAAATCTCGGTCAGCGTCTCTGGAGCTAGAGACGTTTCATTGCTCCACCGTCCCTCAACCACACCTTGGAGAGCAGTCCGCAGGTTATCCTGAAACGAGCGTTCGGAAACAACCGCCAGGAATTGGGAGACGTCTACTCTCCGCTGTATCAGTTCCTGCATAGCCTGGCGCACTCTTTCCGGGCCTGTGGCGTAGGCTTCTACTTTCTGATAAAGCTCTCGAATCGCTCTTTCCAGGCGTTGCACGTTGAGCAGCACATTGCCCGCCTTGCTGCTCAGGGCCTGCCCCCTCTCCCACTCCCAGGTTGTGAACATATGCTTAGGACGGGCCAGGGCCATCATGCCGATCGGTGTGGGATACGCCTGTTCCGCTTCTCCTTGAGTGGTGGCTCTGATGGGGTAGACAACCAGGGCTGTTTTGCGTGGCAGGTAAGGTTCGGACGGAACACTCGGTTCTCTGCCCTCATCAAAGAATTGAGGCTCGCAGTATACTTTGGCCAGCTTGCCCAGGATCCCTTCGCCGGGCTTGACTCGCGTGGGCCACGCCACCTGGCGTTTGTCTTTGCCAGGTTCTTCGTCTGGCCACCAGGTCTCTCCGATCTCATATGGGTCCAGGATTTCCATGGACCCTTTAGCCGGCTTCGCGCCGCACAACCTGAGTTCCTCGTCAACCAGGCTGTACATAGCACTCCAGCGATGATCTATCAACCGCTCCATGATGAGCAGCATCCGCTCCATCATCTCAGCCATATTGGCTGGAGAGCCCAGAAGTTCGCCTATTTCTTCTTGTAATGCCAATTGCCTCCGTTCTTCTTCTATCTGTGCGAATTTGCGAGCCAGGTAAAAGAGCAAAATAAAGAGAGGTGGAAGAGTCCCAACCAGAATAAGTGTTTTCCATATTAGGCTGCTCTGATTAAAAAGATAGAATGCTCCCGCAGGTAGCGGGAGGAGTAACAGGGTTGTGAGAAAATCAACGCGCACGAAGGACTCTTCCTCAGGGGCCTGGAAGAACTGGATGCGCCAGTCGTGAGGCCAGATCAGGAGCATTGAGATCAAGGAGTAGACGATGATATAGGCCAATATGGTTGGGATATCAATGCCGGTCGTTTCAAGCAACTGTGGAAAGAAACGTCTAGAGATGTTTTGATATGCAATCAGTGCTCCCCATGCAGCTACGGCGTGGTGCCCCGCATAGAAGAGAGTGCGACGCAGGGCCGGGAACCAGGGGTGACGCTGCTTGGAGAAAAATATGCTGCGCAGAGCTTCGCTGATCAGCGAACCGAGCACAGCATTGCGCAATGCGGCGAAAGGAGTATCGGCCAACAAGGTCAGGAAAATCAAGGGAAAGCCCAAGGAGATGGTAGTTCCATATCTGAAGGGAAGGCGGACAAGATCGCATACCACGTAACCGAGAAGGAACACAAAGGAGATAGGCTTTTCCACTATAAACTGATCGCGAAACATGATGGGGGCCAAGATCATGATGAACAACCCGGCATCGGTGACCAGGGCCAGGTGTATCGTGCCCAGGGTGCGGTAGAGCGTCCTGCTCATAAGAGGGCTTAGCTGTTCCAGGTATCTCTCAACAGTTTCCACGGCTTTCTCCCACTGGGAGTTCAATTCACTGATAAAGCTTTTGGTATGCAAAATGTCACCTACTCAGGTTCGCTATACAACAACAGGGAATTCTTGGCCAAGATGAAACAGATAACATCGTATACCGCATACATAGCGAAGACCATCAAAGAGATGAGTTTCGGCATAAACTGATCATCGAATAGTCACCCCGCTACTGGAAGTTGGAACATATAACCTATACCCCGTTTATTGATGATACAGTCCGCTCCGTCTCCCAGGGCTTTGCGTAGCCGTTTGATGGCCGATCTTAACCGCTCGTCGCCTAAATATTCATACTCCTGCTGTTCTTCTGGCCATGCCCTCATCACTTCCTGGTCCAACTCTCTATTGCTCACCACCTGGCCTTCACGTTCCATCAAATAGCTTAAGAGAGCGAACTGCTTTGCGTTCAAAGGCAAGGACTCTTCGCGTAGCATTGCCTGTTGTTGAGGCAATGCGAGGACAAATGGCCCGGACTGTAAGAGGTTTTCCACCTTCTGATGACGCACGAAATCACGGAAGAGGGGTGAGAAGTATCTGTACCGGTTACCTTCTTTGGCAATCAGGCACAGGCAAGCAAGGGCTTCTAACTGTTCTTGATACTTGGCCTCACTTTGCGTGAAGGGTAAAGCTGCCAGGATATACTGTTCTTGTGATGTGAGTTGTTTCCAGTAGTATTCAAAGTGGGATTCGACCTGACCGCGCATAGTATGCGCCAGGATATGGAAGTCTTTGCTTTCCAGGGGGGTTCCTTTCGTAGTTTGAAGTTCTAATGCCCAGTAACCAGCCACCTGCAAGAAAAAAGGATGTCCTCCGCCCAGTTCGAGGATATAATCGATGGTTTGCCGATGAAACGCAGCTTCCGCTTTCCTCAGCGACTCCTCAATCAACTCCCGACTTTCTGATTCATCGAAGAGGCCAAGCTTTAATGGAAGGAAGATATTGAAGAAAGGGGAGTGTTCTTCTTTGGTAAATGCTGGGAGCGGCCAATAGGAAACAATGAGATAAGCGATGTCGAACTTGGTAGGTAAGGCTCGCAATCCAGAGAGAAACTCCATACCCAAATTCCGATTTTTGCTCAACAGTTCGAACTCGTCCAGGAGCAAAGCCAGCTTCAACTGCTGATTGAATATCTTATGGAGGGCACGTTCGAATTCCTGGTAAGAGATAGGTCGTTCAGGAATAGTGAAGTTACATCCCTGTTGAGCAGCCCGACCTGCCACCTCTTCTAAAACCAGTGTGTAGAACTCTTCCAGTTTGAGATTTCCCAAGCCTTCGCAGTTGAAATACACAAGGAGGTGATGGGCCGGATCGAGACCATGCTGCTGCATCACTTCTGGGTGGGAGATGTGGAAGAGCAACGAAGTTTTGCCAATCTTGCGGGGGCCGGTAACCGAGACGCTCTGCCCTTTGCTCAGCATCTCCAGGGCTCGCCTGACCTCCTTCTTTCGATTACAAAAATAGGCTGGGTCGCGGATAGGACCACGATGGAAGAAAGGATTTTCGATCATGGTTCGCCCTCCCTCCTGACATCCTATGAGGTCATTTCTTCAAACCGTCGTCTGATTTCCTCGCGATGCTCCCTACGCAAATTTCCCCCGCTCTCTTGCCACATTTGAAAAGCGACGTACCCTGCTTGCTGGAGACGGTAGGGTTCGTTGTGACCCAGCTCCAGGATGCAGTCTATGACAAACTCTGGGAATTTAGCCCCGGCTAAGTTCGGCAAAGTGACCACCAACTGGCGGCTTTCCTCGTTTGTGAATGAGCCAATAGACATCTGTTGGAAGATATTAAAGAAGGGCGAGCCGAGGCCATCAGGGCAGATCTGCTCGAGCTTATCTATGGATGACCGACAGGCTACGAGGTAGGCCATATCATAATTGGTGTGGAGTGAACGTAAGCCGGAGAAGAATGCCTCCCCTAAGCGGTGGTTTTGATTCAGCACATCAAGATGGTCTAGGGCGATAATAAGTTTCAGATTAAGAGCTTTAATGCTTTGAAGCAGAGTTCGTAGGCCAAAGTGAGCGGTTTGCGAGCCGGCTTCCCGGACCGTTTTCTCCAGCCGGGCTCCGACATCTTTATCAACTGTCGGCTTCTTCTTGATCTGACGAATAACCTCTTCACGGATGTGGAGGTAGCATTGGCCTTCATCAAGATCGACCAGTGGGTGGCTATCGAGGTAAACAAAGACCGGCTCCTCCGTCAGCTTTTGTTTAGCACGGACGTGGGGATGAGCTACGTGGAACAAGAACGAAGTCTTGCCAATTTTGGCTGGACCTACAATAGAAACACACTGTCCTTTGTGTAAAAAACCAAGGGTGCGTCGTGTTTCCTTCTCGCGGCCGAAAAATTGTGCTACTAAGTTAACTGGTTCCAGGGAAAACGGATTTAAAGAGTAACTCATTCGGATAGTATTGCGCATTTACTCAGGCAGGGATTAGGTAAGTCTCTACAGCACCTCAGCCTGGTTCTAGAGTGGGTCCTTAGCCTGCCACAAGATCGTTTGGGCTCCTTGGACAAGCGAACGAAAATCTATTGCAATTCGGCTGGATCTACTTTAAAAGCATCGGGTAAGATAGCTGATTGCCCGTCAGGGTTAATCGCCCACACACTCCATATACCTGGGGTTGCGCGAGTCAAATCCAGGACGCCGGTGATCTGCGTCGAGCTGATCACGTTCACGTCCCCTGCAATGATTGATGCCTCTCCTTCTTTTTCAATTTTAATCAGTGCTCCGGGGGCAAATGTGCTTCCCCGTAAGGTTATTGTAATCGCGCTATCCGCGGCGGTTCCTGCGTTGGGAGTGATACTGGAGATATGTAAAGGTAGGAGAGTATTTGCAGTAGGTGTTACTGTTATAGTACCATTTGGCGACAGTGTGTCCGGGTCTCCGGGCATTGACGTTGGCGTGGCTGTCGACATATGCCCACTGCCCGGCTCGAACAGAACCTCAGCAACGCTGCCAGGAAGCAGATCAACATTCAGGCTCACCCCTAGACCCTGTGGGGTGATGACGTAACGGCCTGGCCAGAGCGGTGCGAACTCCATAGCATCCGGTCCATATTCTGGCTTGGTCCCTACAACGTTGGTCGTGCTCCACCCGTCGTCAGCCGAACTAATTCTGACTGGCAGGCCGACCTTGCCCCGCACCCAAATTCGAGCCACACTCGACCAGCCGCCAATAGACACATAGCGCAGCAGGCGAGCGGTATAACCAGAGGTCGGAGATGGGAGGGGTGTAGGGGCAACGGTCCAGCCAGGAGGGGGAGGAGGGGGTAGCGAGAAGAAAGGGGTCAAGGTCGGCGTTGGAGTCGGGTCGAGGGAAGGGACAGGCGATAGCGAAGAGGTGAAGGTCGGATAGGCTGTGTAAGTAGGATAAGGGGTGAGGAGCACCGATGTAGACAATTGAAACGAAGGCGCCTCGAGTTCAGCAATTCGTGTCGCTGATTCATCTAAAATAGTCTTTTGAGCCAGCTTCAATGTTTCCACTTTTCCTTCCAGGCTCTCCTGCCGGGTAACCAGACTCTCAACATAAGCTTCCAATTGACGTTTTTCCCCTGCCAATTCCATGTTCTGTAGCGATAATAAGACCAAGAGACAAAACATGGTATTAAAAAGCGCGAAGAGGAGGATAAAGCGACTGCGCGCATCCAGTCTCAGCTTTTTCAGTGAACCACTAGGCAAGTTCGAAAACGGCTTGGGAACATCGTTCTCAGGCATTGTCTGGTGGTCTCTTACTAAATTGCGGCGTCGTGAACATAAGCGCTTTTCCGCTGCCGTACGAACAAGGCGCAACGCCGTATTTCAACGAGCGTTTCTATTCGAACAGAGGGTCAAATGGTTGCTGTCACCTCGATCGGGTGCAATTTCACCTTGTAGGTGAGGGTATTAACCAAGCGAAAGCACGGTGCTACACCCGCACTGGCTATTCTACTGTGAACCACAATGAATTAGGCTCTCTATGGTCATTCTATCACGAGCTAAGGCACTATGTCAAGCATTTGTTAGAATGGATTTGCGTGCTCGAAGGCCCTTTTCCTCGCTACGTCCCCTACATGAATAAACGTAAAATTACCGCGTTTTTGCACATCCAACTGGGCCCAAAAAACGAATTTCGTTGCTGCATAGCCATTCCGCGGCCGGGTCGAGGAAGATGGAGTAGATGACGCAGGAGACACGACAATTTTCTGGCTAAAGAAATCTGGGGCTCCCGGCCGGGTCGATGCATGTTGTCCTCTTATTATAGCATACACCACTTACATAAAACTTAACTGGCGGCCCCTTTTCGGGGCCGCCAGCCATCTTTCTGAAAATTCTAACCATTTTCTAATGGTTATACATAACCCGGCCAAGCCGCAACTAAAGTCTCGACTCACGGACGGAAAGGGACACGGACTTAAATCCCTCTTATATAATTTGTCCGTGTTCCCTTCCGTCCGTGCGTCACATAATACCTGCACTTGGGCAGGTATCATTCTCGCGCACAACGCCATTCCTGCTGGGCAACTATTTATCGACGGCCAGTGTTCACATCCCCGAATAATTCCCCAAACATCATCAGCTCCGGCCAGATACACACCCCACCTCTTCAGTCGCCAAAACCGCCGCGACACAAACCCAGCCACCCCGGAACCACCCCTGATCCCTAATCTACCAATTTACCAGCCTACCAATCTACCAATTTACCAACCTACCAATCTACCACCTACCAATCTACCACCTACCACCCTTCAAAGCGCCCGCCCCACCGCCTCGGCCACCGGCTTCAATTGAG
>CAZNSC010000099.1:0-11697 GCA_964575695.1 uncultured Dehalococcoidales bacterium
GTATATAGCAGTGTCATGGTTTCCAGGATTAGCGCTGAAGGCGATAACCGGTATTGGCGAGAAAGTCCGCAGCTTCTTAAGAACCTCAAAGCCGTCCATTACCGGCATGATTATGTCCAAGAGCATGACATCTGGCTTTGCTGACTTGACCAACTCCAAAGCTTCCTCACCAGAACTTGTACTGATAACTTCGAATCCACGGAGCTTTAAGTCTATCTCAACAAACCTCAGGATCTTCGGGTGGTCATCGACCACCAGCACACATTGTCTACTTCCCGCCTCATTCATCAAAAAAGCACAAACCTATGGCCATTATGCTAGGCCAGCCACTGCCTTGAGTATCAATTAGATTATTATTTATAATAGCCCATCCGACCTCTAATTGTCATGAAATTTTAAGGCCAAAATATAACAAATTCGTTACAATATTGGTAAGCAAGCTTCAATCCCGTTCACCAAAAGAAGGGGCGTCACTCCCAAGTGGCAAGACCCCTAAAACAAGGATACAGCACATCGGCACCATGATAGCCCATCACTCCGGTTGAAGATATTGACAAATTGCCAATGACTGACTAAACTGAAGCTCCAAACTGCAGAGAATATCACGGGGGGGACACTGTGGGCAAGGAGCCTTGCGAGGCCTGTGGGCATGAGAGTGAACTTTGGGCTCTGGAAAGGCACCATGTCGTCCCGATAGAGGTTCTTGAACATGCTGGCATAGTGGAGTCGAAAACGGTGAGACTGTGCCGTAATTGCCGTCGGGAGCTAGAGGAGTGGTATTTAACCAAAGTGACCAACATAGCCTATGACCTCAAGACCAAGCGGTTCAGGGCAAAATCATGGCCTGAGATGGCCAGAGAATACGAGTATGCCTATCACAGCTTCGTCGAATATAAATGGCATCAAAAAGAACTGGAATGAATAGATGGCTTGGCTAAGGTGTCTTGTGCCCTGTCTGGTTTAGAAAGCGACGGCCACTTTGCCCACAGAGGAAGGAGGGACACACTTGAACTTCGAACTAACCACGGAGCAGAAAGATATTCAGAAAGCAGCCCGGGAGTTTGCCCAGGCCGAGTTTGACAAGGACCTCATTCTGGAGCATGAGTTGAAGCAGAAGTATCCTTTTGAAATTCGGAAGAAAGCCTGTGACCTCGGCTTTATTGGAATCCATTTCCCTGAGGAATACGGAGGACAGGGATATGGCATCCAGGTACACACACTGGTGGCCGAGGAGTTCTGCCGAAAGGACTCGGGGCTGGGCATAGCCATCCTGATATCTGATTTCGCTTCTGAGATGATCCTAAGGTTCGGGAATGAAGACCAGAAGAGGAGATACTTGCCTCGCATAGCCAAAGGCGAGGCGATTTCGGGTGGTGCATTTACCGAACCTGACCACGGCAGCGATATCACTCTAATGTCGACCACTGCCGTAAGAGAGGGGGGCAGTTTTCTAATCAATGGCGCCAAGACATTCATTAGCAACGGCAGCATCGCTGATTTCTTCGTGGTTCTCTGCCAAACCAACCCTGATGCCAGACCATCTCATCGAGGACAAAGCACTATCATCGTTGAGAAGCAACCGGGTTTAGAGTCAATCGAGTTAGAGAATAAGATGGGGATAAGAATGACCAGTACGGCACAACTGTTCTTTCGAAATATAAACATCCCTCTCGACAATTTGCTCGGCCAGGAAAATCGAGGGTTTTATCAGGTACTGGAATTCCTAAATGAAAGCCGGATAGAGATAGCCGCACAAGCCTTGGGGATTGCGCAAGGGGCCTTCGACCGGGCTCTCAACTACGCCAGGGAGAGGGAACAATTCGGAGTCAAGATTGCGGAGTTCCAAGTGACACAGCATAAGCTGGCGGACATGGTGATTAAACTGGAGGCGGCCCGGTTATTGACCTACAAAGCCGCCCACGACTTCGATCGGGGCAACATCTCACCCATGCTTGCCTCTATGGCGAAGGCCTATGCGGCGAGGGTCGCGGTAGAGCTGGCAGATGAGGCGATACAGATATTTGGAGGCTACGGGTATCTGCTGGAGAACGAGGTGGAGCGTTTCTATAGAGATGCCAAGATAACAGAGATTTGGGAAGGAACCAGAGAAATCCAGAAGAACACCATAGCACGAGCTCTGCTGGCAAAGCCAAGGTAGAAGACGGTCGAAGGCGACTAAAGTGCCCAAGGATTTCAGCGTACCGACACCAGGTGCTATTTAACAGGACTTGACAACAGGATGTGCCGGGTTTGAGCTGCTAACCCGACACGCCAGACCCCGCGGTGGGTAGCCCTACAATGAACTCTGCCCCATGACCGGGCTCACTCCTGGCGTCTATCGTCCCACCATGGGCCAGGGCTATCTCCCTGGCGATAGCCAGACCAAGTCCGACGCCGGTCCTCACTCCGGTGACCTGGTAGAACCGTTCAAAGACGTAAGGCAGTTGTTCCGGTGGTATTCCAGGGCCGCTATCAGTTACCTTTACCTCGACACAGTCACCGGCAGCCTTGCGGCCAGTAACATGCACCTCGCTGCCAGCCGGGCTGTTCTTGATGGCGTTGTCCAGCAAATTGCTGAATAACTGCTCAAGGCGGTCTACATCCCCCGACACCGTCACCGGCGTTTCAGCGTCTATCTTCAATACGATGCCCTTTTCCTGTGCCTGAACATCAAAAAGCTCGCGGCAATGCTCCAGCAGGTCACTCAAATCAACAGGCTCGCGCATGAACTTAAGCTGACCGGACTGCATACGGGCAAGCTCGAGGAGCTCATCGACCTGGCGCCTCATTCGCCTCGACTCATCGTTAATAATTCTGGCAGCTTTCGATCTGGTATCGTCATCGCCAGCGGTGCCGTCGAGCAGTGCCTGAGCAAAACCCTGGATGGAAGTGATCGGGCTCTTTAGTTCGTGAGATACGTCGGCGACGAAGTGGCGTAACTGCTGCTGTGACTGTTTCACCTTATCAGCCATATCATTGAAGTTAGACGCGAGTTCACTGAACTCCCCGGGGCCGGTCACCGGTATTTTCTGGTCATACTCCCCACGGGCAATTCTCTGAGCGGCGCTGGTGACCTGTTTCAAGGGACGGTACACGGAGCGGGCAAACACAAATGCCAGTATCAGTGAGATAACCAGGGCAATGACACCGGCGAGCAGGAAGGGCCTGAACAGACTCGCCAGAATCGCCACCGATCCGGTCTGCGGGACAGAAAGCATGAGGACATCAGCCCTTGATTCTACAGAGCTGGTCAGTCTGCCCAGAGGGTACGCCGCAAAGATATAGGCCTTCCCCGCCGAGGTTTCAAACTTGCCCTGCGTGGGCTTCAAGATGTTCTGGGGCAGGCCGCCTGAGGGCACTTCTATTGACTGCTGATTTGGGGGCTGTCCGGGAGATATCTGCCTGATAATATTACCTTCTGCACTGCCCAGAATGATGTAGACGTTATTTCTCCTTGCCTGTTCCTCTAGGTTTGACCACAACTCACTGGCTGTCACCTGGCCAAGAACGAGAGACCTCACCTGAACAGAGATCGGGCGGGCGATATTGTCCAGGCGCTCCATGGTCAATCGATCACGGTAGCCCTGGAGAAGCACGGTCACAGATATAGCCACCAGACCGAGACAGATAACTACTATCAGAGCATATGTGGCAAACAATCGTGTCCGAAAGCTCACTCGCTACCCCCGGTCAATGTCATCTTATACCCGGCACCACGAAGTGTCTCTATGTCAACTCCGGAGCCTTCTATTTTTCTTCGCAGATGGTTAACATGAACATCAACGGTGCGGGTCTCACCGTAGTAGTCATATCCCCAGACTATTTCCAGCAGCTTTTCCCGACTGAAGACTATACCCAGGTTCTGGGCAAAGGTTGCCAGCAAATCAAACTCCTTCGTTCTAAGCCCCACCGGTTGTCCGCCGACAGTCACTTCATGCCGCAGAAGGTCTATCTTGAGTCCACCCATTTCTATTGCTCCGCCGGGCTCTATTCCCGCCTGATACCGGCGCAGGATAGCCTTGACTCTGGCTGCCAGTTCCCGCGGGTTAAACGGTTTGGTCAGGTAGTCGTCTGCGCCCAGCTCAAGACCGACTATCTTATCGACATCTTCTCTCCGGGCTGTAAGCATAAGGATGGGCACACTGCTCTTCGCCCGTATCTGACGGCATACATCAAAGCCATCGAAGTCGGGCAACATCAGGTCGAGAATTACAAGGTCTGGTTTCAGAGTTGTCTGTTTTGAGAGAGCGTCCTTGCCGTTTGTGACACCCTCTACGTTATAACCGTCACGTTCGAGATAAAGCCTAGCCAGCTCTATGATGTTGGGCTCGTCATCTACAATAAGAACAGTCTGCATAGTTTTCCCCGAAGTTAAAAGAGATATCACTTCCCATTATACCAGAGCTTGCCGTTTTTCCCATCTTATTGTTGTATTACATACACAGGGCTCTTGATTACCGCCTATGGCACCGCCTGGAGGCAGACCGGCCCAGGCCCTGTCTACCTCCAGGCGGTGCCTTTAGTCTCGATGGCGGTCAGTATGCCTCGATTACCTTCCTGTCCAGGCCAAACGGCCCGGAATCATCACTGTAATCCCGGCCTGATACCTGACCCTTCATCCAGAGAGCCCGGCCTTTCCAGAGCTTTCGCTCCGGTCTCAGGAACAATCACAATGGGCTTCCAGCCCGGGAAGTATCCTCGCTTGACGGTCACCAGAAGGTAGCCACCGGCATCCTCGAAGGCATACTTCACCTTGCCGGCACCATTGGTGGTGCCCAGGAATATGCCGTGGACATCACAGGCTTCCTCGACGGCGGCACCGATAGTATCCTGGTCGCCACTTTCCCGGATACCGGCCATGTCCGCCTTCAAGGTCTCGGCGTCCTCACGGGTGAGTGCCCAGACACCGGCATCCTTTACCGGGGCCTCGGTGCCCCTCTGGAAGACGGTTATGGTGACATTCTCACCCACCTCGGCTCTCCTCGGAGCGTCAATGGCCAGAGCCCTGAGCATCGTGCCGATGGCGATGGGCTTCCAGCCCGGGAAGTACCCTCGCTTGACGGTCACCAGAAGGTAGCCACCGGCATCCTCGAAGGCATACTTCACCTTGCCGGCACCATTGGTGGTGCCCAGGAATATGCCGTGGACATCACAGGCTTCCTCGACGGCGGCACCGATAGTATCCTGGTCGCCACTTTCCCGGATACCGGCCATGTCCGCCTTCAAGGTCTCGGCGTCCTCACGGGTGAGTGCCCAGACACCGGCATCCTTTACCGGGGCCTCGGTGCCCCTCTGGAAGACGGTTATGGTGACATTCTCACCCACCTCGGCTCTCCTCGGAGCGTCAATGGCCAGAGCCCTGGGTAGCATACCGACCGTGATAGCTCTGAAGTCCGGTAGGTATCCTCCCATCACTGCCACAAGAAGATACCGACCAGCATTGTCAAAGGAATACCATAACTTGCCTTCCCCATCGGTTTGGCCTAGAGGAGTACCGTGAACGCCTAGCAGTCTTTCATAATCGTCTTGACCCGCATCCAGGCCATCACCTCCCCTAACCGCAGCCATTTCTTGCCTCAATGTCTCCAGCTTGTCTTTGGCAACGAGCCACACGTGGGCACCCTCGACCGGCTCCTGATCTGAGCACCGGAAAACGGTCATAGATATCTCCGTAGCCACCGGTGCCCCGAGTGGCGCTACGATCGCCAGACCATCCCGGAGCCGCGGGGCTGTGTCCGAGGTGACCTCGTCGTCAGTCTGAGCCAGGGCTGAAATTGGCACCACGACCAAAATAAGAAGCGCCATCACCACTGCCATAATCACCGACCACTTTTTCATTTGTTGTACCTCCTCAATATTTTTGACCGAGGCTAGTAGCCAATAATGACTTGGGCCCTTGAATCATTCTTGTCTGCCAACTCTACAGTCTATATAGTATAACGATACGATTGTTATCTGAGTTTTACCGCTGTGTAAAATCTGTGTAAAAAGTTGACCAGGTATAGCAAAATGGGCCCGGATCTGTAATCGGGAGGATGTGACCGAATAATGCAGTTCCGAAGGAGGCTACAAGAGGAAAGCTCCAGGCTCTTTGAAGAGGCACACGGTGACCACGTATATATGTCAAACCTTTAAGAACATCACAGCCTGGAGTCCAGGGGAAAGCTACCCTTTTCTTTTGACGGGAGGGCAATAGTCGCCCAGCCGGGCATCACTTCTTCCCCTCTTTGGTTGATGGCTGTTGTCTCTATGTGCACACAGCATTCTCTATCCTCATCAATATACTTTTTCACCACTTTTCCTTTTACCCACACCACATCTGAATGATAGACAAATTTTCTGTATTCGGCGCAGCATTTCTTTAACCAGCCATCGTCGCCCATCCAGTTGGTCAGGAGGTGAATCTGCCAGCACTGCCTCTGAAAACCGACATCATATTGCATGGGCAGTCCCATTGCTTTAGCGGCTTCCATGTTATAATGCACGGCAAAAATGGGCTCCAAAGCATGGGTTGCCGGGTCTCGGAAAGCCCAAGCCGGATGCTGGCGATACCGGCGAAGGGCTACCTCGTGAGCGGCTAATCTTGGTATTGGCGCTCCACCCCCGCTAATAAAGGCTATCATATCGGTAAGTCCTACAGGCCCCTTGACCACTGGCTTTAGCTCCTCGCCAACTCTGACATCTTCCCAGTATCGGACGCTTGAGCCTCTTGTTTCTGACGAAAGCACCTCTTCCTCTATTCTTTTGAGCTCTTCATCTGTCCACGGGAAGGGGAGTTCAATAGAATGGTACTTGCCCTTCTTGCTGGCTTTGGCTCTCGATACTCTGACAACTGACCATTTAGCCCGGGCTACAAGCTCACCGTGTTGATTAAAATACTTGTTTTCGTACCAATCTATCACCATTTCTTCGGCAAACTCACTGGGCTTAGGCCCCTCAAAGCTAACGAAGATACACTCGGGAGTGATCTTATCACCGAGTAAGATGGGCTGGAAAAACTCGGTTTCGGTGGCATTATGAAAACCAGCCAAGCCACGCCAGCCAAATTGCAGCCCGGACAAGACGCTAAAAATCCAAGAAGGAGGGGCAGTAAGAGTTCCGTAGCGGGTTTTCTGGGCGTAGTCAAGGTCAGTCCAAAGCGGATTAGGGTCACCTATTCCTTCAGCAAACCTCAATATGGCCATTCTAGTCGCATCCTCATTCTGGACGGACTGGTCAATACGCAGCTTTAAGCCGACCTTGCTGCGCATATCCTCTACCATCTCATCAGTGATATGCGCCTCGGTCATCTTCACTTTAGATTTCACCTACATATTCCCCCTTACCGCTTAAGGTCAATAGAACTTCGGATATTCAATGTTCAGCATTTCAAATATCTCAGGACGTCGCAGCGCATCTTCTCGAGTTACCCTATAAGGGCATATTGCTGTGCTTTTTCTGGAGCTGGAATGCCACCTTGTTTCTAAGCATCTTGAGCGCCTTGATTATTATTACCCGAGTTTCTGCGGGCCCAATCACATCATTACACTGCTCCCATGAAGCCATATCGTAAACGTCGCCCAACTCTCTTCTAACCTGCTCAATCTTAAGCCTTCTGGCTTCTTCGGGATTTTCAGATGCTGCTATCTGTTTTCGATAGATTACATCAGTAACCACTTCTGGCCCAAACCCGGTTACCTCCTTTGCTGGCCAGTAGAAGACAAGGTCACCGCCTATGGCCAAGGCACCGAGCGAATATGAGGCGGCGGTGGTGGTTCTACGGATACAAATAGCTATCTTCGGGACGCTCGCCTCTGCCGTAGCAAATACCATGGAAGACCCCCGAGTTATCATCCCATGCCTCTCCTGCTTGCTGCCCACCATATAGGCCGGACTATCACCAAGGAAGACCAGGGGAATATTAAAGCAGTCACAGAACCTGATGAACCTGGCTCCCTTCTCGGCAGCATCCCAGGTTATGGCTCCAGCGTTATACTGGCTGTTAGATGCCACCACTCCTACCGGTTGGCCATCAAATCGGGCAAAGCCGACAATCACATTTTTGCAGTAATCCTTGTGTATCTCAAAGAAATAGCCACCGTCCACTATTTGCTTGATCACCCCGTGCATATCAAAGGGCTTGCGCGGAACTTCCGGGACTATCCCGACCAGCTCAGGACACAAACGATTTGGGTCGTCTCCTGTTTTGGTCACCGGCGGCGGTTCGCGACAGCTCAAGGGCAGAAAGCCAAGTAACTCACGACACTTCTTCAGACAGTCCTCATCATCTTCAGCGAGGACATGAACCACTCCGCTAACCTTGGCATGCATTTCAGCACTGCCTAACTCCTCGGCGCTAATCTCCTCAGCGATAGCACTTTTCACAGTAGGTGGACCGGCAACGAACATGTTAGACCGTCTAGTAGCTATGATGAAATCACACATTCCGGGACCATAGACTCCTCCGCCGCCATTATCGCCCATCATGAGTGAAATTTGGGGAATTGCCCCGGAGTATCGGGCAATCCTGTTGAACTGCATGCCGAAAGCGACACCTCCACCCCCGTTGCCATAGGCAGATTCTTGTAACCTAGCACCGGTTCCGTGGCATATTGCGATAACAGGCGCACCTCTGGCATAAGCCAGGTCATACATCCTGACCATCTTCAAACCACCCCATCTACCTACAGAACCACCCGATGCTGAATAATCCTGGGAATAAAGATATATATCTCGCCCGTCCACCTCACCATATCCGGTGATTATTCCATCGGCAGGGACCTCTCTTCCCTCCATGCCCAAGCCGACGGCATGGTGAGTAACAAACATATCAATTTCGACAAAGGTACCGGCGTCCAAGAGCTTGTCTATTCTCTCCCGAGCGGTCAACATCCCCTGGCTGCGCATTGTCTCTTGTACCCTCGGGTCACCACCCTTCCTCAGATACTCCTTGCGCTTCCTGAGGTCCTCTATCATTTCATCCATGGTCATTTCATCGATTGGCTTCTCCGCTTCGTATGCCATGTCATCTCCCTCTGCTTGAGTTCTATAAACAAAAAACAGGCAGCCCGTCAAAGAGCTTACATTTCTCCGAGATCCTCTTCTGACAGCATCCCCAGCTCATAGTGTATTTGTCCATCCAGAGTCTGTCAACCGTGATAGACATACACTACGTGTTTGGCACAGCAGCAAATATGGGGCCCCCAGCTTGTCTGCGGCAAACAGGACAGTCCACGGGCCACTCCCCTTTTTGGCTTACCCGCCCTCACTTTATGGGAAGGCCGGGCAACACTCATAGAGCGCCGTCAGAGCCCTTGTCGGCGGGCCTTTGTCGAGCGCGAACTGCACCAAGATACAGCAAACCGGCCAGCATCAACAGAACCGCTCCGGCTATATCTAATGCGCCAAGCGGCAAGATCAAAAGAACACCCCCGACGAAGAATGCCCAGCGGGTTGTGCTTCCCCAGCGGCTCTTATATCTTTCAAAAAGTCCCAGGGCAACAAAGAAAACACCAATGGCTACCCGGACTGTGCTCAGAATAACGGCCATGGGAGACCCCATCATCAGCAGTGCCGTATCTGTAGGGAAGGAGAAGGCCAAAATGTAAGCGGGCGCCGATAGCATGCACGCTACCACGCCAGTTCGCCAGAAGTCGGTGCCGGCGATAGTGGCGCCGGCATAAGCCGCCACGGCTACAGGCGGTGTTACCATCGCCATCATACCAGCATAAAAGATGAACAGATGGGCCGCTATTGGCACTATGCCCAGGTCAAGCATAGTGGGAGCGAGAGTAACCGCCATGATGAGATATACCATAGGAGTGGGAAGTCCAATTCCCAGGATGATGGCTAGCAGCATAACCAACGGGAGGGCCAGCCAGAGCAGCCCCCCGGTGACACCCATTATGACCCCGGACAGGCGCACACCGATTCCGGTAAGGAAAACCGCCCCGGTGATTATCCCCAGGGGGCCACAGGACGCACCCAGAGGAGCGAAGTCCCGGGCACTGTCATTCATGACGAAGAAGGCCTTCTTCGGGGTGATCCTGTCCTTTCCCAGCCAGCTTAATACGAAGACACCCAAGATGGCATAGGTCACGGCGAAGTTTGGCGAATAGCGCATCAGGAGCAAGAACAGCAATACACCAAATCCCCCCAAGAAGGCCAGGGAGTGAGAGAACGGCCGCAAACTCTGTCGCAGCGGGGGTATCTCATTAGCCGGAAGGCCACGGAGCCCGCGGCGTCTGGAGTATATATACACTGCCACCATAATACCCCAGAAGTAGAGCACGGCAGGAAGCAGTGCCGCCTTCATGATGTCTATATAATTGACGCGTATGAATTGCATCATCAGAAACGCGGCGGCACCCATTACTGGAGGCATGAATTGTCCCCCGTTGGAAGCGCTAGCCTCCACTGCCCCGGCCACGTGAGGCTCGAACCCCAGCCGTTTCATCAGCGGAATAGTCACCGAACCTGTGATCATCACGTTGGCCACAGCACTGCCTGTTACCGAACCGGCCATGCCGCTGGAGAGAACAGAGACCATTGCCGGGCCACCGGCTACCCGCCCTAGAAGCGACTTGGCCAGATTCATGATGAAGTCCAGCGCACCGCAGTATTCGAGGAGCTTGCCGAACACTACAAAGAGGTAAACATACTTCAGCACAACGTAGACGGTGACGCCGAAAATACCATTCGACGAGAGGTACATGGCATTGATAAATCTGTGGAAGCTATACCCCGTATGACCGCCCAGCTCACGGGGTATGTACTGCCCGAGGAAGATGTAAGCAATAAACGCCAAAGTGACACCGGTTAGCGCCCATCCCAAGGTGCGGCGTGTCGCTTCAAGGCAAATAATGAGGGCAATGGTACCCAGAACCATATCGGGAATGGTAACAATGCCCTCCCGCATCACCAGTTCCTTGTGAATCAACACGATATAACCGAAGGCCAGGATTGATAAGGCAATAGGCAACAGGTGGCCAATTACCCCGCGCACGGTAATTGGCCACCTGAATCCCCGGAAGAAGACCACCAATGAAACAAGCAGCAGGAAGAGAGACGCTTCCTGAAACGGATCCAGAGGGCGCTGACCTTCGTATATGACGTAAACCGTCAGCCCCACATTCAGGCCTCTCTCAATCCAGCGTACTGCCCCTTCCATTTATACCCGTCAACCAGTTAGTCTTTCCAGAGCCCTACCTCTTTCCAGTATCGGATAGCACCGGGATGCCACGGAATTTCGGGCAGAATAGTGCTCTTATCCACACATATCGTCGGATCCTGTGCCACCCATTCATAGATCAGCGTCCCCTTGGCCAGCGTTTCCCGGTTTTCATAGTACACCTTGCACAGGTTGTAAACTAGGTCGTCGCTCGCGGAGACGTCTGTCATCTGGTAAAACACCCCGGTATCAGCCGCATATACATCACCTGTCAGGCCAAGTACTTCCTTGGCACCAGTCTCTGGCAACAGGCGCTTTCCCATCTGAGGTATTTCCGCTGCCGCCCGGTCCAAACCGGCCTCGTCAAAGGGTAGCATGATAACCTTTCGTCCCGCTGCCAGCTCGACGAGTCCAGCATCAGGAACGGTCCCCGTCTGGACACTTATGGTAGCCGCGAGGGTGCCATCACCTACCATCCGGTGAAGGTCAATAAGAGGAGCATAAACGCGATCCAGGCTATCGTAGTCCACACCCTGGTAGGTAAATAT
>CAZNSC010000100.1:0-4005 GCA_964575695.1 uncultured Dehalococcoidales bacterium
GTAGTAAGCCGATAGTTGTCCCGCCTTCAGCGCTGGCACCCTTGCAGGCCGCCTCCATAACCCCACCGAGACCGCCACAGACCAGAATCGTCCCGTGCCTGGCCAGCCCGCGACCAACCTCCTCGGCCAGCCTGACTTCTTCACCGGAGCATTGACTGCCTCCAATAACGGCGATGAGCTTTTTAGTCATCTTAGAAATCCTTGTCCGGGTTCCCGGCATTTTAGACCGGTTGTAGTGATTATATCACCTGGGCCTTAACCAGAGCAAAGATTGCCCATCAACCTCACCCCCTCAAGTCCCCCTCTCCTTGGTAGGGAGAGGGGGAAGGATATTAAAAAGAGAACTATAGGGGAGTGGGTAGCGGGACAGGGCTACCTAAAAGGAGTTTGTCTACCCGAGGGATTAAAAGGGGCGAAGCCTCTTTAAGAAATTCCTTCCCTCTCCTCTTATAAAGGGGAGAGGGATAAAGGGTGAGGGTAGGTGAGCAATCTTGTGGGGTATCGTTCTCTTTTGGTTGAAGCCATAATTCACTGTCTCACTCTCCCTAGAGATGTCGGTATGTCCCTTCCTCTCTTTGTTCGCTTGGTTAGTTTCCACCTCTTAACTCTAGCTATCCCTGTATTAGGTGCAGTTCCAACCCTATCCTCGAACTGCTCGCTTCCAGTGACAGGTAATCGGCACACATCTTGCCAGTTCCTAACGTCATAGTTTATCCCCGCTGCTTCTGCTGGCGTTCTGCCACCTAGCGAGTGGTGCGGTTTCAAGTAGTTATACCAAATCAGGAACCCATCCATAAATTGAATCAAACTATCTATAGTCCTGAACGCTTTCATTACCTTCGTGCGTTCTTTTATCGTGCTGTGGAAACGTTCAATCTGTGAGGTACTCTCCCCTGTATCTTTTCCTTTGAACGGACCGCCTTGTATGTGTTCGGCTTCAGAACCAAACGTGAGTTCAATACCATCCCAATAGGCTCTTAATTGGTCGGTGATGATATGCTTGGGCGATATTCCTGTAATACGCTTGGCTTTGTCCATTAACAAAGCAGCATCTCTAGTCGTACGTGTTTCAGAGACACGTGTGCATATCAGGTACTTGGTCTTGGAATCGATAATGTCCCACAGCCATATTTTACGCTTCTTATCCAGCCTGAGTACGGTTTCGTCACATTGCCATTCCGTACCTACTTTAGGCTGGAACTGGCTGAAATATTCAACTGCCCTATCGGTGAATTTATCTATCCAGCCGAACACAACCGATTTTGAAGGGTAATAGCTATCTGCATTACGAAAGTGCTCACATATATCGTTTATGCTATCACCTGTGTAATACATGTCTAGCGCACGTGCTACATATTCTGGTGATACTCTCATGTGGAACAAAGTGTCATCGCCTTTGAATTTCCGCTTACAGGTTTTGCACCAGTAAAGTTGCGTGTCCCCGTATTTGCCGTACTTAGACACGGCGTTAGCACCACAATATTTACAAAAAACTTCGCTACTCATCCTTGACCACCTTCGGTGTAACACTTCTAGCGTCTTTAATTCCCACGCCAAAGATTCCGTGGAAACACACGATGAGAAAACTAACGAAAGCAAACAGGCTCACAATTACGAGAATAGTTCCCATACCTACGAACACGTACAGCCATAGTTTCGGAAGAGTTGTGATTAGTGCGTCTAACACGTACCACCCTCCGTGTAAAGGCGAGTACCTAAACAATAAAGTGAATATAAAAAGCGTGAAAGACAGGAATGCAAGCCAAAACTGGAAAGTGTACGTCGTAGGTGCATACAGTTCCTTGAATCGTTTGATAGCGTAGTACCTACTGCTGGACATAATAGCCTCCTAGTTTTTTTACTAAGAGGATACATTAACCCAAAACCAATTTCAACTAAATTAGAACGATACCTCTTGAGGCGTTCTCTTGACATAGCGGGGTCGGATTGTTAAACTGTCCTTGCCCTAGATTTGGTCTGGAGCTATGGTGCGGGGGTTTCATTGATAGAAGAGGTATCATCACCTGACTTGTCACAACCGTTGCGCCAGGGACTGGTTCAGGTATTTACCGGTGATGGCAAGGGGAAGACCTCAGCCGCCTTGGGAGCAGTGCTCCGGGCATCGGGTCAGGGCCTGAGGGTATATATTGCTTTCTTCATGAAGGGTCGCCATCCCTCCGGTGAGTGGAATATCCTGGCTAAGTTGCCCAATGTTGATATGGCTACCTTTGGCAGCGGGTTCATCAGTCCGGCCGATGTTAAGCCGAAGGACAGAGAGCAGGCGAGGCAAGCTCTGGCGGCTGCTCGTGAGGCAGTGCTCAGTGGTAACTATGACCTGGTAGTGCTTGACGAGGTCAATCTGGCGGTAGCCTGGAAGCTGGTGGAATTGGATGAGGTGACTAAACTTATCGCTGATAAGCCGTCGCACGTAGAGCTTATTCTCACTGGTCGTGAGGCGGATACCAAGTTGATTCAGCTGGCAGACCTGGTCACCGAGATGTTGAATATTAAGCACCCTTATGCTGAAGGGGTGACGGCCCGGAGGGGGATCGAATACTAGAAAACACTTTGAAGGAGGAGCAGTGAGTATCACACTGAGCATCATCAAGGCTGATATTGGTGGCTATGTGGGGCATTCTGAGTCTCATCCTGAGGTTATAGCCAAGGCTGGCGAGCATATGGCCAAGGCTAAGGAGCAGGGGTTGCTGGTTGACTATCATGTTACCAAGTGCGGTGATGACCTGCAACTGATTATGACACACCAGCAGGGTGAGGACAGCGAAAAAATCCATAAGCTGGCCTGGGACACTTTTACTGCCGGCACTGATTTAGCTCGAGCCCTAAAGCTGCATGGTGCTGGCCAGGACTTGCTATCGGACGCTTTCTCGGGGACAGTTCGGGGGATGGGCCCCGGTGTCGCTGAGATGGAGTTTGAAGAGCGTGCTGCCGAGACTGTCATCATCTTCATGGCGGACAAGACCTCGGCCGGGGCGTGGAATATGCCGCTGTACAAGATGTTTGCCGACCCATTCAATACCATCGGGTTGGTAATCGCCGCCAACATGCACGCGGGTTTTGTTTTTGAGGTGCATGATATCAAGGAGCACAAAAAGATATCCTTTAACGCCCCGGAAGAGATTTATGACCTTCTTGTTTTCATCGGGGCACCTTCACGCTTTATGGTAAAGGCGGTCTACCATCGGGAGACCAAAGAGATTGCCGCGGTGTCCTCAACTCAGCGCCTCGCTCTCATTGCTGGTCGATATGTGGGTAAGGATGACCCGGTGTGTATTGTTCGCTCTCAGGGTCAGTTCCCGGCGGTGGGAGAGGTTGTGGAGCCGTTTACCCTGCCCTTACTGGTAGAGGGTTGGATGCGGGGCTCGCATCACGGCCCACTGATGCCGGTGTCTATCGGGGATAGCACCCCGACCCGCTTTGACGGGCCACCCCGGGTGACGGCTCTTGGTTTTCAGCTATCAAGCGGTAAGCTTGTCGGCCCTCGTGATATGTTTGCTGACAAGTCTTTTGATAACGCCCGCCAGCAGGCCAATGATATTGCCGACTATCTGCGCCGCCACGGCCCCTTTGAGCCGCACCGGCTGCCTTTGGAGGAGATGGAATATACCACTATGCCTCAGGTAATGAAGAAACTGGAAGGCAGGTTTATCGACCTAGATTAACGGTATGGCCAAGCTTCTCCTGGCGACAAACAATCCCGGCAAGGTACGCGAGTATATGATGTTATTCCGAGGCCTTCCCTGTGAGCTGGTTACCTTGGCCGAGCAAAGAATCCCTGTTGTCACTGAGGTCGGGGAGAGTCTGGAGGAGAATGCCCGGTTAAAGGCGGTAGCTTATGCTACTCAGAGTCGGCTGATGGCCCTGGCTGATGATTCCGGGCTTGAGGTTGGTGTTTTAGGTGGAGAACCGGGCCCGCTATCGGCGCGCTATGCTGGTGAGGGCGCCTCGGATAGCGACCGGGTGAATTATCTGTTATCACGGCTGGAG
>CAZNSC010000100.1:4015-11590 GCA_964575695.1 uncultured Dehalococcoidales bacterium
CCGGGGGCGGTGCGCGCCGCCCGTTTCCGGTGTGTGATTGCGGTGGCCACTCCCGAGGGGGAGGTTGAGGTCTGCCACGGGGAGTGTCACGGGTTTATCACCTTGGAGCCAAGGGGTGAGCATGGCTTTGGCTATGACCCGGTCTTTTACCTTCCCGAGCTGGGCAGGACAATGGCTGAGTTACCTCTCGAACTAAAGAATCAGGTGAGCCATCGTGGGCAGGCGGCCAGGGAGGCATATCAGGTGCTTAAGAACCTGGGATGTAGTAAAATATAGGTGGAACGAAATTGATAAGAGGAAAGACTATTCATGACCGGACTTTCTGATTCATTCCAACGCCCGATAAATTATCTGCGTATCTCGGTAACCGACCGCTGCAATCTGCGCTGTATCTACTGTATGCCGGACGGTGGTGTCAGCCTGATGTCTCACGATGATATTCTCAGCTATGAGGAAATTTACACTATAGTGCAGGCGGCGGCTCAGCTTGGGATAAGCAAGGTAAGGATTACTGGTGGTGAACCGCTGGTGAGGTCGGGGCTGCCTCAGTTAATACGCATGCTGGCACGGATAGGTACTGTTGACGATATTTCCCTGACCACAAATGGCATCTTGCTGGGCCGCTGTGCCGCGGAACTGAAATCAGCAGGGCTGGGGCGGGTCAATGTAAGCCTGGACACACTCAAGCCCGACAGGTTCGAGCTCATTACCCGTGGCCGGGCTCTCGGCGATGTGTTGGAAGGTATTGAGGTCGCCAGGTCGACCGGGCTCAATCCGGTCAAGATTAACGTGGTGGTGATGGCGGGCATGAATGACGATGAGCTTGGTGATTTTGCCGTCAAGACCATTGAGGACGGGTGGCATGTGCGCTTCATTGAGCATATGCCCGTTGCCGGCATTGGCAATCAACAGCTGGTTACCGTCAGTGAAATGAGGAAGCGCCTTGAGTTATTGGGGGTACTGGAGCCTTGCCTGCCTGGAATCGGCAACGGGCCCGCCAAGTATTTCCGTTTCCCTCATGCCACGGGCACCATTGGTTTTATTACCCCGGTTAGTGAGCATTTCTGTTTTCGCTGTAATCGACTTCGGCTCACCGCCGATGGTAAGCTCCGGCTGTGTCTATTAGCCGAAGACGAGATTGACCTCAAGCAGCCCTTGCGTAGTGGTATCTCATTAATCGGCCTGAAGCAACTGATTGAAGAGGCGGTTGCCAGCAAGCCGTTGCGCCATCATCTTGCCGAGGGCTATGTGCCCAAGAACCGCCCGTTCTCTCAGGTAGGGGGCTAGTCATGGAAGGACTGACACATCTAGATGAGCTGGGTCGTCCCCGGATGGTGGATATTACGGCGAAGCGTGATACCCAGCGTGAGGCAGTAGCCAAGGGCATGGTGAGAATGCAGCCAGCCACCTTTGACCTGTTGAAGAAGGGTTCCATGCCCAAGGGGGATGTTCTGGCGGTTGCCCAGCTGGCTGGCATCATGGCCGCCAAACAAACACCAAATCTAATTCCGCTGTGCCATCCGCTGCTCGTTGAAGATATTAAGGTTGAGTTCACTTTGGATGAGCCTAATTATGGCGTGGAGATTACGACCACGGTGAAGAGCAGCGGCAAGACTGGCGTGGAGATGGAGGCACTTACCGCCACCGCCGTTGCGGCGTTGACAATTTACGATATGTGTAAAGCGGTAGACCGGGGCATGAAAATCGAGAATATTCGCTTGGTTAGAAAAAGTGGTGGCAAAAGTGGCACCATAAACCTTGAGTAAAATCAATTATTGGTGTATACTACACCACCACTAAGACTGTAATTTTGGGGGGTGTGCTATGAAGTTGTCATGTCTTCAGGAGAACCTTAACCGGGGGCTTGGTGTGGTGAGGAGAGCGGTCGCTACCAGAACTACCCTGCCCATAACGAACAATGTCCTGTTAGCTACTGACCAGGCCCGTCTTAAGCTGGTGGCCACCAATCTTGAGATAGCTATCATCCACTGGATTGGTGCCAAGGTGGAAGAAGAGGGGACAATCACGGTTCCGGCGACATTACTTGCTGAGTTTGTTGGTTCCTTACCCAGCGAGAGGGTTGATCTCAGTCTTGCCTCGCGGACGAAGACGCTGGGGATAAAGTGTGCCCGGTTTGAGGCGCGCATCAGTGGGGTTGATGCCAAGGACTTCCCCCCGATACCCAAGATTGAAGATGGTCTCACCACCAGTGTGGAGGTTGAAGCCCTGCGCCAGGGGATCGGCCAGGTGGTATTTGCGGCTGCCTCAGAGGAGTCTCGCCCGGTGCTCACCGGGGTTAATGCTGAATTTGATGGCGATTCGCTGACCCTGGCTGCGGCTGATGGCTTCAGGCTAGCGGTACATAAGCTACCTATTACAGAACCCGTTAGCCAGAAGACTGTGGTCATAATACCGGCACGGACCCTCAGCGAGCTGAACCGGCTTGTGGCTGACCAGGAGGAGCCAGTTGGGGTAACGGTAAATCCCAATAAGAGCCAGATTCTGTTCCGCCTGAAGAATACGGAGCTGGTCTCCCAGCTCATTC
Organism: uncultured Dehalococcoidales bacterium; assembly: GCA_964575695.1. Classification (GTDB taxonomy): domain Bacteria; phylum Chloroflexota; class Dehalococcoidia; order Dehalococcoidales; family W111; genus CAZNSC01. Next base: position 6,561 of record CAZNSC010000100.1, read on the forward strand.
AGGGCACCTTCCCCAATTATGCCCAGCTCATCCCCCAGAGCTACAATACCCGGGCTGTGGTTAGCGTTGGCGACTTCTTGAGGGCGACCAGGACCGCTTCTATCTTTGCCCGTGATGGCAGTGGCATTGTCCGCTTATTGATATCCCCCGGCGGTGAACTGACCCCGGGCAAGGTGACGGTCTCAGCGCGGTCTGAGGAGATTGGCGATGACGTTGGTGAGATTGACGCCATTGTTGATGGCGATGAGGCTAAGATTGCCTTCAATGGTAAGTATCTCACTGAGGTGCTTGGTGTTCTCCGAGAGGCACAGGTAGCCCTGGAGGTGACCAATCCCTCAAGTCCAGGGGGCGTCAAACCGGTAGGGACAGACAACTATGTCCATGTTATTATGCCCATGTTTGTTCAATGGTGACTAAGACTGGGCAACTCACCTGATGTTTGCGTGTTAGATACGGGTTTGCTCCCTCATGAGTCAGGGACCTAGACCGGCAATTCGGCGGTTAGAGTCGTTCCCCTGCCCAATTCTGCTCTGACTGTCAGAGTACCACCGAGCAATTTGGCCCGCTCCCGCATTCCGGCCAGGCCAAGCTTACCGAACCTACGGTCCTCTATTACCTGGTGGACATCAAACCCCTTGCCGTTGTCGCTAACGGTCACCCTGGTTTTCCCCTCGGCGAACTCTACCGTAATCTCTGTTGAGGTTGCCTGAGCATGCTTCCAAGTATTTCTCAATGCCTCTTGAGTTATGCGGAATAGCACCAACTCTGCCTCAGCGGGAAGTCTTCGCTCAACGCCAATCACCCTGACCTCTGTTGCTATCCCCGAATGGGATGCTACATCAGATGCAAGTCGCCTCAATGCTGGCAACAGGCCAAGGCGGTCTAACGCGGCTGGCCGCAGGTCCTGGCTTAAGCGTCGTAATTCCTGTATTATGTTATTGCCCTGCTGGCGTAACTCTTCCAGGCGGGAAATAGCTTGCATGGGTAACCCCTCCATACCGTGAGCCAAGTCATATATCTGCTGGCAGTGGACTACCAGAGCCTGGACGGTGTCATCATGAAGCTCCCGAGCGATGCGTTTTCGCTCTTCCTCCTGGGCTCTGGTAATCTGCTGCAAAAGGAAACGCAAGTTGTCCTGCATACGTTTTTCCTCGGTCACATCCCGGACAATATGCTGAAAGCCTTTGATATCCCCGTTGATGACAACCAAGCTGGTAGCCATCCTAGAGATCACCATTGTCCCGTCCTTTCTGATTAATCGCTGCTCGTAGGGTTGCTCGAATGCCTCACCGGTGAGCAGTTTCCGCTTGACCTCTCTAGCCACATCCAGAAATTCGGTAGTGAGGAACTTGGTCACATTCATGCCGATCAGTTCTCGACGAGTATAGCCGGTGAGCCTTTCACATGCCCTGTTTGCCACCAAAATATCACCCTTCATGTCATGAACCAAGATGGCATCATGAGCATTCTCAAACAATTCGCGATACCTTTGTTCCGATGCCTGCAGCTGCTCGGCGACTTGCCGCTCGTGTTGATACAAGCGGGCGTTTTCCACGGCAACACCGATCTGATTGCCAATGGCAGTGAGCAAATGCTCTTCCTCCGGAAGAAAGGAGCGGTGGCCATGCATGGCTACGCAGACAGTACCAACGACCTTTCCTTTGGATCTAAGAGGAACAATGAGCTGGGATCGTATGTTTTCCTCTCCGACGGCTTCTGTCGTCAGTCTCGGGTCTTCAGAGGCATCTTCAACGACCAGCAGTTCTCCGGTCTCCGCAACCGTGCCGTTGAATCCCTCCCCGATTCCGAGCCTTTCAACATCCTTGATAAACTTCTCTGATACGCCCCGGTAGGCCGCAAGGACAAGTTCGCCGGCTTCTTCATCAAGGGTGTACATCAAGACAGCGTCAACTCCCATTACATCCATGACACAGTCTACGGTGTCCTCCAAAACCTGGGATAGCTCCAGCGACCGGGAACTGATGCTGGAGGTCTTATTAAGAGCCGCGAGCCGTTTTTGATTCGCCTCAATGACTTTAAGGTGAGACTGGAGTTCCTCTTGGGCGGCTTCTAACTGGGCGCGGCGTTTTCGCTCCTTTCGCAGTGACTCAAGGGAATAGCTCAGCAGATTGCCGACAATGAAGACTGCGCCAGTTTCAACCAGGGCATCCTCTCGGACTGGCGAGTCGAAGAGGGCACGAGGCAACATACAGGCAACAGCGACTAACGAAGTGACTGCCCCTCCCCTCCACCCAAACGAGAAACCGGCCCAGATTATGGGCAATAAATACAAGATTCTCTCGACTGTATATCGGGTTAAGCCGAGGTTAGTGAGAAAGGTCGGGTGCCCCAGAAACGCTGCGAATTGCAGGAATGTAATGGGTAGAAATATGGCTATCAGGAGCCAGATACTTGGCCTGCCAATAGCCCTTAGCAACCGGTGAATCAATCGGCTTTGTGCCACCTCCAACTCCAAGCCCCCTTAGTAATGCCTCCTATGCCAATTACTTTAGGACAGGTCATCCAGGGAGAGGATGCCGGCGCGTAGACAAGTGGTGATCGCCTCCGTCCGTGAACCAACACCTAGCTTGGAAAAGATATCGGACAGGTGGCCCTTTACCGTCCGCGGGCTGATATAGAGGGCCTCCGCCATCTCACTATTGTTCATGCCTCGGGCCGCCAGCTTCAGCACCTCCATTTCCCGGGCGGAAAGCTTTTCCCTTGTGTTCAGTGGGACTGGCTTGTTTGAGCGGAGGGCGAAGGCTCGAAACACCTTAGGCCCAATCTGAGTATCCAGCACGAACTCCCCGAAGCGCACGGCACGAATGGCTTGGACCAGCTCCTCCCCGTAGGTGGTCTTCAACAGGTAGCCGGCAGCGCCAGCATCCAGAAGCGCGGCGATGTATTCCTCGTCGTCGTGAACTGTCAGCACCAGCACTGAGGCTTCGGGACGGGTGGCCTTGATCTGTCTTGTGGCATCCAGTCCGTCGACCTTGGGCATCTCTATGTCTATCACCACGACATCGGGAGACTTCTCGCTGGCCAGTCTCACCGCCTCTTCACCATCGGCGGCCTGGGCCACTACTTCGAAATCGGCCTCCTTCTCAAGGAGATGGACGATGCCGTCTCGGAGTAGAGGATGGTCATCCGCGACAAGAACAGTTATCTTTCTCACGCACTTCTTCCATCTGATATTCTATAGGCATAGCCTGAACGGTCGGTGCGATTTGCCCTACTATAACAAACTCTACAACTTGCGGCTAAGAGACTACATCGACCAATCGGCTTACTTCCGAGTAAGTAATAAGGCCCAAAAAGTGCGCTCCGCCTCGAGGTTCAATGCCCTGCACCGGAGTCAGCACTCGTTAGGACTCAGGCTGGATGACGAGGGTGGTTGTTACAACTCGGAGGGTCTCTTGATGTGCAGGAAGCGAACAGTGCGAGCAGATTGAGCAATAGAAGACCCGGGGTAGAGATACACTGGGAGATGAAGTTTGAGCTTGCCTTCTATGCCCCGTGCTGAAATCGGTGGCACAGTAGATGTCCTATGAGCGCTAGGACGGGTCATCCAGAGAGAGGATGCCGGCGCGTAGACAAGTGGTGATCGCCTCTATCCGCGAACCAACACCTAGCTTGGAAAAGATGTCACCCAGACAACCCTTCACCGTCCGTGGGCTGATGTAGAGGGCCTCTGCCATCTCACTATTGCTCATGCCTCGGGCCGCCAGCCTCAGCACCTCCATTTCCCGGGCGGAAAGCTTTTCCCTTGTATTCAGTGAAGGTGGTTTGTTTGAGCGGAGGGTAAAGGCTCGAAACACCTTAGGCCCGATCTGAGTATCCAGCACGAACTCTCCGAGGCGCACGGCACGAATAGCTTGAACCAGCTCCTCCCCGTAGGTGGTCTTCAACAGGTACCCGGAAGCGCCAGCATCCAAAAGCGCGGCGATGTATTCCTCGTCGTCGTGAACTGTCAGCACCAGCACCGAGGCTTCGGGATGGGTGGCCTTGATCTGTCTTGTGGCGTCCAGGCCGTCAACCTTGGGCATCTCTATGTCTATCACCACGACATCGGGAGACTTCTCGCTGGCCAGTCTCACCGCCTCTTCACCATCGGCGGCCTGGGCCACTACTTCGAAATCAGCCTCCTTCTCGAGGAGATGAACGATGCCGTCTCGTAGTAGGGGATGGTCATCAGCTATAAGAATAGTGGTTTTGTTCATGGACTACTTCATTATCTGTCCCAGAGTCGTGTCTCTATCTATTCCGGTTGTTTGCTCATGATGAACTGTCTCTTCGTCTCTTCCCTCCGCTGCACCTCCAAGCTGGCGCTTCTGTTCTTCAGGAACAGAACAAGGATAAGCGCGCTCATGCCGCCGGCGACGCTGAGCAGGAGATAGCTAGAGGCGGCACTGAACGGGCCCAGACTAAAGATGGCGCCTATCTGCTGCAGGAGCACCGATACCCCGGTCAGCAAGATGGTAAGGGCGAAGCAGTAACGGATCCGTTCGGCACGGACATAACGGGTGGCCGCAGCGCCGATCTGAACGCCGGCTGAGGCACCGACCAGTATCAGAATTACCGCCATCAGTTCTACCCGGCTGGCAATGGCGTAAGTGAAGGCACCATAGCTGCCACTAATAATAACCTCGAAGAGGTCAGTACCCACAGCAACGACGGTGGGCACTCCCATGAGGTAGATTAGCGCCGGCATTCTGATGAAGCCGCCGCCGGCTCCGAGGAGCCCGGCGAGGATGCCGGTGGCGAAACCAATGCCCAAAGGTACCCATACCGATATTCTGGGTATTCCCGATGCTGGCAGGGAGACAAAGGGCGGCAAATTCAGCGACTTAATCCTGCTGGCTAGTCCCCTTTGCGGGACACCCGGTAGGCCTTCCGTTCCAAGAAGGCTGGCGGCTTCCCGGGCGGCTGCCTTACGGGCTTCGTTGAACATATACAGACCAAGACCACCCAGCACGGCCACATAAATCCAGCGCACCATCATATCGACGTTGCCCAGTCCTTCCATATAC
>CAZNSC010000101.1:0-11476 GCA_964575695.1 uncultured Dehalococcoidales bacterium
CGCGATGGCTGGAGAAGAATGCCTCTGCCATCAATGCTCTGAATGTTTTCCCGGTGCCCGATGGAGATACGGGCACCAACATGCTTCTGACCATGCGGTCTACTATGGAAGAGGCGGCTCGCCTTGCCGATAATAACGCTTCGGCTATAGCCCAGGCTATGGCCCGCGGCGCTCTCATGGGGGCCAGAGGGAACAGCGGGGTCATCCTCTCACAGATATTAAGAGGTATATCGGATGGCCTGTGTGATGTGGCATCCTTTGGTTCTCAGGAAATGGCTCAGGCCTTTGAAAAGGCTTCGCTGTTGGCCTACAAAGGCATAAGTAAGCCCAAGGAAGGGACCATGCTTACCGTGATCAAGGATGTAGCCACGGCGGCAAAGGTCGGTGTCGGCGCAGAGGGCAAAGGCCTGGTGGATTTCATGGAGGCGGTGGTTCAGGAAGCTAAGAGGTCGGTGGAGCGAACGCCGGAGTTACTGGATGTCTTGAAGGAGGCTGGGGTGGTGGACGCCGGTGGGCAGGGCCTTTATATTATACTGGAGGGGATTCTTCTCTACCTGCAGGGAGAGGCGGAAAAAGTGGAACTGATGGAGACAGAAGCTCCAGGAACCCTGCAGCCGGCGCTTATGGCCGCCAGGTCTGTGGAAACGAGGGAAAGGGGTTACGGTTACTGTACGGAGTTTATTATCAAGGGTGCAAACCTGAGTCCTGACAAGGTGAGAGAAGAGATAGAGCCCAGGGGAGACTCTATTGTGGTGGTGGGGGATGAGACAACCGTAAAAGTTCATATTCACACTCCTCGGCCAGGGGCCATCTTGGAGTTCGGGTCTTCTCTGGGTTCTTTGCATGATCTAAAAATTCAGAATATGGATGACCAGCACGAAGAATTTCTCGTGATGCGCCGTGCCCCGGTGCCGGCGGCTAACATTGCTATCGTTTCGGTGGTGTGTGGGGATGGTGTAGAGGACGTGTTTTGCAGTCTGGGTACCACGGCTATCGTCCCCGGCGGTCAGACCATGAACCCGAGCACTGAGGAGATCCTGCGGGCTATTGAGTCTGTCCCCACTGACAAAGTGATTGTCCTGCCCAATAATAAAAATGTGATTCTTACCGCCCAGCAGGCGGCTTCATACTCGGCGAAGAAAGCCCGGGTACTGCCCACAAAATCTGTCCCTCAGGGGGTGGCGGCTCTGCTCGCTTTTAATAGTGAAATGGAAATGGAAACTAACCTGGCTGAAATGAACAAGGCCCAGAAGCGTGTGAAATGCATTGAGATAACCAGGGCAGTCCGGGAAGCAAAGTTGGGGGGGCTGAGGGTGAAGGAGGGCGAGTTTATTGGTCTCATAGATGGAAAGCTAAAGACTGCTGCCGATAACCTGCGGCAGGCTGTATCCAGCACAGTGAAGGTGGCGAAGGTGGAGAATGCTGAGATTATAACTTTCTATTATGGCGCTGACGTTAGACAGGAAGAGGCAGAAAACCTCGGCCAGGCTCTGCGGATGGAGCACCCCTCCTTAGAGGTAGAAGTGGTAAGAGGCGGCCAGCCCCACTACAGCTGCATAATGTCTGTGGAATAGCTGAGGCTATACCACCAGCTTCATAAAGAGATGTTCCGTATTACAATATATCAGAGAGTGGCATGCCATGACTGTTCGGATTGTCACCGATAGTACTTCGGATTTGCCGTTGGGGGTGGTGGAAGAACTGGGGATCACGGTGGTGCCTCTCAATGTTCATATTGGATTTGACACCTATCGGGATGGCGTAGAGTTGCAGGCCGATGAATTTTACAGGCGGCTGGTAACGAGTCCCACTTTGCCGAAGACTTCCGCCCCGTCGCCAGGCATTTTTAAAAAGTCCTACCAGGATCTGGTCGGGAAAGCTGAGGGGATTGTTTCCGTCCATATCTCTTCTAAACTAAGTGGCACCCATGAGGCGGCACTGGCGGCAAAGTGTGATGTTAGTGGAGAGTGCCGGGTTGAGGTCATTGATTCACAACTCGTGTCTATGGGACTGGGCCTGCTGGCTATTGCCGCAGCTAAAGCTGCCATAGCAGGTGCTACTACAGATGAAATAGTTGGACTGATCCGGGAGTCTATCCCTCGCGTCCATCTGGTGGGAGCCCCGGGTACCCTGGATTTTTTGTACCGGGGTGGGCGGATTGGCAAGGCCCAAGCATGGCTCGGCTCCATACTGAGTATCAAGCCCCTCATCTCCGTACGCGATGGCGAGGTTGTTCCTCTGGAGAGGGTCCGTACTCACTCCAAAGCCATGGAACGGCTTTATCAATTAATTGAGGAACGTCTGCCGGCCAAGGAAGTGGGCGTGATGTATAGCACCGAGACGGAGGAGGCGGAAAGACTCGTTGAGCACATAAAGGAGCTTTTCCCACAGCAACAGATTTACCTCACCAGGTTTGGCCCGGTGCTTGGAACCTACATGGGGCCCGGCTGCCTGGCTACAGCCACTTTACACTAGGAGAACAGTCCTGGTTGTGGTTATGCAGCGTCCACCGGACACTGCGGCGATGAGTTTATCACATGTGCATCAGTCTTGGCTGAAAATGGGGCGAGCAAATGCAAAAACTTGAAGGCACGGCAATGACAGAGCTTATGGAAGGCGGCGGGCTGAAGAGAGCTGATATCGTGCTGACACACTACAAACGCAGCCTGTGGGGGTGGTTGATTCGGCTTGCAACCGGCTGCTACTGGAACCATGCCCTTATTGTCTATGTGGTCAGAGACCTTGCTCAGGAATGGGACAAGACCTTGGTTATTGACCCGAGAATGGGTGGCATTTACCTGAGCGATATAGCTCACTATCTTGAAAGACCAGACCGGTATGATATTGCTGTCAAGAGGCTGAAGGCGGATTGGTTCCAAAGTGACCGCGAAGCCGATGGGCTGCCCTATTGTAAAACGGTGTGTGACATTCTCCTGCGAGAGACCGATGATAGGTACGACGCCAAGATTAAGAGATTAATCCGGAGAACACGCCGACAGATCACCCTTGGCTATCGCTTCGCTTTTAAGAGGAGAAAGCATCGGAGGGCGAGCCGGAAACAAGTGCTGCCGTTTGCCATGCGCTTGAAGATCAGTACCTACAGCTGCGGCGGTCTTGTTCAGTGGGGCTACTACCAGGGGGTATCCCGGGTCCTTGGCGACTGTGAGGATAAAACCAAGCTCCAAGAAATTATCTTCAATCCACGGTTGGTGGAGCCGGTCACACAGTACGACCTGCTCTCGACAACGCCCGCCGACTTGGCCCGGAGTGATAAATTAGCCTGGAAGTACTTTGTCAAGGATGGCGAGGTCTGGGAGGTTTCGAGCGAAGAGGAGGTCAACTCGATTCTCATGTCAGGGAAGGGGCAAAGATAACCGCCCGTGCGGCAGGTGGCATTTAGTTTACATAACCTCGACTACTATCTTGTCCTGACTATCAGCATTATCAGGGAACCAATCAGGGTGACGCCAATGCCGATTAATACCCATAACAGGTATGACGGAAGCGTTGGCCCCGTTTCTTGCGCAGGGGATGGGGGAGGGGGTGACTGAGGCGGCGGTGGTGTTGAGGGGGGTGCCTCGGTGGTGAAGACACCGGTACCCCACTCGCTGTAGCTGGTGGCGCTGATGGCTCTCACCTTCCAGAAGTAGGTGCTGGAATAGTCCAGGTCCCGGTCGCACCCCCAGACAGTGGTCGTTAAGGCGTCAGCCCCGGTGAGGGCAACAACTACATCAGCAAATTCGCTATCTCTGGCCAGTACAAGCTCGTAACCGGTAGCCCAGTCAGCCGGCTGCCAGGCAAATGTTGGTCTTATGGGCACATTGGCGGCGCCAGGTAAGGGAGATATTCCGGCCGGTGCCGCCAGTGGTGACCACTCGCCGCTACCAAGGGCAGGAGTCAATGACCGGAGCTCAGACCAGGGACTCTTTACCGGCTCAACAGACCTTACTCGCCAGTAGTAAGTGGTGCCACTCAGCAGGTGTGCTGGGCTGTTGCCTCTGGTAGCACTTATGCCGTTACCTGTGGTGGTCTCTGACCACACGCTTTGGATGGCATCTGAGTCCTGATAGATGGTGGCTTCGTATTCTGTCGCCCCGGTCAGTTCTTCCCAGCTCAGGGTGAGGCTGATGACATAGCCAGAGGAGTTGACTGGCATGGTATCGCTGGCTTCCGGCATTTCGGGAGCCGGCCCGAGTTTGCACAGGGTATCCCGAAAGAGATAAATAATCTGGTTAGCCGTGTCAATAGTCCAGAGTTCATTTTGCGTGGCGTTCCCCGATAGCCTGAGGTAAGGGAGTCTGTTGGGGAAAACTGGGCCAGGGTCAAAAGCGCTGCCCGCAGGCAGGGCATCGTTTACCAGTTCAAACTCAACATCGGCGGGGTCTGGTTCCAGGGGATTGAGTGACCTTGTTACACCACCACTGCTATTTGAAGCTGGCTCCAGCCTGAGTGCATAGAGTGTGCCTTCAGGGCCTACCGCCAGGCTGCCGATGTGCTGCCCATTCCCCAGCCCGGTGATAGATTCGTCAATCTGTTCCCACTCGGTGGAGACTCCGATCGTCCAGCGCCAGACTCCTTCGTCGGCGAGGTTGGTGGCGGCATAGATAACATTATTATCCTGGTAATCAGCATCGGCGGCTACCTGGACATCGCCGCTGCCGCTGCCGATAACTTCATCGATCCGGTTAAAGCTGGCACCGCCGTCAGTTGAATAGGCGACATCTCCATCTTTACCGCCGACGAGTATTGTCTCCTCATCAACAAGAGCCAGCATGTTAATTTCGCTGAGGCCGGTATTCACCGGGCCCTGCCAGGTAAAGGCGCCGTTAACGCTCTTCCGGACATAACCGCCGGGCAGGGCGACATAGATGGTGTCCTCATCTGCAAGCGCCATATCAATCACCAGCCCCGGCTCGCCACGGCACCACTCCCACGAGTTACCCCGGTTATGTGATACCGCCATCTGACTGCCGCCGACCTCGGCGGCGTACATCGCATAATCATCATCGTAATTGGGGCTTAACCTTAAGATGACGGCATCCGTCTCAGTGTCCATTGTCAGCAGGCGCTCCCACTTCTCTCCCAGCGGGTCGCCGGCACTGCGCCAGATGGCCTCAGGTCCAGATTGGCTATAGGTGGTCACAAACAGGCTTTTCGAGTCAGGCGTGGGGACAATATCGGCAAGCTTGATAACCGTATCCATGAGACCCAACTGCCGCCATTTATCACCGTCAAGACTTGCCGAGAGGGCACTCTCATCCAGCTCAGCACTAGGGCTCTGACCGGTGCCGCAATAGGCTATCTTGCCATCGGAGCTCCAGCCCAGTTTGGCATTACCCGGGCCTGTGGGTGGCACTGTCGCTAGCTCCCATGTTGGCGCCACGTCGAAGGGGTCAGTAGCCCGCCTCACCTGGACGGTGAGTGAGCCAGGAATAGGGTTGACGTCGCCAGCAAGAAGCTTACCTGAGGTCGCTGTCCCGTAATAGGCGATACTGCTTATATCAATGTCAGCACCACCGTCGGCGTCCAAGCGGAAGGGGCTTGCGTCACTGATGCAATAGACATCGTCATTAGCATCCGGCTCCCGATTGTAACCTACAAAGAGCTGTCGCGACGACGCTTCCCCGCTTGAGTAATCTGAGGGCAGGGCCAGTGATGAATGGACTATTGTGCCTTCTGTCGCCCCATCGCCGGCCGGGGCAATCTCCACCGGGTAGCCTTCCAGAGTGTTCCAGCCTGCTGTTTCCCCCTCGAACAGACATAGCCAGGTCCGGTTCTGGTAATCGGCAGTGACATCGCTACCGGTCGAGGTAGAGGTGACAGCCAGGAGTGTTGCATCGTTTCGATAGTCGGGGGAGTAGGCAAGTGCCGAGACTTCACCACCGATATGAGTCGGGTCAACCGTCAGGTTAAGGTTCTGCCATGATGGAAGTGTTTCTCCTGACTGGCGCACCCATACCTGCCCGGTAGTGGTGCTATCTCCCCATGCCGCGGTGCCTATTGCCATCTCTCTGTAAGATTTTCCACTTTGAGTGTATCCCGTGGATATGGCGATTGCCTGGATGGTGCCTTCCAGGCTGGGAACACCGGTATTAGTCCAGGTTTTACCACCATTGCTGGATAAATACACTGCTGTGCCATTGCTGGTAACCACGGCTACGGTAGCCGAATCATCGGGGGCGACAGCAATCTTACTGGCCGGTAACTCAGCGCCTCTATCAACCAGGTTATCGGTTATGTCTTCCCAGGTTACCCCGGCATTCACTGAGCGGTAGACTGCGGAGTTTTCGCTATCTGTGACATAGAGGACATCGCTAGGCCCAACGGCGATTTCACTGACTTCTGAGGGAGTGACGACAATGTTGCCGTCCTGACCCGGCTTATGTACTTTTGTCCACTTCAGGGCGGCTGGCCCCGCCAGTGCTGGGTGGGACACAAGCACGGCGGCCAGTAACAATGCGGCAAGTAATCCGTGGATATACTTCATTCTTGTAAGTCCTTTATTTTCATAATCCTGTTTTTCATTATACAGGCGAAATATTAATATCCTATTAAGTTACGCCTTTTCGCAAAATCCCAGGAATATTAACAGGTTCTTAACATATTTCTGTAATAATAGTCTTACTGGAAGTTTTCTCGTCTGACTATCCATTATAGTATATAATTACGGAGGAGCAGGTGAATGGCAATGAAAATATTAAAGGTAGGGGTGGCCCTGATGTTATGCGGGCTCAGCGTCCTGTTGCTGAGCTGTGCTTCTGAATCGGAGTCAACACCGCAGAGCCAGACAGTAACTGTGCACCGAGGTAATCTGGTGTTATATGTTACCGGCACCGGGAACTTGGCGTTGTCCCGCACGGAGGACCTGGCTTTTGACATGGCGGGAACAGTTTCCGAAGTCCTGGTGAGCGTAGCGGATTCCGTAGAAGAGGGCCGGGTGGTGGCAACGCTGGACACGTCGGAATGGGAAACGAACCTGGCATCACTTCAGGCGAGCGAGCTACAGGCCGAGATAAATCTAAAAAACGCCGAGCTTAATTTGGAGCAAGCCGAGGAGGACACCAGTACGAGCATCACCGGGGACATTGTGACCGGCAGGACTACGGACCCCGAGGAGATAGACATCCTGGAGATACAGGTTACGCTGGCTGAGAAGCGCCTGGCCGATGCCCAGAAGGCACTGGCCGATGCTCAGGATGCCAGCCCAGAGGTGACGGCTCCCTTTGATGGCTTCATTACCCAGGTCAATGTTTCCGGCGGCGATGAGATAAAGAAGGGCACGGTAGCCGTGCAACTGGCTGATCCCACCAAGTTTGAGGCTGATATTCTGGTCAGCGAGATAGATATTTCCGGGGTAAAACTGGGGGGCGATGCCACGGTAGGCATGGATGCTATAACGGGTGTCACCCTGCCCGCCAAGGTCACCTTTATCGCACCAACAGCAACCATCCAGTCCGGTGTGGTAAATTATAAAGTGACGGTTGAGGTGACATCACTCCAGCCGATACGAAGCAGCCAGTTCGCACAAAGAGGGACGACCGGATCAGCACAGGGTGGACAAGAGCAAACATCCGGCCAGACAGCGGCCGGGCAAGAATCACAGGCAGCAGCATCCCAAACCGTCCAGCTCAGGCAGGGGCTGTCCACCACGGTGAACATACCGGTGCAAGAAAGAGACGATGTGCTCCTGATACCCAATCGGGCAATTACCCGCCAGCAGGGTGTAAGCTATGTACAGGTGCTGAACAGCGATGGCACCACTGAGCAGCGCAAGATACAGACCGGGATAACCGACTTCCAGAATACCGAAGTAACTGACGGCCTCACTGAGGGTGAAAAGGTAGTTATCCCTCAGACGACAACCACCAACACGACAACGTCACAGCAGGAGGGAAGACCACCTGGAGGAGGGATCTTTTTCCGAGGGGGATAGGGAGAACAGGTCGATGATACAGTTGCAAGATATAGTCAAGAACTATCCTATGGGCAAGAGACAACTCAAGGTGCTCAAAGGGATAACCGTGGATGTGGAAGAAGGTGAGCTGGTAGCAGTTATGGGTGCCTCTGGCTCAGGCAAGACAACGCTGCTCAATCTTATTGGCTGCCTGGACAAGCCCACATCGGGCAAATACTATCTGGACGGGAGAGAGGTCAGCCGGCTGGGCGGCAACGAACTGGCGGCAATCAGGGGGCGGAAGATAGGTTTCATCTTCCAGACCTTCAATCTGCTGTCCCGGCTCACGGCGCTGTCCAATGTGGAACTGGGTATGACATACGCTGGTGGTGTTGACCGCAAGCGTGCCGTAGAAGCCCTGACCAAGGTCGGCCTCGGTGACCGGGTAAATCATCGCCCGGTCGAGCTTTCGGGAGGGGAGCAGCAGCGGGTAGCCATTGCCCGGGCCCTGGTAAAGAACCCATCTATTTTTCTGGCAGATGAACCTACTGGCCAGCTTGACAGCCGCTCTGGCCAGGAGATAATCTCCATCCTCACCTCTTTGCATGCCGAACAGGGAATCACTTTGCTTCTGGTAACTCATGATGCCAGCATTGCCAGTCATTGCCAGCGGATAATTCACCTCAAGGACGGCGAGATCGTCGGGGAGGAAAGCGCATGAAGAAGTGGCTTGGCCCCTTAGCTACCGTCTGGCTTGGACTGACTACTCACAAGCTGCGAAGCTTTTTGACCATGCTGGGCATCATTATCGGCGTCGCGGCTGTGATTAGCCTGATGTCCATAGGTAAAGGGACCCAGGCAGCTATCGTCTCCCGGATAGAGAGTCTGGGGTCAAACCTGCTGTTTATCAGTCCCGGAGGGACCACCCAGGGAGGAGTGAGGTTCGGTCCGGGCACCGCTACCACCCTGACCCTGGAAGACGCGACAGCGATAGAACAAAATGTTCCTTACATAACTGCGGTGGCGCCTTCCAGCTCGACTTCGCTCCAGATAGTAGTTGCCGGGCAGAACACACGCTCTCAGGTTAGCGGGATAACCCCTGAGTATCAGCAGGCATATAACCTGCAACTGGCCGAAGGCGATTTCATCACTGACTATGAGTACCAGAGGTCAATGAAGGTCGCCGTACTCGGATCCAGTGTAGCCGACACCCTGTTCAACGGTGACGACCCGCTCGGACAGACCGTGCGAATGGGTAACATTGTTGTACAGGTCATCGGCGTTCTCCAGACTAAGGGGCAATCGTTCATGGGCGGGACTGATGACTCTATCCTGGTGCCGCTGACGACCTTGCAGCAGACAGTGACTCAGCAACTGACCAGCACCGGCCAGCACATAGTCAGGTCCATTGTGGTGCAGGTAGGTGACCAGCAGCACGCCGCCGAGGTCATCGGTGACATTACCGCCCTGCTTCGCGAGCGACACCGTCTCGCGGTCGGTGCCGATGATGATTTCACCATTACCTCTCAGCAGGATATAGTAAATACTATATCCGAGGCCACGAGCAGCATGACTCTACTCCTGGGGGCTATCGCCGCCATCGCCCTGCTGGTGGGTGGCATTGGTGTGATGAACATCATGCTGGTATCGGTACTGGAGAGGACCAGGGAAATCGGGATACGCAAAGCACTGGGCGCCAGGGAACGGGATATCTGGCTTCAGTTCCTCATAGAAGCAGCTTCCCTCACCTTTGCCGGTGGGATTATCGGAGTCGGTGTAGGATGGGTAGCTTCATTCTTCGTGGAATATTCGGGACTGATGACGACACTGGTCACGACAGATATCGTTATACTCGCCGTTTCGGTATCCATCGGAATAGGGCTTTTCTTCGGTTTCTATCCTGCCTGGAATGCTTCCAGACTTAACCCAATTGAAGCATTACGGTCAGAATAATAAAAATCTTAAAATAAATCGAAAAAGCCGCCTAACCAAAGGGCGGCTTTTTCGTTATATATAGCAGGAGGTGGAAAATGACAAGGAAAATTAAAATCCTGATTTCTGTAATTATCGCGGTGGCAATAATGATAACAGGCAGCGCCGCGACGGTGATGGCTGAAGACGACCCTGCCAACGATACGCCGGTACCGACGCTGTACAATAACGAGGACGTGATTATTGAGCTGGTTAACCAGGCAGCTGATGAAGGACTGATAACTCCCGAGGAAGCTGAAGATATAATCGCCTGGTGGGAAGACAGACCTGAGTCTGTAGACAAGCTCTTCGGCACTCCAGGAGTATTTCACCAGGTACGTAACCGGAATTGGCAAATGTATTCGTACAAAACGAAACCTACATTTTCTGCCGCAGAGGGCAACCTTGAAAGGTCTAAACTCCGCATTAAATACAGACTTCAGAATAACAACACAAACGCACTCGGAAACGGATTACAGAATCAGGTAAAGATTCAGGCACAGGGTATTTCAGCGGTAAAAATGAAAGCCCATAATGTACTTAGTGCTTCTGATAATTAAACCCGTAAATATATGGAATACGTCAGGGGAGTCAGTACTGACTCCCCTGTTATTTTTCAACTCACGAACAGATTACCCGACCAACTCACACTCTCTCATGCTGATGTTTATTATAGAGCCGTCATACTGTCCCTGTACTGTAACCGTCTGACTTCTTGTCAGTTGCTGCAATTCCTCTCCGTGCTGCCTGTTGAAAACACAGCGTACGGTCTGCCGCATAGAATCTTCCTTCCCATCATTAAGGGTTAGTGTAAATATATCCTGAGCTACTCTTACGTCGATTTTCTCGATAACTCCCGTCAGTTTCAGAATCTGACCGCTGAACCTGGCATCCGCTGCGGGACCTTCGGACTCGTACGCCGATACCAGTTCGTCTACCGTAAGCTCTATCGCTGGTTTTGATAGCTCCGGCTTCACTTCAGGTGGTTCTTCCGGTATCTCCTCCTCTTCCACAAGCTCTTCTTCCGTCTCTTTGGTTTCAGATTCTTCTTCTATTTCTTCTTCGGGTTCTTCTTCCTCGATTATCTCCTCTTCCTCTTCATACTCTTCCTCGATTATTTCCTCTTCCGTAACCTCATCTTCTGTAATTTCTTCTGTTTCTTCCGGTTCTTCGGGAATTTCTTCCTCGATTTCTTCTACTGCTTCCGGCTGTTCAGGAATTTCTTCCTCCTGAACAGGTTCTTCTTCAACCTTTTCTTCAATTACGGGTTCTTTTTCCGGTACCGGTTCGGGTTCGGGTTTCTTCTTCACCCTTCGCCTGCGAACGAGGCGCTTTTTGGGAGCCGGTTTCTCAGTGACTTCAGGTTGTTCTTCTACAGCCGGTTCTTCTTCAGGCTCTTCCGGCACTACTGTTTCTTCTGCTTCAGGTACCGATTCAACCTGTGCCGGTTCTTCCACCGGAGGTTCTTCCCGCACGGGCTGTTTCCCTGCCCTTTCCTCTTTCAACTCGCGATAGGTTTTATTTATAGTCTTATATGAGCCTGAGAAAAGGGGAAATCCGCACCACTTGCAGCACCAGTCAAGGGTTCTCTCAGTGGATTGACCGCAGTTG
>CAZNSC010000102.1:0-11468 GCA_964575695.1 uncultured Dehalococcoidales bacterium
AGCGGGTCTTTTGCCTGTACCAGGCGCTGGATGGGACGATCCAGCTCGTCAATCCAGCTATATTGTGGGACCACGAGGCTCTACCCTCTCCCCCAGCCCCTCTCCCTACGAGGGAGAGGGGAGTCGCTCCCTCCCCCTACGAGGGGAAGGGTTGGGGAGGGGGTGGGAGTCTCCTTTCCGAAGTCCTCGACCTCCTCCGGCAACGGGAGACGGTCGAAGACTTCATCATCACCCAGGTGCTCCTTCCCTTCCGGGAGGAAATTGCCGGTCGAAGGGCGCGCGAGACTCGGGTCAAGGAGAAGTACGGTCTGCGTTCGCTGGACTACCTGATCCAGGAGTCGAACCAGAAGATCCTCGATTACCAGATGCGGCAGACAGTAGGCGAGGCCGTAGACCTGCCCTTATTAAACGAGCAGCGCAACCTGGAGAGTCTGGAGATGCGCCGGGCAGACCTGGAGCGGGAGATCCTCCTGGAACGCAACCTGACGGTGGGAGAACCACGTATTTTGGGCGCAGCCGCCGTCATCCCCCTGCTGGAATTAAGGGAACCACAACTCGAGCCAGGGGCAGAGACACCACAAGTCAAAGAAAAACCCAGGCCAGAGGAGACGTATAAGGTTAAACCCACTGGCAACGGCGCAGGAATGGTCCGCGATGAGGAGATCGAGGCGGCCGGCATGCGAACCACCATGCACTACGAGCGAGAGCAGGGCTGGCAACCGGAGGATGTTTCGGGTGAGAATCACGGCTTCGACGTGCGCTCTACTCGCTACAACCCCGACGGTACCTTCGCCGACATCCGCTACATCGAAGTCAAAGCTCGCGCCCAATCCGGGGCTATCCGCCTGTCCGCCAATGAGTGGAAGAAGGCCCGCCACTTCGACGACAAATTCTGGCTGTACGTGGTGACGGAAGCGGGGAGCGAAACGCCCCGGCTGCATCGCATCCAGAACCCGGCCGCCCATTTTCGCATGGACGAGGACATCTTCGCGACTGGGTTTATAATCCACGAAGAGACTTGGCGGAAGCGAACAGAACGGGGGTAACAGCAATGAGATCACAAATTGAACCAAACGGCGATTTTATTAAACAATGGCTCGACGCCAGAAAAGCTGAAGCCGAGCTCGACCAGCGCATTGTCACGCTAATTGACAAGCACCGGAAAGGAGCCGTTCTGGACGAAGCAGCCCTGCTCAGGAGCTTAATTGCACTTTCAGAGGAACCGGAGGGTAAGAATGGTTCCGATTAGACAGATCACCATCGGTGGGTTTCGCGGAATTCTGTGTCCATTGCCTCTACAATTTGTCAAGGGAAAGACACCCAGGTCTATGGTCATCTATGGACGTAATGGTACTGGTAAGAGTTCAATCACAGATGCATGGGAGTGGTTTCACACGCAGAAAATAGAGCACCTGGCGCGTGAAGGGGCAAGGGAAAGCTCATTTCCCCACCGAAACGCAAAGCCTGGAGAAACGTTTGTGGAAGTTCAGTTCGCGGATGACGAGTTAGGTTCAGTACGTCTAGATTTCGATCAATCTCGGATTACAATGCCGGTTTCACAAGGCAACATCGCCAAGTTTCGGGCGTTGGCCCCTCATCCCTGTCATATCCGTTTCGAAGACCTCACACGTTTTGTATACCTCACAAAGACTGAAAAATACGATGCCCTGGCCCAGCTAATGGGCTTCACATCGCAAGTTGAGTTTCAAAAGGCGTTGCGCCGTGTCTTGCGGCAACTGCGAGAAGAGGTAGAGAGCCAAGAGCAGAACGTGAGCCAGATCGAGTCCAACCTGTCGACTCGGTTGAAGGTGGAAACGTTAGATGAGGCATCGGTCCTAAAGGAGCTGAATGAGATCCTGGTGCGATATGGCATTGAGCCTGTAGACTCACCAGAGGAGTTACAAGCAGCAGCAGAGCACCTTACAAAACTTGTCGAGAACGATCCTCGATCTCAGGAGCTCGCCACCCTTGGCACACTCAAGAGAGCTATCGAAAGACTGAAACTGCCCGATGACCTGGAGCAGAATCTGCAATCGTATCTCGAGTTGGCCGAAGCATTCAAGCAGGAAGAGAAAGAAGTTGTAGATCTACTGCTCATTGGTCTGTATGAGCAAGGTAAAACTGTGCTGACGGCTCGCAAGAAGATGGGAGAAGAGATCAAGTCCTGCCCCCTCTGCGGCGAACCCTTCGAGGGGGATTTGCTTGCGCATATCTCATCTGAGTTGTCCCACCTGCGAGGCTTGAAGGAATCGCGCGACAATCTTGAGACAAAACGAAAGAAGACTCTGAAACTGGTATCTCCCTTGACCACTCTCTCAAAGATACTGCGAGAGGATTGCCAAGAGATCGAATCCCTTGCCAAGCAGTGGTCGGTCGAGTCGCTGATAGCGCAGATCGAGAGGGCTGAGAGAGACCTCAATAACCTCAGGGTTTCACTGAATGTTCCGCCGGAAGATCTGGAAACCGCAACAGTTGGCTCAATGCGAGAAGCATTGAGAGCACTTTTACCGAATGCAACGCAAGTTAGGAGCACTCGGAAGGATCTGCTGAGCGAGGTGACGGAGCGAGTTGAGGCTTTAAAGAAGGATACGAGTAGAGCTCAACTGGTAAGCGACCACTCCAACATGCTTTCGGCGATCGATCTCTGGACAAGACTGGAAGCTGCTCGCAGACAATTCGCCCGATTGGATCAAGCGCACGAGCGATTCGAGGGCGTAGTAGAAGACTATATACAGAGCAGTATTGAGAACGTCGAGAGGCGATTCGAGGTCATCTCCTCAACCGTGCGGACCTACTTCGCGATACTGGAGGAACATACAGTGGGCTTAGGGCGTCCAGAGCTGAAACTCTTGAGGAATCAGGATCGAGCTGTGGTTTTGCAGGTCGAGTTCCATGGTGAACCCGTCTATCCCGCATATCGGTATCTAAGCGAATCACAACTGAACAGCTTTGGCCTTGTGGTGTTCCTTGCCTCAGCCAAGTACTTCAATCAAGGTTTCAAGTTCTTGATCCTTGATGACGTGATTAACAGCTTCGACGGGTATAAACGTCCCCAGGTAATCAAGTTACTCAAGCAGGAATTCTCAGACCATCAAATCCTGCTAATGACCCACGATTGGGTCTGGCGCGATCGGTTGTTCAAGGAATGTCCGACTTGGACGAAGGTCCGGTTCACCAAGTGGGAACTCGGCAGTGGCCCTGTTTGTAAAGAAGGAGTTGCTCCGCTTGCTATGATCGAACAGTTGATCGAAGAGGATGAACCGGTGAGAGCCGGTCGGAATATGGGGCCTTTTCTCGAACGCCAGCTTCAGGAACTGTGTGAGTCGTTCGAAGTGATGGTCAGGTACAACCAACGGAATGAGTACACCCTTGAACCGTTGCTCGATCGGTTTCGCATGAGAATAAGGGAGAAATTGGGGAGAGACCATCCTCTGTATGAAGCTATAGATGCCTTACAGAATGTATCAGGGTTTCGAAATATCTGTGCCCATTGCAAGGATCCTGACATCCAAATTACGCCTCAAGAGATGACGGCCGTGGTAGAAAGGTGGAAAGCCATTGAGGAACTAGTTCGATGTAAGAGTGAAAACTGCTTCGGATTCCTGCAATATGATGGAAGCAAAGGTTTTGTTTGCGAATGTGGCGTGACACGCCTCGATAAACTCTAGGCAGGGTCAGCAGTTCTACGAACAAGCAACTCATCGAATACGACTCTTCTCCGATCAATATCTCCGGAGCAGTGACGTGGAAGAGGAGTGTCCCCTATATCAAGGTTAAGGCCTGCGCCAAGTCGGGGGCCATCCGCCTCTCGGCCAACGAGTAGAAAAAGGCGCGCCACTTCGACGACAAGTTCTGGCTGTACATCGTCACCAAGGTGGCGGGCGACGCGCCTCAATTGCACCGCATCCAGAACCCGGCGGCGCATTTTCGGATGGATGAGGATGCTTTTTGAGATGGCGTTTATGGCGTCGGGGGAGAAGGCAGCAAGGCGTGCCCAGTAGTTGTATACAACGACTGGCAAGTTGGATAAGGAAAAGGCTGAGAGGAAAAACTGTGGCAACAACTACCGGTGAGAATCTAGTCGTTCTGCTTGATAGCTGGGCAAGCTCAATAAAGCAGCCTACCAATTTGGTGTTTGCACAAACTCTCTACCACGATCTCCAGATCTTGTCTGAGATCATCAACTATGCAATTACCAGTAGTACAGGCCTCCGGCGATGGCAAAAGAATCTAGTTGCAGACTTGAATGCGCTTCTCAATGCATCGGGCTATGAGGGTGGATTCATTAAGTCACATTATCCAAATCTTCACGCACAGTTGGTCAGTGCGAGTACCCCCGACTCAGGGGGAAATTACGACCTGAATCGACTCGATCAATCAATTCAAGATGCTACCAGGGTAATTCAATCTCCAACATATCTTACTCATATTCATACTAAGCTTACCGCCACAGTTGTCTCAGCAGTACCTGATGCCAAGGATAAAATAGAAACCCTTACTCGGATGCTACTTGTTCGCCTGATGGAAGTAGCCGCTCCAAAAACTCTAGAAGAGCATGCTGCGTCGGCAGTTTCCAAATCTTTCCTAAGTTTACATACCCCAGAACTGGAATCCGCTCTAAAAACACCAAACGTTCAACAAAGTCTGATGGACTTCGTCGAGGCACTGTCATCGAGTTTGGGCTTGTTTGTGCAAGCTATCGCTTCCGTAGCACAGGGGTCGGAGCAAGAAAGAGCAAGAAATTTAGCAAGCTATCTTCTTACCAGTGATCGCGAGTTCTCGGCACGCGTGAATCTTTTCTTTCTTCAGGAGATATTTGACGGTATAGCATTTCCTCCAAGTATTCTTAGGGACTTGTTTGATGCCTCCACCAGGCGAAAAGAAGAGCAGAATGAATTCGTTGTGAACTCTCTTCACACTGACTTTTGGAACAGAATCGGCGATGAATGGTTTGAACGTTTTTCAGGGCAAGCAATTCATTTCTTTACTCGACTGTATACCGAAGGCTCGGACCCGCAATGGAAAAGCAGGGGCAGTGAGGAAGACTGGATCAAAGTGTATAAGCAACAGGCCCTCCAGGTACATGATTACTGGGGTGCCTATTGTGATCAAGCGGTTGATAGTCTGTTGTCGCTGGGGTTATTCGAGGACTGGGAATCGCCAGTACCGGATTGGATAAGAAATAAGATACCAGTCTTCAGAATGACCCCAAGCGGCAGGGTAAGAGACTTGGATGGTTGGGGTACGACACTGCATCACAGCGCAAGGCAAAAACTCAAGGATGTCATTAACGGTATCCTGGCATTCAGTTTAGGAATGGCACTGGGTACCAGCAGCTCAGTGAATTTTGACAGCAGCCAAAGAATTCAGATGAAGCACAGACTTCTCCGGGTGGTACTAGAGGAAATTCTGCAGCATTTGGCTCTTTCCACTGGGCGGGGCGAAGTCGATCCCTCAAACCCTGGTGGTGGGGATGTAGGGAAGGTATTGAATAGGCTTCAGGCACAGCGCCGTATTTCAGAAATCCTCATAGAATGGTTGTCCGATATATCTCTCCTATTCTTGTCAAGTTCCCGGTTACTCAGCTCAGACTCAACAGCGGCTTTCCTGCAAGGCAACGCGGCTTCGATCATTGAGCCGTTTAATGAGAGCGTGATTGATCACCTCATCAAATCTTTCAAGAAGGCAGATGTAAACTTCCTAATCAATCAGATACAGGACAGCGAGATTGACCCCATTCTTGCTAATCTCATCTTGTCATTCGCGCAACCTGCCAGTGAATATAGGGTGATCGGGGTCGTCGATGGCCTTGACCTCAAGGGTGAGAATCTACAAATCGGGCAGGTACGATTGTATGATGCCCGTGTCTGGGACTACGGTGAAGCCAATCTACTAGATGGTCTCGACCTGCCTGCCTATCGGGGCAATGTTGAACGATATGCTCCAACGGCTCAAACTGGCCTGAACCAGTTCTTGTCTTCTAGTTACGAGTATAAAGGTAGATACGGCACTATCTCAAATCAACTTGTTCGCCATAGTGCGCGAGCGACTACTGCCGTACCGGCCTATGATCACAAAATGGCTCAGGAGTTAGCCACGATACAATTGGACGAAACTCTGGATGTATTAAACTGGTGCTACACGGCTAGAAAGAAGGACGATGAAAGCTCAAAGCTTGAACTCTTGCCGTACTATGCGGCGATCAATGACCGCGAGCGGAGATTCCATCAAGTAACCGCGCGTGATTTGCCAATGCTTACGCGCTTGGATGCGAAAGACAAGAATCTGGCTAATTTCGCCGAGTTCTACGATCCACTTCTAAGTCAGCCGGAATTCTCGAGAACTCAAGTGGAACGAGCCATCGTTCGGTCACTCCACTGGTTGGCAAAGGGGCACTGGGAGACTTACCAGGCAGACCAGTTTCTGAACTACTGGATTGCCTTGGAGCAACTGCTTGTGCAAACTGGGGAAAGCAAACTTGAAGGCGTTCAGAGGCGATTGCCGGGTTTGGTTTCAACCTGGGATCGTACTGAATTGGGGCAACAGCTTCTGACTTCCTGCCGGGAATTGACCGAGGAAATACAGACTCATCAGGACATGCAAGCCTTATTGGACGCAAATCCAAGCTTTGCAAACTGGCGAGCAAACAGGCTCGTTCTTTTGCAGAACCTGACCCAGTTAGAACAGATAGACACATTGAAAAAGTTGACTCATTTGCCGAAACTGAAGGCTATATTCGACCCTAATGCGATAACTGCTGCAAAGTATGAGCTTCAAGAAAAAACGCGTTACCAGATAGCACTTTTCTACCGACGACGAAATCTTATCGTACACGAGGGATACTCATATAGTCCCGATATGGCATACTACACGGAAGCGCTCTGGGAATTCGCCAGATTTGCATGTGCAAGAGTGGCTGGCCGTATTTGTGCCAACGTGGGGCAGTTTCAAACAATAGATGAGGTGGTTGTAACGTATGACACTCCGTGGTAAAACTAAGGAATAACGAGAGTCATCGCGACATTGGGGAAAGAATAAAATATTCCAAGTAATTAGGATGTGTGTCTGAACTTATGGCTGGATCTGACACAGCGCGTGGCCTCAATTTTCAATATGCTTGTACTATAAGACTTATTCTCGATTTTCCGCTCCATCTTGATTGGCAGACAATTCAAATGGAGGGTGACGAGGATATCGAAGACGTTACGATATTTGACGAAGGCAATCATATTGTATTTCGGGCACAGATAAAGCAGAAGCGAGATCCCCATCAGTGGCGACCGTCAGAATTACGCGACGTCTTTCTGGCTCTCTCCAAGTGTCCTGATACAGATGCAACAGAATATCAATTTATCTATGCAGGGTCGGAAGGAGAGACAGTCGTCAATAAATTGAAGCCAATCTTGCTCAAGATTCAATTTGAGGGCTGGCAAACACTTACAACGCCAGAGGTAAAAACCCTACGCGACTCGTTTGGCGAAGAAGTTATCGGGTTCCTTTCGCGAATCGATGGCCGTTTTACTCTGTTGAAACTGGAGTCTTGGAAAAGTATCGAAGCACAAGATTTACGGAGATTAAGGAAGCTGCTTGCCAAAGCCCGCTTGCCGCACGTTGATGAAGATTATGAGCAGATAATCTACAATGAAATATTTCTTGAGATCGCCGAAAGGACAGAAGGAGAAACTAAGTATTTCCGCCAACTAACAAGAGATAAGATATACAGGCTCCTACAGCTCGATAAATCAGTTTCAGCTCAATCTGAACTCTATATCCCACGATATATTCAGTTTTTGGAGGTACTTGTCCAAGAGTGGACTCCACTTATTCCATTAACATTGGAAGAAGAGGTTACATTACCAAGCATACTAAGTCTTGTTGCAAGAGTGGAAGATGAGTCAGTGCTGGCAGAGTCAAGGGAAAGGGCTTTACGATCTGATACGGTGCTGTCATTACATGACGTTGTTAAGTACCATAACCAGATTGTCCTTGTAGGTGAACCAGGAAGCGGAAAGACTGTTTCCTTGTGGCAGTTGGCTCTTCACCAGTGCAAACGCTTAGAGAAAGCATCTCTAAAAGCAAGTGAAAGCAATCCCATTCCTGTAATCGTAGACTTAGCTGGCTATGACGGAGAGCCCATAGCTGAATTGGTACGGCGGTCTTTTGACACGGCCGGGCAAGCAATAACAAATAATGCGATTAATGATCTTGTGCAACAGGGACATTTGATTTTACTGTTTGACGACTTCGATGCAGCAAAAACCCATCACTTGCCGGATCTTTTACTAAGTCTCAAGTATTGGAGCGCTTCTCATCGCAAATGTTCAATTGTAATCACTACTCGCCGTCCTTCTGATGGACACAACTTCGGACTACCGACTTTTCGATTGCAACCACTGAATAGGCAACAGGCCCGAGAAATCTTGGTAGACCTGCCGGGTATTGAACCAGTGGATGCTTCAGCGATAATAGAGAGTCTGCATGCCGATTCCCTTCATCTGACAACATCTCCCCTTACGCTGCGAATGATGGCCTACTATTACATCCACTCAGATCATAAGGTGCCTCAGTCGCGCGCTCCTTTGTATCACGAAGTCATAAAAGGTATACTTGCTCTTGGCGAGAAAAAAGGGGCTGTTGAGTTTGATAGGAGCGATAAGGTCAATTTGCTGGCATTGCTTGCGAGGTGGATGCAAGATAATGAGACATACTTGGTCTCCTTGGCAAGGCTAAGTGCTCTTATAAAAGGATGGATTGAAGATAGCGATGGATATTTCCAATTCGCTCATCTCCAAGCTTGCGATCAGCTTAGTTTGCGGACTGAACTAATTCGCAGCGGCCTTCTGCGGATTACGCGGGATGGGGATGTCGAATTCATCCATTCCACCTTTAGAGCCTATCTTGCTGCATTAACCATTCAAAGCCACGAAGCCCCGTCAATCCTGGGCATGAATAGTTGGCGTACTTCTCTAATTCTGTGGGTCTCACTTAGTGAAAGATACGTAGTTGATTCCATTCTAGACTTGTTGGTTGAACATCCCGTTTTGCTTGGGCAGGTTATTAATGAGAGAGCCGAGAGAAGAGCTAGGAAGTTGTTGAGTCAGGCAGAGCTGCAAGCCTATTTCGAAAGTCTTTATTTGCTCTTCTGTGAATTTGTCAGGAAGTTTCCAGTCTTGTTGCATAATTCTCCATGGAATTCTCTTACACAGAACCGACTCAGTCTGACTGTTACTCAACTCTCTTCTAGAGGCTATGTACTTGTCTGGCAAAGTTCCAAAGACAGTATCGCTTCCGTCACTCGTGCAACAGACGCAGACTTGCATGAGTTGTTACAGAACATAAACACAAAGTTCCCACTTCCAATGTGGTTACTTCCGCAAGATGTTGTTCAAAAATATCATCCATTAGAAGTAATATATCTGTGGGTGATGCGTTCTCTATTTGATTTATTGGAGTTTGCAGGGCTGGAAGGCGGCGTAGATATAATGACATTTGGGCAAGGCCAGCCGAACTCGCATCCGGCCGTTGCATTAATAATAAATCGGTTTTTATTATACCAGGATTTGGTTAGCGAACTACCTGAAGAGTTCTGTGAGCAGCTACCTTTTTATGCCTACAAAGAGTATGATTTAGGAATTGAGGTACACGAATATTTAGATCCGGCCATCGTGCGTTATGCAGTAATGCCGGCCCACAGGTCTGGACGGATTTCGGTGGTACCATCGGTTATTCTGGAACCTAATGACACTTCCCTTTTGTTCACAAGGAACGAAGATGGTAGTTGGAACTTTCGTGTGGGCGAGATACTCCGAAAGATATCAAGTTTAGAGGAGATGAACTTAGGACGGTTGTTGACAGAATCACCAGGGTTCATAGCGACGAACTGGCTGCAGACCGACCTGAAGAAGTATCTACCTGGTTTTCCACCTCAACCTTGGTAAGTAATATGGATGCTGTTCTCAAACAGGCTCTGAAACTAGCTTGCCTAATTCAAGACTCAAAAGAGGCACGAAGCTGGCGAAAGGCTTGGAATTCATTGGCTGGTATAGAATTCATCTCACCCAATCTTATGTCGCTACCAGCTGGAGAAGTCCCACTGGTGGATGTCGTTCTGGCTTATCGTCATAGTGACGCAGGACAGTGTCGTCCCTTACTATTTCCAATGTTAATCATGTTCGATGCTGACGCTGTGCGTATCAAGACTGAGCTACGTCAGCATCCACAAGTCTGGCGTGCGTACCGACGTTTAGTAGATTGCTCAGTTCTCACTGGCCAGTTAGTGACATTCTTGAGGAGAATTGGGCCAGGATATCCACATCAAGACTTGATATACACTATTCCCAATACCCCGTGGACGCGATTAAGTAGCGCACGGGAACTGCCTTGGAGACTTGGAGAGTCTCTTCTTGTCAGAAATTCTTCAGATGCCAGACACATCGGTCTGGAGCGTTCCGTTCCTTCGGTATCACGGCAAGTAGCAGATAGCTTAAATGCTCTTGCTGAGGCAGTTAGAGCTAGCGATATCTGGTTAGAGCTGGAAAATGCTTTTAGAACAGTCACACGGCGGAAAAGTCTTATCCAGGAAATCCATCGAGCCAAGGTCCAATTTGAAAAGGAATTTAGAAATATCTCTACAAGAAATATTCCCCCGTCAGTGCTCTGGGCTCGAGTCGAAGAACTTGCTAAAAAAGTGTACTCAAAGAGGGGCTCACGTATCCAGGCGTATGTTAAGGCCTTTTGGGAGTATGAAGGATTGATCGAGCGCATATACTGGATCATTTCCCAATTAGTCATTTATGAAACCATCTCTTGCCTTACGACCTCTATGCCAGAGCAACTGCAGCAAGTAAGCCTTAGCTATGGAAAGGATGCTCCTTTAACGGCGCTTGCACAAACAAGAGCCAAGACGCTGCAAATTGGACAGCTAGTTCATGTTGAACTAGTGGAAATGGACCAAACTTTGGATGGTCTGTATCAGGTGGAACAATGGTATGAGACATATCAAGTGGGAACAATTCCGCGAGCTCTGTTCCACGCTCGATGCCTCTGGTACTGTGAGCTAAAAGCTTTACTAGATGCTACAGAAGATATTACCAACCAAGTTTTTGTTCCAAGCGAAGCTGAGAATATGTGGGGAGAGGGAGGCCGAATCGACATCGTAGGTCCAGAGGGAATAGTTGATTCCTTGCCAATTGGAGAAGTAGTTCCTTCTCTTGAGCTACGTAAGACAATTTATCTTCCATAAATCACATTCTCAAGCAGTTTTCTCATTTCTACTCTGAAAATAGACGGTGTGGGGCAGGCTTTCTAGCCTGCCAGCAGACTGGAAAGTCTGCCCCACGATTTTCATGCTTCATGGTGCCCCCCCAGAGGGCATGGTGACTGTTTAATTAAGGAGTTAGGTTAGGTAATGAAAAAACGCCTCATCGAATACGACCTCCCCCTGGCCGACATCTCCGAAGAGTCGGCCC
>CAZNSC010000103.1:0-3754 GCA_964575695.1 uncultured Dehalococcoidales bacterium
TCCTTGTCCAGTGTCAGTCCCTCGTAGTCCACAGTTACCTCCTCATGATTTAACGGCGGGCGACCCCGATAAGTTCGGTCAGATTGTTTATCCCCTCCTTTTCCATGAACTGCTCTATCCCCTCTAGAACATCAAGCGGCGCTCTGGGGTTGGCAAAGCTGGCGGTGCCCACCTGAACAGCGCTGGCTCCGGCCATGATGAACTCCAGGGCATCGGCGGCGGTGATTATGCCGCCACAGCCAACGACCGGCAGTTCCACAGCACCGGCCGCCTCATACACCATGTATAGGGCCACCGGCTTTACCGCCGGCCCGGATAGACCTCCGGTTATGTTACCCAGTAGTGGTCGGCGCTGGGTGATGTCAATCGCCATACCCTTCAGCGTATTGATTAGGGAGATGGCATCCGCCCCGGCTTCGGCAACGGCGATGGCTATCCTGGCAATATCACTGGTGTTCGGGGTTAGCTTGACCAGAACCGGGAGCGAGGTGGTGGCCCTAACCGCCGCGGTTACTTCCGCAGCTGACTCAGGTCTTGAGCCGAACTCAGCCCCACCCGCCTTGATATTGGGGCAGCTAATATTGACCTCGATGGCGCTAATGCCAGCCACCCCATCCAGTTTCCCCGCCAGCTGGGCGTAGTCGTTAATCGTCTCACCGGCGATGTTAACAATGACCGGCACCCGCCAGCATGCCCAGAGCGGTGCCTTTTCCTTGACTAAGGCGCTGACACCAATATTCTGCAGGCCGATTGAATTGAGCAGACCGGAAGCCGTCTCTACCAGTCTCGGCTGGGGGTTGCCATCCCTGGGTTCCAGGGTGGTTCCCTTGCACACAATGGCGCCCAGCTTTTGAATGTCAAAGAGATGGCTGTATTCGGTGCCATAACCAAAGGTGCCCGATGCCGTCATCACCGGATTGGCCAGCAGTAGGCCATGGCTGTTTTTCGGTGCTAGCTGAATTGAGATGTTCACACGCCGTTTTCCTCAGGCTAGTTCAATAATGGTGCCGGCTTTGTTAAAGAAGAAGCTCTCCCCGAACTCTTGAGCCAGAAGGCTGGCCGCGGGCAGGTCAGTACAGTGACATAAACCTAGCCTCCGGACATCAAGCTCTCTGAGAGCAGCAATCGTCTGCCACAATCTTTCTTCAGAGGCATTGACAAGGTGAGACCCACCAATTACGGTGTGTATTGCTTCCCTACCGGTGAGCTGCCGGGCATGGTACAGGGTATTGATGATACCACGGTGGGCACAACCCAGTATAACAACCAGGCCATCCCCGGTGTCTATAATGAGCGCCTGATCATCGAGGAGCGGGTCCGGCTGCCAGCCGGTGTCTTCTTTGACAAACAGGGCGGCATCTATGTCCTCAAAGTCGGTTACCATTGGTATCTGGCCGGTGGTCATTATGCTATCGGTTATCCTTACCGGTTTTGCGGTCAGGTTGAAGGTAGCCCCGAGGCTTTCCAGTTCGTGGCGTTGGAATGGTATTCCGATATACCTGGCGGCTTCTCCTTCGTAGCGGCTATACTTGGCCGCCCAGATATCGGGGTGAGCTATTATCTCTATCTCTATCTCTTTTCTTATCCGGTGCAGGATATCACGCAGACCACCGGTATGGTCGCGATGGCCATGACTGAGGACAATCTTATCAATCTTGCCGGGGTCAATGCCCAGGGTATCGATGTTACGGCTGGCGGAGATGCTGTTTCCAGTGTCAAGCAGGACGTTCACACCCTCAGTTTCGATCAGGATGCTTAGTCCCCACTCAGCCAGGAAGTCGCCCCTGCGGGCAGTATTCTCGCTTAAGGTGGTGATGCGAATCCACATTCATTTATCCCCATGATGGTGATTATATACTATCGCTGCCGGGTGAGCAACATCGCCCACAAATAATAGTGGGAACACTATGTCGCTTACGCAGCAGGGGAGCCAGACCGATAGGAACAGAAACAGAAAGACGAGCGGGAGCAAAGGAATCCAAGGGGCTATCCCGAAGGCAGTAAAATAGAATAGTGACGCCCAGGTACTTAACAGCACATGCCCGAAATGGGGGAATTTCGTCGTTGGCCTTAGATAACCAACGGCAATCCCGGTTAAAGCCAGCGGGTTTACCAGCCACCACTCTTTAATAAAACCAAGGTGAAGCTCCATATCGGCGCCAAGCAATACTCCTCCCAGGTAAGGTATTACGCAATCACTTATGGTCGCTATGCCGACTGAACCAGAGAAACCGATGATAACTGCTGTCCATATCTTGCTAGTGCCGTGTTTTTTGAGCATAGCTGTGGTTACCAGGCCACTCAGCAAAACATGAAGCGGATGAAAGGTAATGAACGCACCCTGTGAAATTTGTTGGGGAACGTTGGCCAGAACTATCGCAGCCATGATGATAATCCCGCTAACAGCCCCCAGGGCAGTGAACGGGATGTGCTCTCTAAGCTCAATGATAATATGTCTGACCATTTTCTCTTATAAGTAATGTCTATTTTCTTGACAATCCCAAGATTTCCACCAATTCGGCGGTGCTTAACCGGATTCTAGGTCGCTTCTTTCTGGCATGCCCGGCACAGACCGGTGAACTCAAGCAGGTGGTCTTCAATCTCAAACCCGGTCTCCAGGGACAGCCTCTGCTCAAGTTGACCGAGGTCATGACCAGTAAAGTCAACAACCATGCCACAGCTAGAACAGATCAGGTGATGGTGGTGCTCCGGGGAACTGAGGGTGTAGCTGTGGCAGCTACCTCCGGCGTGTAGCTCACAGATCAGCCCCAGCTCAGCGAGTATGCCGATTGTGCGGTAAACAGTGACCAGCCCGATATTAGGATGAGCTTGATGCACCCGTTCGTATATACCGGCGGCGGTAAGATGGTCTTGGCTGGAGGCAATTGCCCGGATTACCACCCTCCGCTGCGGGGTGAGCTTATAGCCATGCCCCCTCAATTTGGCAGCTATTCTTGCCTCTGCGAGTCTCATTTCAACTC
The DNA here is from genome assembly GCA_964575695.1 of uncultured Dehalococcoidales bacterium. Classification (GTDB taxonomy): domain Bacteria; phylum Chloroflexota; class Dehalococcoidia; order Dehalococcoidales; family W111; genus CAZNSC01. The sequence goes on from CAZNSC010000103.1 coordinate 2,982, forward strand.
CAAATGAAAAATATTATCAATTACACTCTAACAAAAATAACCAGCCGCTGTCAACAGTATTTGACTGAGATGTTTATCGCCCGTCTCCCGTCAGGCTCCGCTTAATAGACGACGTCTTCACCGGTGGGAAATGCCGGCTTGGCTTACCGCCCTGACCTTGCTCTCCATGGTTGCCAGTTTATCGCGGCGGTCATCAATGGTGATCGTGGTCAGCACCCGCTTTGCCCCCATGTTAAACGGTGCTTCGTGCATCTTCTGTGCCAGGGCAAGCACCCGCTCCAGGGGGCCCTGCATAATTGTTCCCATTGCCGTCAGTTGGTAGCTCACATCCTGGGCCTGTTCAACGACTTCAAGGCAGCCGCCAACATAGCGGCTCAGACTGGTAGTCGCTGTGCCCAAAGGTACGATTTCTATCTCGGCGATAACCTGCTCTTTCACTATCGTCCCCCCTTTGTCCCCTTCCCCTTAACAAGGGTATGGGGAGATTTATATTGTAAGAGGGGGCGGCCGCCCCTCTTCAACACCCCGTCAGTTTAACCTCCTTGCTATGCTCCAACCCATATTGATGAATGGCCTCTAGTCGGGGTTTTGCTGCTGGTCATAGTAACGGCAGATGTCGTTAAGGCAGCACTGCGGGCAAAGGGGCTGTCTCCGGCAGACGTACTTGCCCAGGCAGACCAGCAACGCGTGGTACTCGTTGAATAGCTTGGCATCGTTGGGCAGGTGGTGCACAAAAAGCGCCTGGTGGGCGCGATAGTTATTACCATCGGGGG
>CAZNSC010000103.1:3764-11322 GCA_964575695.1 uncultured Dehalococcoidales bacterium
GGCTAAGCCGAGGCGGCCGACAATGCGCTGGGTATAGGCGTCGATAACAAAAACAGGCTTGCTGGCCGCATACAGGATTACGGAGTCGGCCGTTTCCTGCCCGATGCCGTGGACAGAAAGAAGCTGCTGCCGGAGGTGGTCGATGTCATCAGCAAACAGGCTATCAAGGTCGTCGTTATAGTGTTCTCCCAGCCAGTGGGCCATGGACTTGAGCTTTAGTGCTTTGGCGTTGTAGTAGCCGCAGGGGTAGACAAGGCTTGCCACCCTGTCAAGGGGTAGCTCGCGCAGTGCTTTCGGCGATAGTGCCCTGGCTGACCTCAGATTGTCAATGGCTTTTTCCACATTGCTCCAGGCGGCTGACTGGGTCAGGATGGCACCGACGATTACCTCAAATGGCTCTTTTGCCGGCCACCAGTGCTGGTGTCCGTAGCGAGCCATAAGCCGGTGATAGATATCCAGCAGGGCTTGGCTCACCTGTTGATTATCCACCGTGGCACTCTGGCATTAGCGACTGAATCATAACCCGGAATATAGGGTTTAATATCAATTACCGGTGACCCGTCAATGGCATCAAGCCCTTCGACTCTTAATATGTTGCCCTGGCGCCGCAAAAGTCTGACAATAGCCTTCCCTATTGGATTGGGTCTGTTTGGCGACCGGGTGGCAAACAGTCCTACCAGGGGCAGTTCCTGTTTGTGCCTGGGGTGGGCTTTGGTCGGCGGTTGGCCCGGGCGAAGCCGGTGCATCCAGTAAAGGACGGTAAGGTGAGAGAATTCGTCCAGGTTATCCAGGGCCTCGGTCAGGCTCGGATGAACCACAATATCAGAAACGACCTTTCCCCAATCGTGCTCCAGTATTGGTCGCTTAACCTCGTTTCTGACAATACCGATTGGTTTCAGGCTTATGGCAGGCAGTTTGTCAACCATTTTCGCACCGTATTCGCTTTTATAATAGCATAAATGGGTTCTTTACCTCTCCAGTCGGGCGGTCGCCCCTCTTTAACACCCCGTTAGTTTAGCCTCCTTCAAAGAAAAGTCAAACTCCCATAATCGAGGAGAGTTAAAGAGAGGCTTCGCCTCTCTTGTAAAACTGCTTCCCCCTCCCGAAGGGAGGGGGATAAAGGGGGTGGGTTGGTAAGCCGTTTGAAATAGCTTGACTTGCTGCTGGGAAAGTAGTTAAATTTACTATGGAGGAAAGAGAATGCCACTATACGAGTATGTATGCCCCAGTTGCGATTTTAGGTTTGAGCTATTACGCTCGTTGCGCCAGGCTGATGAAAAGGTTTCTTGCCCCCGGTGCCAGAGTACCGCAAATCGGATAATGTCCACCTTTGCCTGCTTCTCCAAGGAGGAGAGCGGGCTGAGCTCCTCTATTGGCGGTAGCTCCTGCGCCAGTTGCGGCGCTACTAGCTGCGATACCTGTGGCATGTGATAGGGGCGGGTTGTGTCGGCCACTGTCCCCACCCGGACCGGTATTGCTAACCTTCCCCTCCACTATGGCAAGGTGCCACCCTGGCTGTTTGACCGCATGGTCAAGCTATCTCGCGAGATTACCATTGCCATCGTCAGCGACTTTGGCGCTGAAGAGATGCTGCGGCGGCTGTCCCATCCCTATTGGTTTCAAGCCCTGGGCTGCGTTCTGGGCTATGACTGGCATTCCAGCGGCGTCACCACCACCCTGTGCGGTGCCCTCAAGGAAGGAATAAAGGGGCTGGAACGGGACCTCGGCCTGTTTGTTGCCGGAGGCAAGGGTAAGACCTCACGGCGAACCCCGTTGGAGCTAGAAAGCTGGGGCCAATCGCTGTCGCTGGACCCATCGCCCCTGATATATGCCAGCCGGATGTCAGCCAAGGTGGACAGCGCCGGCGTTCAGGATGGGTATCAGCTCTACCATCACACCTTCCTGTTTGCTAAAAGCGGCTCGTGGGCGGTTGTCCAGCAGGGGATGAACGAGGCAAGCCGCTATGCCCGGCGCTACCACTGGCTCGGCGAGCGGGTCTCCAGCTTTGTCAATGAGCCCCACTCCGCTATTCTGTCTGAGGCGAGGGGGCAGGCGCTTAATCTGGTTGCCCGCGAAAGCGACCCCGCCCGCACCACCATGACCGAGATAGTCACCGAGCAGAACCCGCAGAGCCTCCTGGCTGACCTGAAAAGGCTCAAGACCCTCAATTTACCACCCCGCCACTATTTAAGCACCGCTGACCTTCACCCTGAGAGCATAAGCAAGATTCTGCTGAGCACCTACGAGCGCCAGCCGAACGACTTTGAAGAGCTGCTGGGGCTGAAGGGAGTTGGGGCGAAGACCCTCCGTGCCCTGAGCCTGATTTCCGAGCTGGTGTATGGGGTTGCCCCCAGCTACCGCGACCCCGCCCGGTACTCCTTTGCCCACGGCGGCAAAGATGGCATCCCCTACCCCGTTGACCGCCAGACCTATGACCAGTCAATAGACCTCTTGCGCAAGGCGATAAACAAGGCTAAACTGGGCATCAGAGAGAAGAACGAGGCGGTGGGGAGACTTAATAGGGTGAGACGATAAGAAGTTAGGTTATAGTTCGAATGTTGAAAGATCAATTTGAGGAGGTCTACAATGGAGCAATTTCTTGATAGGCACAGCCTTTCACTGAGAGAGTATGACTTCCTTTACCCACTTATTAAGAAGTGGAAAACTGGTGAAATTGTGGGATGCCTTGCGAGTACGTTGGCGGGCACTGTGTTTTTTGGGGATAAGCCGCTGGCGGGAATAGGCACGGCAGCAGCAACCCGATTGATGGAAGGCCTAGTTTTCCTTGGCATTGACAAGCTAAGACTCATAAGTAATCCGCTATATCAGAAATTTGGGTTTCACCCTGACGATTTCGTTTTACTCCAGGGTTATAGGAAGAATTACAAAAGAGAATTAGTCACAGCAAAATTTGAGGAGATAGTGCGAGTACCAGAAGCAAAACCCGAGTTCGTTGCCCCAGACAAGATACTCGCAGATCTGCTGACAGGAGCTTTGGGTAAATTCGAGGGCCAAAAAGTAATATACGGTGAAGAGTATTTTGAGCCACATAAGGACCAATTTGTAGAGGGGATGCTAAAAAAAGACATATTGTGTGTTGGAGGTCCGATATCAAATGATCCCTTGCGGGACGTTATGGAGCAGATGGCTCGCCTCCCCTGTAACTACAAGCTCAAAAATTTGACAAAGGATGACTTCCACAATCCTGAGGAAACTGGAAGCCAAGATATTACTTTACCTAAGTATCCAATTATGATTAAGGGCAAAGAAGAGCCACTTTCTCCCAAGTGGAATATGCTAGATTGGGGAATGATAACCTGCGTTGACAAGCAAGTTATCTTTGAAGAAAGCGTATGGGGTGAGGTCAAAGGGTTGTTCTTCAATGTCTCAGGATGTCACTGGTTTGGTACCCACGCTTCTGGAAAGCAGCTCTTGAAGCCAAAAGGAGTAACCGCGCTTGGCGATTATGTAGAGGGAAAGATTAGTACGCGCAAGAACTTTCAAGTTGTATTTGAGGTAAAGATTAGCCCTGAGACGAAAAGTATTATTTCTTTTGATTTCTTCGATGCGTTTAAAGTTAAAGCGTAGTACTGTGATTAAAATTAACTAATTTAAAGCAAACTTAATGGCACTCACTCGACCCTCACCCTGCCCGTTCCCCGGCATTGTGGGCAGATTTGCAGACCTAGCTTGTCGGCGCGCGTTGCCGGTGCCTTGGGGTTGGCGAGGAAGGGGAGTTTCTTGGGTACTTTGCCGGTTCCTTTGCAGGTGGGGCACCTGCCCACTATTGCTCCTCTAGAAGGCTCCTTTTGCTCTTTTCTCTCCCCTTCCATCATCGTCCTTCCTTCAGGCAGTTTGCCCCTTCGTTCTTTTCAAATACCACGCCGCTACCCCACCCAGCACCACCGCCCCGAGTGCGGTTGCTGAGCCCACAAGCAGAAAGACATCATACCAGAACCCCCGGGGAAAGAGCATTATCAGATAGTCCGTGGTCGGGTCTAGAAGCCAGAAGTCGTTGGCGAAGCTGAGCAGGTGAAACTGCAGAAATAGCTGGTCAAAGCCGAGCAGTGTTCCCAGCACCAGGGCCAGCATCAACCCCAGGGTAATGCTGCTGCCCCCGATAACCCCCCGGGCCAGCCGCCGCCAGTACATTCTCTTTCTCCAGAAAAGTGCGGTGAGGGTATAGACAAGGCTATAGACAAGTGTCCAGAGCAGTACCGTGTAGTCCAGCCTGATTAACCCCTTGACATCTTTGAAGTGGGCCACCTCACGCTGGTTGAAAAGGACAAAAGGCTTGCCGTCTTTCACCACGGTGATGCTAATGAACTCCTCGTCCGAGTTAAAGTAGCTAATCAGCCCGGCGGCTGCCTTCTCCAGCTCTGTATCGGCTATGCCCGTAGTCTGGCTGACGCCGTATTTCTCAAAGCCATATCTGTACAGCCAGAGGCTATTAACCGCCCCACCGATACTGGCCGTCAGCAGCACAACCGGCAGGCAGAGCACAAATAGCCACTTAGCCGCAATACCAGCAACTTTCATCGCCACCCTCTCCGAATTTTACACGTTTAAGACGAAAAAGGATAGTGTTATCTACCTCACCCCCTGTATCCCCCTCTCCTTCAAAGGAGAGGGGGGAGGATATTAAAAAGAGGGGCTTCCGTCCCTCTTCAACGCCCCTTAGTTTAACCTTCTTCAAAGGAGAGGGGAAAGTAGTTGTATAAGACAGGCTTTGCCTCTCTTTGATTCTCCTGAAAAACAATGTCCGAAAACTCACCCTGTGCTATAATAAAAGCAAATTTCCACCGGTAGAGGTGTTATGTTCAGTCACCTCCACGTTCACACCGAGCATAGCTTGCTTGATGGTATGTGTCGTATCCCTCACCTGGTAGTTCGAGCCAAAGAGCTGGGTATGGATAGCCTGGCAATCACTGATCATGGTGTCCTCTACGGGGTTATTCAGTTCTATTTGCAAGCCAGAGAGGCGGGCATAAAGCCCATTATCGGCTGCGAGGTTTATGTCGCCCCGAATAGCCGCTTCCGGCGCGATGCCAGCGCGAAGAATCATTACCACCTAATTCTGCTTGCCCGAAATCAGACCGGCTACCGCAACCTGATCCAGCTCACTACCAGGGCACACCTTGAGGGTTTCTACTACAGACCCAGGGTGGATAAAGAGCTGCTGGAGCAGTATCATGATGGTCTGATTGCCCTCTCTGCCTGTGTTAGCGGTGAGGTTCCTCGACTCATTCAAGAGGGGCGTCTTGAGGAGGCAAAGCAGGTTGCCCTATGGTATAGGCAGACCTTCGGCGATTTCTACCTGGAAATACAGAGACACCCCATCCCTGAGCTAGAGGAGACAAATCGCAGTCTCATCTCGATAAGCAGTGAGCTGGATATACGTCTCGTCGCCACTAATGATGTCCACTATGTCAACCGGGAAGATGCCGCATCTCATGACCTGTTACTGTGTATCCAGACGAACTCTTCTATCTATGATGACAAGAGGATCAAAATGCCCGGCGATTTCTTTTACCTCAAGAGCCCGCAGGAAATGGCTGAGCTATTCAAGGATATTCCTCAGGCTCTGGAGAATACCGGGCGCATTGCTCAAATGTGCGACCTCAAGCTTGAGTTTGGGCGCCTCCATCTGCCGGAGATAGAGCTACCGGAAGGGAAAACGGCTGACCAGTTTCTGGCTGACCTGTGCTTCCAGGGTTTGCACCAGTACTACCCCGAGCCTACCCCGGAAATACAGGACCGGCTTACTTATGAACTGGAGGTAATCAGTAAGACCCAGTTTGCCAATTACTTCCTCGTTGTCTGGGATATTATCTCCTTCGCCAAGAAGCAGAATATCCTGTTCGGGGTTCGGGGCAGCGCTGCCGCCAGCATTGTCCTTCGCTGCCTGGGTATTACTGATGTTGACCCTATTGAACACAAGCTCGTTTTCGAGCGTTTCCTTAATGTTGAGCGCCGGGAGATGCCGGATATAGATTTGGATTTTGAAGACGGCCGCCGCGACGAGGTCATTTCTTATGTGTCCCAGAAGTATGGACAGGACCACGTGGCCCAAATTATCACCTTCGGCACACTGGGCGCCAGAGCCGCTCTCAGGGATGTTGGTCGGGCGCTGGGCATGCCCTATAGTGATGTTGACCGTGTCACCCGGCTGGTTCCCTTTTCCCCGAATATGACCCTGGGAAGAGCCCTGGAGGAGAACAGTGAACTGCGTGCCATCTACCACGAGGATGCCACCGTTCGTAACCTGATTGACTCCGCCAGAAAGATAGAGGGTATTGCCCGCCATGCCAGTACTCATGCTGCTGGTGTGGTCATATCCAAGGAACCACTCACCGGATACGTCCCGCTGCAACGGGTGAGCAAGGGTAACGGTGAGGCCACGGTCATGACCCAGTTCACTATGGAGGACATTGCCCAGATTGGATTACTCAAAATGGACTTCCTCGGTCTGGCTAACCTCACCATCCTGGGCAGGGCTAAGGAGATTATCCGTCAAAACCGTGGACATGATATTGACCTGCACCATCTCCCCATGGACGATGCCAAGACCTTTGCCCTGCTGTCATCAGGGGAAACGGCTGGTGTCTTTCAACTGGAGGGGGCCGGTATGCGCCGCTACATTAAGGAACTCAAGCCAACCTCCTTCAGCGATATTACCGCCATGATCGCCCTGTACCGCCCCGGCCCTATGGAGCACATCCCTACCTTTATCAAAGCCAAGCACGGCATTGAGCCCATCCGCTACCCCCATGAGGCATTGACCAGCATCCTTGAGGAGACCTATGGGGTGATTGTCTATCAGGAGCAGGTGCTGTTTATTGTTCAGGCCCTCGCCGGCTATAGTCTGGGGCAGGCGGACATCTTCCGCAAGGCGATGGGCAAGAAGATTCCGGAGGTGATGAGGAAAGAAAAGCGTAATTTTATTGCTGGTGCCCGGAAGAACGGCTTCTCCGCCGAGGTTGCCGATGCGGTTTTTGCTCTTATTGAGCCTTTTGCCGGCTACGCCTTCAACAAGGCTCACGCCACAAGCTATGCCCTGATTGCCTACCAGACGGCATATCTCAAGGCAAATTACCCGGCGGAGTATATGACCGCCTTTCTGGTTACTCATGCCGGTCAGCAGGAGAAAATAGCCGGTGCTGTTGCCGAATGTCGCCGTCTGGGTATAACCGTGCTCCCTCCGGATATAAGCCGAAGTCAGGCCAGCTTTTCCATAGAGAAGGATAGCTCCGGTGGCGATTTGGCAATCCGCTTCGGGCTGACTGCAATCAAGAACGTGGGGCTGGGGGCTGTGGAGCCGATTATTGCCGAGCGAGATAGAGGAGGCGAGTTCCAGTCTTTGGAAGACCTGTGCCGCCGTGCCGATCTGGGTGGTATCAACAGGCGGGTAATGGAAAGCCTGATTAAGGCGGGTGCCCTGGACTGCCTGGGTAACCGTGGCACTCTGCTTTCCAATGTCAGCCGTATCCTTTCTTTAGCCCAGCGTGAGCAGCGTCTGCGGGAAACGGGGCAATCTACCATGTTTGACCTGTGGGGT
>CAZNSC010000104.1:0-11275 GCA_964575695.1 uncultured Dehalococcoidales bacterium
ATTATTCCCTCTGTATTCTTATCATGCGTTTCCCCATGAGGTTCAACTTGAATTTCCTGATGCTTTCTGGAGTGATGCCCTCTCCTTTCGGGCTCCTAAAGTAGAGGGCATCAAAGGGACACTGGACAATGCAGGCGCCGCACTGAACACATTGAGCGGCCTTCGGCATTGTTGCGATATGATGCTCTCTATCCACCTCGTAGCAGTTCCGGGGGCAGACCTGCTCGCAGAAACCAGCACCCCGGCATTTGCTTTCGTCCAGAACTACCTTCAACAACCTATCTTCGTTCAAACCGCTATGGTACACCGGGGTACTCCCCGCGAGGTCAAGACTCAGAATGAGAATGACGATCAGCGAAGCAAATCCCCAGCGAAGGATAACACCCCAAGCAAAAGCACCGGTTGCAAACTCATAAACAACGAGAGCGACCACAAGAAGCCCCCATAGGATCAACTGGAACCCACCCCGGCCAAAATCGAAGAAGACAAAGCCCACTCTTTTGCCTTCAGTCCCCAGCCATCGGCTGTAGAGTGGAAAAGTCAGGAAGATGAGGAAAGACAGTGCCCAAACCAGGCCAGCCAGATAGGGGATAGCCTCCCGCCAGAACGGAAGAAGGATAAGGACTGCGATGAGAGAGATGGGAAACGCCCAGGCGACAGCCATCTCGGTGCGCTGTTGCCACGAGAAGCCAACTTCCCGCATCTGGTGAGTCTTCTCGGCTCCCTTCTCCAGGAAAGCAGGGATATCCTTTGCGTAAACAGGCCCCCACACCACTCTCCACCCACTCCTTTCCTGAACGGTCTTTGCTTCAACGCCAGTGGCGGCAAGCTGAGGTAGAATTAGCTTTCTGTGGTCGACAAGGTCTTCGATGCCGCTGGTTTTCAAAACCGAGATGACATCGTGGTGGGTAAAATGTCCACCAGCCGCACTGCACCATACGTTGATGCCCCGGCTGTTGGCAACCAGAAGATAGGCATCCATTCTTTTCAGGGCTCGCTTTACCCTTTCCACTGTTAGATGGTAATTGCAGGTGAGCAATACGGGCGACTTCCGGTCGGGACTTCCTATTTTGATTAAGCCAGTTTTGGTGGGAAAAGGTAAGACTCGGAGCAGCGTTTCCACAACATTAAAGACGATGTAGGATAACCGCTTCATGTTGCCTCCTCATCTGGCTTTCTGGCGACCAGTTCAACAAAATCACCCATCTTGCTCAGCTTTAGCGAATCTATCGACAACCCCACCTCTTTCACCTTTTCCGGCAAATTGGCCACCGCCCTGGTGGTTGTCTGAGTGATTATGTAGGTAATTATGGCAAGAGGCAGTCTGGTCAGCCAGTGAAGTACCTTCTTTGAAACACTTTTGGGCCTTACCTCATCGGCAACAAGCAGCAAGCCACCCGGCTTCAATATTCTCTTTGCCTCCTTCAGAGCATAGCCAACTTCGTCTTCGGTAAGTTCGGAAAAACAGAGACCACTCATCACCACATCGTAGCCTTCGGCATCCTCGCTACCCAGCTCAACGACTCCCAACTCAGATAACTCTATCTTCTGACTGAGCCCTGCCTTCTCCGCCCGCTTTTGGGCGATTTCCAGCATCTGAGCATTGGTGTCAATCCCCTTTACCACTGCCCCTTTGTCTGCGGCCCTCAGTGTTAGGGCTCCCGTCCCACAGCCGAGATCAAGCACTCTATACCCCCGTTCGATATGAGAGACCAGTCGGTCATAGGCTTTGCCTAACCTGCCAAGGGTCAGAAGCCGAATCCCCAGGTCGTACCTGTCTGGCGCTGACTCGAGTATCCTCATCAGAACATAGGTACTCATTTCACAATCCAAATCCACACGGCTGGTTACCACCTTACCAGCATTCTATCAATTCCTACGGATGCTGGCAAAACCAGCAAGCTGAATACAACACTCCATTTTAAGAGACAAGGCCAGGTGCGCTACTCAGTCCCGTCTACTCCCTTTCATTTCGTAGACTTACTCCGCCAACTCGGAGAGAGGGGAAAATCTAGCCAGGTTTTCGGCTTTATTGTTTAACACTTAGTCATGAAATTACATTCGAAGAATGAGCTAGTTTATCGTCCGCTCGGGGGCCGCTGAAAAGAATTGCAAAAACGAGAAACCCCAGCTTGCCAGACACAACTGATAGTTCGCGAAATTCTCCTCAATCAGCAAAACTCTCACCAAATGTCATAGTTTCGTAACTTTTTCGGGGGTTATTTTATGACTATTCCATCATTTGCTATCTATAATTTTCCTGAATATACATTTAAAGAGGGACCGTCCAGAAATACAGCAAAGGTTTTAACATCGGTAAGCCTCGGGGCGAAGGTCCAAAGCCGTAAATAGCAAGCGTCCACATAGCCAGGGGGTTAGTCACGATGGTTGACTTTTATCAACAAATTCTCATTCCACTGGATGGCTCCAAGCTAGCTGAAAAAGCTCTGCCTTATGCCCAGGACCTGGCAGCAAAATTTGACTGCAAAATCATCCTGCTGAACGTCCGCTTGCCGGCTGAAGACCCCTACCATCCAGCCCTGGAACAATATCTGGAGAAGATGGCAAATACCCTGAAGCGGGACATCCACAACCAAAAGACCGAGAAGAATAGACATGTTGAAATAGACCCCGTTACCGTGAATACCAGTGACCTGGTCAGGCATGCGGCTGAGGACATAATAAACTACGCTGCAAGAGAGAAAGTAGACCTGATTGCGATGGCCAGTCACGGCCACTCCGGAATCAAACATTGGGCTCTGGGAGGAGTTTCCGATAAGTTACTCCACATATCCAACATTCCAGTTCTACTTGTCCGAGCAAACACTGATGAGCACAACGGGTTTGACAAAATCCTGGTCCCACTCGACGGGTCAGAATTAGCCGAATGTGTATTACCTCACGCGCAGGTAATCGGCATCGGCTATAATTGCTCAAGGGTCACATTTTTGCGCGTAGTTGAGTCTCTCTTACATTCTGCCCAGGGAGAAAGTGACGGTGGTGGCAATGTTTATACCGAAAAAGAGGTTCAAGAAATTGAATACAGGAACGAGGATGTCGCCAAAAAGTATATCAGGCAAGTGGCGGAAAAGGTCGGTTTCAAGCGTTCCATAATACATACCGAAGTATTATCGGGTAATGTTGCAGAAACCATCATCAAGTACGCGGAAAATAATGATATCGACCTCATCATAATGTCAACTCACGGGTACTCCGGTATGAGCAGGTGGACTCTGGGAAGTATTAGCGAACGGGTTCTCCGCTATTCCGGGCTACCTGTTTTGCTGATCAGGGGGGAGGAGTGTACCATATAGCACTTAAGAAAAACATCACTCATCTTTCGCCTCTTGGCTGATACTCCTCGGAGTTTTTGAATCCGCCAATCCAACAAGAACCCAGAAAGTTACCAAGAAGATATGGGGAAGCGTACATTAGCGGCCCCATTTGTCATGCAACACGGCCCGACCACTCAACGTTCACGGCAGAGCTTCTGGATGACCCTCACAAAGCGATACTGTAAATGTCATAGTTTTGTAATATTTCACTCGCCCATTTTATGACTTCTTCATGTTCTGGATAGTAACCTGATATATACAGCACCCGTTTCTTGCCTGTGCCGGAGAGCCGGTGGCCGTCAGAGGAGTAGAGGGCGTCATGGAACTTCAAGCAACTGTGGGTGAATTCTGGCATCACAGATTCGGACTATATCCGTTTATAACCATGTGCTTTTTCTGACGCGTGAAAATGAGCAGCTAGCAAGAATGGGAGATTGAAATGAAAGTAAAAAGGCAGTCTAGGGTCTTATATATAGGTATACTGCTATCGCTTATATCGTTATGCGTCATGAATACTCCTGCCATGGCACAGTCGTTAACAGTATCACCAACGAGTGTCCAGGTTGATTCGTTAATCCAAATACAGGGTAATGGGTTTGTGCCCGGTGCCAGTTATAAAGTGTATTTGGCTTTTGATACATCTTACGAGGAGACTAGAACTGGCACTGTTGATCCTAACGGGGATATATCGGAGTCCTTCTGGATACAGGACATGCCAGCAGATACGTATGTGGCTCGTATAGAGACACCGACTGCGTCCGGTACCGCCTTCTTTAATGTTGTTCCGGAGATTGATATCAGCGACACAAGGGTTGAGGTTGGAGAAGAAATACGCATTTCTGGGACCGGTTTCAGGCGTAACCGTACAATAGTCATCGAGTACGATGGAGTCCGGGTTGGCCGAACTGAGACGGATACAGATGGCACTTTCAATGAAGTGACATTTTCCGTGCCTGAGAGCGAACACGGAAACCATAGTGTGAATGTTTCCGACGGGTCTTTTGACGTTTCCGGAGATCTGTACGTGGATGCAGCCATTAAGCTCGTACCGGATTCGGGATCTACAGGTACCCAGGTTGAGGTTCAGGGGACTGGCTTCTGGGGTAGCCGCTCTGTTGAAATTGACTACAGCGGAGGTAAATTGGATACCCGGCCGAGTTCGATAGAAACGGACGACCGCGGTAGCTTCACCGCTTCGTTTTCAGTCCCTGGGGACTTTGACCGCACTGAAAACATCAAAGCCAGTGATGGCAACTACAACGCCGACTCTGAGTTCACTCTTCTAGCCGGCATCATCCTCAATCCCCCATCAGGTGTGGTTGGAACCAAAGTCCGTATTGATGGCACCGGATTTGACCGGAATAATAACATCAAGTTGTTTTTTGATAGCACGCCGATAGGCGATACCGAGTCGGATAATAACGGTGATTTTACTGTCAGTGTGGCCGTACCAGAGAATGAATATGGTGACCATACAATATCCGCCAGTGACGGCTCCAACACTGCTGAGGCGATCTTTGAGATCATGGCGTCTGTGAGCATTTCTCCAGAATCCGGGAAGATAGGCAGCAGGGTCGATATTAGCGGCGTAGGCTTCAGACCAAATAAGTCTGTCACCATCAGGTTCGATGGGACGCTCGTCGCTTCCACGGCTTCCGATTCTAAAGGTGAAGTTCACGATGTATTTGAGGTTCCTCAGGGCTACGACACCGGCAACTATAGTGTCACAGCCAGTGATGGCCAAGCATCTGCCAGTACCACGTTTACGGTGACGGTCACCGCTAGCATTACCCCGACCAATGGCCATGTTGGTACGCTGGTAACTGTGCGAGGCAGCGGCTTCAGCGGCCCGGTAACAGTGGAGTACGACGGTAAAGCCGTCGCACAGGCGACAGCAGATAGTGAAGGCAAATTCGTCACCAGTTTCGAAGTACCACCGAGCGAGCATGGCAATCATACCGTCACCATTACGAGTGCCACACAACAGGTAAGAAACACTTTCACCATGGAGTCAGAGCCACCATCCGTACCCGCGATTATCTCGCCAGTCAATGGTGACGGGGTAGATCAACGAGCGACTTTCCTTTGGGGCGCAGTAAACGACCCCAGCGGGGTGACCTATACCCTACAGGTCTCCAGAAGTGGCGGGTTCGCCAGCCTTGTTTTGGAGAAGGAAGGCCTGACAGAGACAGAATACAAACTGTCAGGCGCTGAAAGGCTTATGCCCACTGCCAGCGATGAGCCATACTACTGGAGAGTAAGAGCCGTGGATGGCGCATCGAATACAAGTTCATGGTCCTCTGTAGGTTCATTCTATGTGAGGTCTTTGCCTGTCTGGGTAAGAAACACACTCATTGCTCTAGGAGCCTTATTACTGGCCTTACTTGTCTTCTGGCTGGGAATGAAAGCGGCCAAATCTCGGAAGTGACGTTTACGGAAGACCCGGGGCCATTATTATAGCGCCGGCAAGGAGGTGATGTATATGTGAAGTACCGAACGCAGCCGATGCCAAAGAACGACACGGAGGGATTTGAAATGAAAGGAACTTCTACACATTACAGTGCCAGACTGGCGGGGGTGTTAGTCATTCTAATGTTAGTGCTTGCGGCATGTACACCAGCGCCCACACCAACGCCAACCCCTCCGACCGGATCGCCTCAGCCCGGCATAGGCCACCTCAGTGCCAGCATGGTAGACCTGGATGAAGCAGTGGCCGGGGTGGATGTCAGAATTTACGCTAGAACACTCGACCAGAATAATGGAATTTACAGTGGAGTACAAAGTATTATCTATTATCTCGATGCTACGCCACCAACGACAAAGGGAAAGCCCGCTCTCACCAGTGCTGGAACGTATAAGGAAATGCCGCAAACGGAAGACCAAGGTGTTATCTGGAAGAACACACCATCCGGCATGCACACCTTTTCAGTGCAGCTGGTGAACTCTGATTATACTCCACTTGACCCACCTGTGATTGCCCAAGTCAGTATAATGGTACCATCGGAGATATCGCAAAAGGTACCAGCAATACAGTCGATGACCATAAGCTCAAACCAACCATATCCCAGCTATTATTACGGAGGTCTGCCGCCAACATCGACACAACAGGCAGCAACGTCAGCTTTAGGCTACGAGATATTAGTAGACGCCTCGGTCTATAACTTCAAGTTGAATGACGACAAGATAGGCCAGGCAAATGTGCCGGGAGAGGGGCATTTTATTTACTACATGGATGTCGATGCGCCCACTATTCAAGGTCAACCAGCCACCACCGCCTCCGGAACATACAAGATAACAGCCAGTTCATCTTACGCGTGGATTCAGGTGCCGACAGGTGACCACACCTTCTCGATACAATTAGTGAATAATGACAATACACCCTTAAACCCGGCCACCATCATGAAAATTGCTGTGACTTTACCTCCAGAAACCTATTGACAGCCTGGAGTTTAGCCAGAGCCATGAGGTCACTTGAATGAAAGGATCGAGTCGTGACGAGGAGTCATGGGGGAAGCCCAGCCGATGTAACAAAGAAGGAATAGCATGTGCGGCATTATTGGCTTCTGCGATACAGGACAGGCTGCTCCAGTCATTGTTGAAGCCTTGAGACGCTTGGGTTATCGAGGCTATGATTCAGCGGGAATTGACTACTCTCGCCGATGGGCGATTACCGGTGAAAAAGGATGGTTGATAACGAAGGTTAGTCGATGGTTTGACAATGCCTTCTCACGCCTCTGGAGGACTTCCCGGTCACTACAGGCCGACAGGAAATAAAATTAGCTCGGCCAGAGGTTCACCAAGGTCTGCCGATGCAATCTAGTGTGACCAACGTCAGACACACCCCCGATGTACAACTAAAGTGAATCCTCATTATGCATAATTAATTGGATACAAGTTGACGAATATGAAAAGTCATCACAGCCGTAGCTGGATAAGGTTAACCCTGACTTTTCTAGCCGCTATCGCCTTGAGCTATGGACTCACATACCTCGTCCAGACCCTACTATCGAAAACAAAGCTACCCATTCACGATCTATCGTGGTTGGCTTATTTGACTGTTTTTATCATATCAATAATTGCCAATCTTACTGTAATTGTCCCTGTACCTCTGGCGATATCAATCATGATAGCGGCCGCGACACAATGGAACCCGTTGCTCATCGCTCTTGTCGGCAGCCTGGGAGGTTCTATCGGAGAGCTCAGTGGTTATTATGTCGGCTATCTGGGCAAAAAGATAGCCATCTTTGAAGATACTACTCTATACGCCAGAGTTGCGCGCTGGATTAAACGCTACGGAATATGGGCCATCTTTGTCTTCGCTGCGCAACCCCTGATTCCTTTTGACATTGGAGGTTTCATAGCCGGGACTGCTAGAATGCCCCTGCTCAAGTTTTGGCCCGCCCTATTTCTAGGCAAATCTCTTAAATACATCGTCTTTACTTTCGCTGGCGTCGGTCTAATCGGTTCATTACCAGCCTGGTTTCACTGATATACCATAATGGGCAACCTTCGCCTGCTGTGAAGCCGGCTAAACGCTGAGGCCTTCAAATCAGTTAAATCCCTCGGAAAGATGATACAAAATGTCATATTTTTGTAACTTTTTATGTCCCCATTTTATAACTTCTTCATCAATAGCTCGGTATAATCTCAAACGAAAGAGTCGCACGTTTATGCGATCCCGTCTCACTACAAACTTGGTACTAATTAAGGAGGTGAAAGATTGCCTGACTTTGCCAATCCATTTGTTGGTCGGGTTCCCGACCGGATGCTCACCGCAGAGGAGCTTATCCGTGCCATTCGGCTTGACCTGGCGGCTGAGGAGGAGGCCATTCATCAGTATATGGCTCAGGCTGATGCGACTGAGCACCCTCTTGCCCAAAAAGTCCTGATTGATGTCGCCAATGAGGAGCGGCAGCATGTCGGCGAGTTCCTGCGGCTGCTGCAAATATTGACTGACGATGAGGACAGGTGGCTGGCCGAGGGTGCCGCCGAGGTGGATGTGATGGCCGCCGAAGTCGGTACACCGCAGCCTGCGGAGGCGACACCAGCCGGCGGAGAAGAGCCAACCATCGGCTCACTGAGCAGTGAACAAGAGGAGGAATGAACGTGGTGAATAAATATCTTTCCAGAGAGGATGCCCCCATCGAAGCCGGAACGTGGGAAGCACTTGACCGAACTATGCTTGAAGCCGCCAAGAACGTTTTGGCCGGTCGCCGCGTCCTTAATATTGATGGCCCCTATGGCCTGGGGTTGAAGGCAATACCTTTGAGCGACCCCGAAGCGGAACCGGCTCCAGTTATCAGCCAGATGCTACCACTGGCCCTGATACAAAGGAGCTTTACCGTTGCCAAGCGAGACCTAGCGGCCTTCGAAAGAGACGGCATAATGCTCGACACTAAGCCGGTAGCTATAGCCGCCATCGAGTGCGCCAAACTAGAGGATGAACTGGTGTTCAAAGGTCTGAAAGATATACCCGGTTTGCTTACGGCCAAGGGTTCTAATCAGTTGAAACTGTCACCGTGGGACGAGGTGGGTACGGCGGCGGAAGACATCATCAAGGCGGTAACGGCGCTTGACGGTTCCGGCTTTCATGGCCCTTACTGCCTGGCCCTGGCACCCAACCGTTATAATCTATTGTTGCGCCGCTACCCTTCGGGCAACATCAGTGCACTGGAACACATTAAGACCATGGCAACGGAAGGAGTCGTTAAGGCACCTACTCTGGAGAGCGCTGGCATATTGCTGGCTTTCGGCCGCCAGTTTGCTTCTATCGTGCTCGGCCAAGATATGACCATCGGCTTCATCGGCCCTACCATCGAAAGGCTCGAATTCTCCATTTCAGAGAGCCTGGTTCCATTCATTCGGCAGCCAAAAGCAATCTGTTTACTGAAAGATTAGGAACCCGGAATAGTCAAACAGGGTGGGGTGCAGGAACACTTCAGCGGAATTCGTCATCATGCTGTAGTGGCGCTGTCTTAATTCCGGAGTTTTTTGGCTTTGGAATAGGCACCGTCGTCATGTCTGCATTGGCCATTGATATCGCGGTGGCATTGACCGCAATGAGTCTTGTCGAGAATGATCTGATGTAAATCTTTGAGCGGATACTACAATCCTGCCTCAGTCACCGCCGCATGCTCATCTTCATGTGGGTCAACCCTGACTGTAACATATCCAGGCTTCATCTTTTTGTCCAGGTCGTTGGCTATATAGACAAGAGCAAAACCATCTCCATTTGTGCCAGCGCTCAGTAAGTTTGGATACCACAGACTGAATCTGTCTGCGCAGGCTCCTGTCAACCTAAATGTCACAGTTTTGTAACTTTTTCGGGGGTTATTTTATGACTATTTGATAACAAAGAGGCGAAAATAGCTGCGAATAAGGAGTCGATTAGACAGCACAAAAACAAAGATAAAGGTCAAGAATGGAACCAAGACGCCGATTGCAGGACTGGCATCACATGCTCGCCATGTGTTTGGTCATGGCGCTTATCGCGGGGGGGTTAGCCTACCTGTTCCTGCATCTTGACCTGATACCCAATCCGGCCAGCGAGGAAAGAGGGCTGATTGACCATTTTATCCAGGTCCTGTTTGCCGTCGCCAGCGTGTTTTTTGCAATCATAGTGACGGTATTCGGTTATGCCTTGCTCTTCTTCAGGCGCCAGCCGGGTGACGAAAGCGATGCGCGCCCTATGCGCGGCAATGCACCTCTTGAGCTGACATGGACCATCATACCTCTTATCGTTGTCGTAGTCTTGAGCTTTTATGGCGCCAGAGTCCTGGACAAAATGACGGCGACAAACCCCGTTTACAGCACCACACAAAGCGTGTACTCCCTGGGAGTATTCGTGCCCAGGGAAATTCCCGCGTCGGGTAACACATCCCAGGAACCAGAGCTGGTCGTGAACGTCACGGCATCACGGTTCGTCTGGGAATTTGCCTATCCCGATTACAATATCACCTCCTCCTATGAACTTGAGGTTCCCGTTAACCGCAGGATCCTTCTCAATCTGCAATCCAAAGATGTCATACATTCCTTCTGGGTGCAGCAATGGGGACCGAAACAGGACGCAGTCCCGGGTTTGAGCCCTGTGCTGCGCATCACCCCGACAAAAATAGGTCAATATACAATTGAGTGCAGTCAGCTCTGTGGCTTCGGCCATACCAATATGACGGCCCCAGTGCGTGTGGTGTCCGCCGCCGACTTCGATAAGTGGGTCAAACAGCAGCAATCTTCGGGAAACACATCATCGCCGCCACCGGGCAGTCATGTCATGATCGACCTGACGGCCCAGAACATATCCTTTGACAAGAGCACGATAACTGTGCCCGCCGGGGTTGAGGTGATGATAAACTTCGACAACGAAGACAATGGCGTACCACACAACTTCGCCGTGTATAAGACATCGGCAGCCCAGGACAAGATATTTTCCGGGCAGATAATCACCGGGCCGAAGAGAATCACCTACACTTTCACGGCACCGACGACACCGGGCAACTACTTCTTCCGGTGCGATGTTCACCCAACGATAATGACCGGGACGTTCGTGGTGAAGTGAGACACGAAATGAGGAGACGCCTATGTCAGATATCCTGATCGCAGTCCTAAGCCTGGCCGGTGGGGGCGCCGGAGCCGGCATCGTCATGCTGGTACGGCTGGCCCTGGGAATGTCTTTCTGGAAACCGGCCCCGGTACTGGTCGTTGGTATCCTCTGCGGCGTCTTTACATACCTCTCCATCACTATTGGCATGAGGAGACTGCTATCGCTTGATGCCGTGAGGGGTGCTCTATGCGGCTTAGCCGGTACCGGTATCGGCATGGGCGTCACCATGGCAGTACGTGTCTCTCTCGGACTGCCCGCCTGGAAAGCCGACCCCGTCATCGCGATAGGAATATTAACCGGAGTGTTAGCTTATCTCATTACGCTGGGCGTCTTCAACTAC
>CAZNSC010000105.1:0-11263 GCA_964575695.1 uncultured Dehalococcoidales bacterium
ACTATGATGTGACCACCAGCTCTAAGCAGGTTAGCTACCGATGGGAGCACCTTTTCTACCGAGATAAATGACAAATCCACGGTAGCCATGTCCACCTTCTCCGGTAACGGAATAGGATAGCGGGCGTTCACCCTCTCCATTACCAGTACCCGCGGGTCATGCCGCAAGCGGTAATCTAGCTGCCCATAGCCAACATCTATAGCGTAAACCCGGCCTGCCCCGCGCTTAAGGAGACAATCGGTAAAGCCACCGGCGGACGCCCCGACATCGGCCACCACCCTGTTTGAGACATCAATGGAAAACTGGTCAAGGGCATAGTCAAGTTTGACACCGCCACGGCTAACAAAAAGAGGCGGCTTGGCTATAGTAATAACCGCCGCCTCATCTACCAGAGTTCCTGCCTTAGTAACCTCTTTCCCATCCACCGCCACCTCACCCGCCATAATTAATGCCTGGGCTTTTGCCCGGCTTTCCACCAGCCCCCTGTCCACTATCAAGCTATCAATCCGCCGCCTGGTCATGAGCGAAAATTATCTGCAACCCCACACCCTTCCATCCCCTTCGCCACCACAATGTTCCTCGCCGCCAGCTCAAGCCTAACGCCGCCGCAGGCTCACTTGATATCCCTTGATTTGTAACTCGGCGATCAGCTGCCCCACATCTTCATTATCGACGTGAACGCAGACATCTCTTTCCGCAGCTTCGGGCAACTGTTCAATGTGAAGCGTGATAATTGCCAAGCCAAGCCGATTTACAGTAGAGATTATGTCCTCCAACGCCTTACCCGTACCACCTCCCTTAATCTCAAGGCGGCTACCCGGCATTCCCAGACCAAGAATCGGGTTGACAATATTATAGAAAAAGTCGTTCGTGGTAACGATACCGACCACCCGATCATCATCAATGACCACCAGAGCGCCCACCTTGTTAGACTGGGCAATTGCCAGCGACTCTTCAGCCGAGACATCCGGTGACACGGTAATCACATTCCGTTCCATGATCTCTCTCACCGGAGTCTTATCCAGAAGGTAGCTCAATTCCCACACGCTAAGCGAGGTAGCCTTGGATGGGGAGACACTCTCCAGCCGGCGCTCGGTCACAATGCCGACCAGCTTCCCCTTGTCCACCACAGGCAGCCGCGCGAAGCGGTGCGCTTGCATTATCCTCTTGGCATCAGTGACGCTGGTGCTACTAGGAATCGTAACCACATTAGTTGTCATGATATCACGAACATACATTCTTCACCCCCGTTTAAGGATAATCATGCCTGAAAAACCAGGCTAACCTGCCCCTTGCCTGTCGCCCATGCATGTTGCTGTTCCCCGCATGCACTTAAGCAGGATTATATCACTCCCAAAATAAAAATCCAACTAGGGTAAATTTCAACGACTTGCAGTGTGTTGACAATATGCTTATACTCTGCTAGTATGTCCAATAACATGCTTCCTAACTCAAGACAGCAAAGAACGGGGGGGGGCTTACACAGGAGGTGAAAACGTGTAGCTGAGTCAATATAGTGATGTGCAGAATTGAGACTATCAGGAGGAATAAATGGTTAAAGGAAGACGGATAGTAACTTGGGCTGTCATCATGGCCATCTTAGTGTTTGTATTTACACTGCTGCCAGCATGTAAGGCAGCAACAACACCGACACCGACACCAACACCAACCCCCACACCCACACCAACACCCACACCCACACCAACACCAGCACCCATAAAACTCGTTTTCTCCCACTTTGAGCCCGCCATGGGAGAAGACGCCAGGGCCTTCACAGATTTTGCCAACGAACTACAGGAGAAAAGCGGGGGGCGAATCACGGTCGAGCACGCTTATGCCGGTGCTCTGGGCCCACCACCGGAACAATATGATCTGGTAGTCAACGGTATTGCCGATTTTGCTTTCGTTGGCTGTCCCTATACTCCAGGACGTTTCCCGAGAATCAGAGTCTCGGAATTCCCTATTCGCTCCAGTGAAGCCGTGATCGCATCTGAAGCCCTGCTGGAACTGATGAAGAAGGGTTATTTTGACGACGATTTCCCCGAAGTGAAGCTTCTTGGCGTGCATACTACTGCACCCTTCCAGCTATTCTGGGCCAAGAAAGAAGTTACCACCATAGCCGACCTGAAAGGGCTAAAGGTCAGGTCTCCTTCTCCGTTCTGGACAGAGTTAGCCCCCAAATTGGGTCTTGTCCCTGTAGCCCTGGCGGCCAGCGAAACGGCTATTTCTCTGGAAAAAGGGATAGTGGACGGCACACCTATGCCTTGGGGTGGCCTAAAGACATGGGCCTTCGCTGAGTTTGTAAACTACATGAATCCTGTGGACCTTATCTACTTCCCCTTTGCCGATGTGATGAACAAGCAAACCTGGGACAAGCTACCTCCCGATATCCAGGCCCTCATAGAGGAGATTGCGCCCAAGTATTCTGTGGAAGGCGCCCTGCACCACGATGAGTACGCCGCGGAAGTGAGAGATGAATGGGCACAAGCCGGAAAAGACGTAATCGAGTTCTCCGATGCTGACTGGGCGGAACTTAAGACGATCTTCGCCCCGTTCTGGGACGAATGGGTAACGACGATGGAAGCACAGGGGTTCCCGGCTTCGCAGGCGATAGCCGACCTTGACGCTGCCTACAAGAGCCTGGGAGTACAGGACGCCCTTATCCGCTAGGATAGACGAACTTTGGGCAAGAGGAATCAGAACTGTAAGCAAATTACAGTTCTGATTCCTTTCCCGAGCTTGGGGGTTTTCATTAGAGTGACATTATCGAAACACGTACAGTGGCAGTGAAAATAGACCATTTTCCACCATGGGAGGCTGAATCTGGGAAATTGTGCCCAAACTATCGAGGAGCCCGGGCCCAAACCGACCTGGGACGAGTGGTTAAAGTCTATTGAGGTAATGGGGTACCAGCGGCGCAGGCACCGGCCGATTTTGAACCTAGCTTTAAGAAACTGAGAGCAGAGGAGCGTTTTTGTCCACTAGCAAAGCACACATTTGGGAAAAAAGCATCAGGTACGTGAGCAATGGGCTCAGGGTCATTGGCACAGGTATGTTGTGCCTCCTTATGCTACTTGGTGCTGGGGATGTAATCGGCAGGTACTTTTTTAACAAGCCCATAATGGGGACACTCGAAGTCAGTGAAATCCTGCTGGGAGGTATAGTCTTCTTTGGCTGGGCCTATACTCTGTACTTGCAAGCACATGTCAAGGTGGACATTTTTTACTCCCGCCTCCGTCCCAGAATGCAGGGAATAGTTGGCTTGTTTACTTCCTTTTTGTCATTGGTTCTTTTTAGCTTGATTGCGTGGCAAGCGGCAAAGATAGCCACTACGTATTTGAAGGGGCACAGACTTGTGCCACTGCTCAATATCCCGCTTTATCCTTTTCAGCTCTTCGTCTCTCTGGGCGCCGTAGTGCTGTGTCTTGAGTTGATTGTTCAGATAATCCATCTTGTTTCCCAGGTAAGAAAAGGGGGTTAGGTTTGTCGCCAATTACTATCTCTGTTATAGGTATAGCTGCCTTTCTCTTTCTCGTGTTTCTGGGAATGCCCATAGGATTTGCCTTCGCCTTTGTAGGGTTCATCGGTCTGACTCTTATAAGAGGTCTTTTGCCGGGACTGGCCATCCTGGGGCAAGCCCCCTATTTCTGGGCTTCCACTTACACTCTCGTCTGCGTTCCCTTATTCGTCCTCATGGGTCAATTTGCCTTCCACTCCGGGATCAGCCGAGACCTGTATGACTCTGCCCATAAGTGGGTGGGTAGGGCTCCGGGTGGATTGGCCTTAGCGACAACTGTAGCCTGCACTGGCTTCGCGGCCTGCACCGGTTCCAGCCTGGCCTCAGCGGCGACAATGGGCACTCTAGCTCTACCTGAAATGAAAAGGGCTAACTATAGCCCCCGATTGGCAACTGGCTGCGTTGCGGCTGGAGGAACACTGGGCATTCTCATACCTCCGAGCGTTATCTTCATAATCTATGGATTTATGACCGAGCAATCCATAGCCCGGCTATTTATCGCCGGTATTTTCCCGGGTCTAATGCTATCTTTATTATTTCTAGTGCTGATATTCGCAATGTGCAAAAGAAATCCCAAATTAGGCCCGGCGACACCTCCTTCCTCATGGAGAGATAGGCTTGTTTCCCTAAAGGGTGTCTGGGGGATGGTCATCCTTTTCCTTCTGGTGATGGGAGGACTCTACTTTGGTATTTTCTCCCCCTCTGAAGCCGGAGCCGCCGGTGCTTTTGGAGCCTTCCTCTTCATTTTATCCAGGCGTCGGTTATCAAAGGCAGCCTTTTTTTCTTCCCTAACCGACTCATTGCGAGTCACTTGTTTTGCTCTTACCATACTTATAGGAGCGATGATATTCAGCGCTTTTCTGGTGCACAGTGGCCTCCCGACGTGGCTGTCCAGCTGGGTAACCAGCCTGCAATTGCCGCCACATCTCGTCATAGTTTGCATACTCCTTCTATATATCCCCCTGGGCATGCTCATGGATGCCTTACCCATGATCTTGCTCACTTTACCTATCGTGTTTCCTATTGTCGTAAACCTCGGCTTTGACCCTATATGGTTCGGCGTCTTGATCGTCGTAATGTCAGAGGCGGCCCTGATCAGTCCCCCGGTAGGAATGAATGTCTATGTAATCAAAGGGGTTGCCGGCGATGTCCCCCTAGAGGAAATTTTCCGAGGTGCTTTACCCTTTTTCATTGTGCTGCTGCTAGGTGTCGCAATACTGGTGGTTTTCCCACAGATTAGCCTTTTCCTGCCTCATCTGATGAAGGGCTGAGGTAGCGCCTAGGTGCCACCTTTATCCAGAAGACCAAATGGGGCCAACAAGAAATAGAAGGCAGACCATAGCGGGCACGATGGACTTATTGCTACTGCTTATTTGGGCAAAGCCGGACTGGATGTTTGCCCGGTTGAGAGCTACGATAAAACATCCCAATTTGGCACAAGACATACTCTTATACGGATTCCAGGCAAAATTACAACAGAGAGGTCAGGATAGAATGGACAACGATATCATTCTGTTTGAGAAAAACGTAGAGGAGAAGACAGCAGTTATCACCATGAACCGCCCGGAAAAGCTGAATGCACAGAACTTTGACATGTACCGCCGGATGATGGAGAGGATACTGGCGGTGAACGAGGACGATGATGTCAAGGTGTTGATTATCAAGGGAGCCGGAGAGTGTTTCAGCGCTGGGCTTGATGTTGATGATATCGGAACGGTGTATGGCATGGGAACAGGCAAGCCCGGAGAACGCCGGCCCAGCCAGAGAAAGAGGCTGCTCTCGGATCGCATCTTCTGGGGTACCACCGGCCTTCTACACCAGCTATTACACTGCTCAAAGATGACCATTGCCCAAGTGCATGGGTACTGTTACGGGGGAGCGCTAGAGCTAGCTTTGTGCGCTGACATGATAATAGCCGCTGACAATGCTCTGTTTACTCATCCAGGATGGCGATATATTGGCCCCGAGGGTGATATCGCACTATTGATTGAGCTCGTTGGTCTGAGAAAGGCGAAGGAGATGATGTTCACAGGCATTCCCCTAGATGCCCAAGAGGCATACCGGGTAGGTCTGGTTAACAAGGTTGTTTCTCTGGATAAGCTGGAAGAGACCGTCAACGAAATGGCTCGAACCGTAGCCTTGTTGCCTCGTGATGGGATCGTCATCGGCAAGGCAAACTTTGAAGCTGCTCTGGCGGCGCGAGGGATAGAAACCGGCATGATTATGGCCCATCATATGCACGCCTTGCAGACTAACATGCGATACGAGAAGGACGAGTTCAGCCTACTCAAGGAGAGGAGAAACAGAGGCGGAGCCAAGGGCGCTATCGGGGCAAGGGAAGAGTTTTTCAAGGCGCACCCTCTGGCCCACGAGAAGGACTAGCCCCGAAATACAGCAATATCCCTTTGTGAGATTGCATAGACAGGACTCAGGAACGCTGGTTAAACAAGGCGATTGAAGCATCACTCACCGATTTCGCTCGCCGGCAGCACCGGCATGCTCTGGCACCTCACAGATGTAACACGGCCTGTGATTTCCCGGCAGAACATGACCACGTATCATGTGGAGACTACCCCGGACGCGAGGCAATGTGCGACCGGCACCCAGCCCGGCTGATGGCTGCTTCGACGCAGGTTGACAAAGTCTATCAAGGAGTGTAAAATCTCTGTCAGCTTGATTCTTCTGAAAACCAAGCGACGCTACAGTTTTTTCCCCAAAATAACTATTATAAAGGAGGCCCGGTATGGTCAGCATGGACAAGACTACTTATGGTTTCCAACTCCCAGAAGAGCTCGCAAGGCTGAGGCTGAAATTCAAAGAGTTCAACGCCAAAGAGCTACTGCCACTGGAGGAGGATTTGGAACGTGTGCCCTATGACTCCGATAAACTTCCTCCGGATGACCACGAAAGACTGACAAAGAAAGCAAAAGCTGAAGGAATGTGGGGCGTAACTATAGATAAAAAGTACGGCGGCCAGGGGCTGAATTCCTTTGCCAACTGCCTGGTGTCAGAGGAGTTCAGTCAGCATCGGGCGGGACTGTATGCCCCCGGCTACGGAGTCTATGGACAAGACGCTATGGGCTCTCTACCCAGTGTCATCTGGGGAGGAACCGAGGAGCAAATCAAGAAGTACGCGATTCCAGCCATGGAGCAGTGTAAACCAGCCTTCTGGGCGGCCACGGAAGAGGGGCCAGGTTCCGATTACACATCAGTTACTACATCGGCGGTGAGACAGGGCGACTATTATATCCTTAATGGGGTCAAATGGTTTGTTTCATGGGGACTGGATTCGGAGTGGGGGTTGGCCACCGCTCGAACCGGAGAGGAAAAATACGCCGGGATATCGGTCTTTATCGTAGAAAAGAACATGCCCGGAGTGACAATAACCCCGCAGCCGGGAATAAGAAGGGCGGCGAGACCGGCTAAGATGGTTCTTGATAATGCAAAGATACCCGCGGAGAACCTGCTCGGTGAGGAGGGAAAAGGCTCCGTCCTTGCCGCCAAGTTTTTTAGCACGGGACGGGCGCCTTATTCCGCCCGCAATGTCGGTGTCTCAGTAGCGGCCAACCGGCTGGCCCTAGAATACGCAAAAAAGAGAGTTTTGTTCGGCGAGCCTCTGAGTCAAAAGCAAGCAATTCAATGGATGCTAGCTGACTCTGAAATAGAGATACGAGCCGCTCGATGGTTGGTGTGGGAAGCCGGCTGGGCAATTGACAGCGGCAAAGATGCCCGAATGGAAGTCTCAGTCGCCAAGGTTTTCAGCAGTGAGACCTTGGGACGGGCAGTTGATCGAGCGGTGCAGATACTGGGAGGTTGGGGAGTAGACCAAGCCAAGCATTATCCGCTGGAGCGGTGGTACCGCGAAGCCAGGATTCGGAGGATCGGAGAAGGTCCATCAGAGGTCCACCGGTTTGAGGTTATTGCCAAGAGGCTGTTGAAAGACTGAGAGCATCAACGGAGACATAGAAGTGCCCGTGCTGCGGGCCGGCGAAACCCGGTGCAGCGGTTCCTCATCCGCCCCCCCGGGAAGCGAGTTTGTGCACAAGGGTGTGATCTTGAGGAAAACGCTGTGGTTCGTGATGAATGACGGGTTGAGCAAAGCTCACTGAACCTAGGCAAAAATTGAGGGGGAAAGAAGATGGAGTTTAAGCTAATAACGGCCTATGAAACTGTGCTCTATGAGAAAAGCGGCTATGTCAGCCGGATAACACTGAACCAGCCAGATAAAAGAAACGCGATAGACTTCTGCGGGCAAGGCGGGATAGCTGATGACATTCATGCCGCACTCGATGAAGCAGAAAACGACGATGAAGTAAAGGTAGTCATTATCCGAGGAGCGGGGTCTGATTTCTGTGCCGGCCACGACCTGACCAAAGTAGGCTACGTCTATGGCATGACCGACAAGGGACACCGACCAAACCAGAGAATTCGACTTAAAGTGGACCGAAAACATTTCGATGAGCACTTCAAGCGTATCTTCCTTTTCCCCAAGATAACCCTTGCCCAAGTGCACGGATATTGTTTGGGAGAAGGTTCGATATTTGTCGAGACCTGCGACCTGGCGATAACGGCCGAAGACGCCAAGTTCGGACACCCCGAAGTATGGCTTGGTGGTATGGGGGTAGGTATATTACCCATCATAATTATGACGGTGGGACTGAAAAGGGCCATGTACCTGATGACAACAGGAGACTACATAGACGGGAAAGAGGCGGAGCGAATTGGCCTGGTAAATAGGGCGGTTCCGTTAGAAGAGCTGGAGGCGACGGTCAACGCCCTGGCGGAAAAGATGAGCCGGCTTTCCAGGGACGGTATAGCTGTCGGCAAAGCGGCGCGCTACATGGCATTCGACTCACTGGGCCTGCTGTCATCGTTTGTCCAGCAGGGAATACTCCACGCCTACGCAACGAACGTGCACTGGGAGGAGGACGAGTACAACTTCTTCAGGGCAAGGAGAGACAAGGGGGTCACCCAGGCCCGCAAAGGGAGAGACGCCTTTCGAGCCGCAGAGAGTTGATTGAGTGACCTACAATGGTTCGCGGCGGCAAGAGGCGAAGAGCTCATAGAGACCTATTGCCTGTACAAGAGGAGGGGTTATGCTGCCATTTGAAGGGATAAAGGTTCTAGATTTCAGTCAGGCCATGTTCGGTCCGGTGTGTGCCAGGCTGCTCGGGGATCTTGGTGCTGACGTGACCAAGATTGAACCGCTGGAGGGAGACTTCACAAGGATTACGGCAGGCGGTGACGATAGCACTGCCTTCCTGTGCTGTAACCAAAACAAAAGGAGCCTCTCAGTCAATCTGAAGGACAGCCGAGGACGAGAGATAGTGCTGAAGTTAGCTGCGGAAGCGGATGTCCTAGTACAGAATTTCAGACCCGGAGTCATGAAAGAACTGGGGCTGGATTATGAGACGCTGCACAAGATAAACCCGAGGCTGATTTACGGTTCCTTCTATATGTACGGTGAGACCGGCCCCCTGTCCCACCGGCGAGGCGGCGACATTTGGGCTCAGGCCATCACCGGTGTGGTGGCAAGCCAGGGAAGCCCCGACGGGCCGCCTTATCTCGCCGGGCATTTTTTCCTGGATTACGGAGGGGCGGCGCTTAACGCTTTTGCTATCGCCGCCGCCCTTATCTGGCGAGAACGGACCGGTGTCGGTCAGGAGGTCACGAACAACATGTTAAACTCCGGGGTCTTCTTACAGGAGTATGCCATTTCCTATTATCTCATGGAGGGCAGACTATTCAAAAAGGGAGGCCGGGGGAATGCCTCCGGGTTATTCCCGTACGGGGCTTATCCGGCCAAGGATGGTGATGTGGTCACCATGTTCGGACAGGATGACCAGGAGTGGGCAACCGTGTGCTCAATTCTGGGGATCGAGCACCTCCTGGCCGACCCGAGATATGATTCACATGAAAAGAGAATGCAACGCAAGTTTGAACTTTACCCGGTCATGGATGAGGCGTTCCGTAAGAAAACCCGTGACGAGTGGCAGGAACTCTTTCGTCAGCATGGGCTGCGCTGCGACCATTGCCTCGATTACGCCGAGCTTCTGGAGCACCCTCAATTCCAGGCTAATGACATGGTAGAGGAAATGAGTCACCCACGCTATGAGAAGCTGCGGATGTTGGGCATTCCTGTCAAGTTCGCCGGCATAGGAGCTATCAAGCGGAGAAGGCACCCACCTATTCTGGGAGAGCACACCAGGGAGATTCTAGGCGAACTGGGATATGGCAGCGAGGAAATCGATAGACTTCACCAGGAGGGCGCGGTTGGCATACCCGGCGAGGACGCATTCAGACCAATGACTCGGGGGCCCAGCTCGATAGCCGCTCCCACAAGAAAGAAGGCCCGGCGAAGCCGCCCCAGGCAATGACCTGATAAACAACAACCCGCCTGCGTGAGGGATTCTTTACGAACCCCTCCCCATGTATCCCTCTCCCCTTCATAAGGGGAGAGGGAATATAGTTTGTTGAAGGGGCTCTGCCCCCTTTAATCCCTTTACTGAACGGCCTTAATGAAAAGGCCCTTGACTTTCACCCGATTCTCGCTAAGCCGATGAGTTGGTCTGTAGCCATCGGGGGCTGCGCGCGGTTCAGGCATCAGGCCACTATGCCGCATCGTTTTGTTCAACCCACGCATACTTTGTTAAATAAAAGTTGCTATAATGGTGGTGATAATCCGGATATGACTAAAGTCTGTTTGATTATTCTGAAGGCATGCTGAGTTATGGTGGAGATACTTCGCAACAAGAACCTGACAACAAGATTTCAGATACTGGTCGAGATCGCAGCTAAGCAGCCCAACATCCAGCAGAGGGATATTGCCAGGACGGTCAACATTACCCCCCAGGCGGTGTCCGACTACATAAAACAGCTAATAAAGGACGGCCTGCTTATCTCCAGCGGGCGTTCACGATATAGAGTGAGCACTGAAGGCGTAGACTGGATACTGAAACATCTGAAGGAAGCCCAGGAATACTTCAATTCGGTGGAGAAGACAGTAAGCGACATCAAGGTCTCGGCGGCTGTTGCCGCCTGCACCCTGTCCCAGGGGCAAAGGGTAGGACTGGTGATGAGGGAAGGCCTGCTCTTTGCCACCGATGACCTCAGTGTCGGAGCAAAGGGCATAGCCGTTTCCGATGCCAACGAAGGTGAGGATGTCGGTGTTGCCAATATTCAGGGGATAATAGGTCTGGAGACCGGCGAAGTCACCGTTCTGGAAGTGCCCAACATGCAAAAAGGCGGCTCAAAAAAGGTTGACCTTGACCGTCTGCAGAGCGCCAGCCGGGGGAAAAAACCGGTTGCCTCTATAGGTATCGAGGCACTGACCGCCCTGAAACGGACAGGCATCCGGCCTGATTACATCTACGGGGCTGTGGAGGCGGTAATTGAGGCGGCTAACAGTGGGCTGTCCCCGGCAATAGTCTGCACCGACGAAGAAATACCGATACTTCTCAAGAGGTTGGAAGAGGCCGGCGCTAAACATGCACTCTTAGACCTGAGGCTCGGCTAATTGCCCACCACGAAACCAGCTGCCTGATAAGAGCCAGGGCTCTCTTATCTCAAGACAGATCTCCCCGCTAAGACTTGACAGGGTTATGTGTTACCGCTATAATGAAACCCAGCTAGACTAAAATCTAGTGGACTGGATTAATTATCAAGTTAGCTGGCATAACAGAGTGCCTCCCGTGCTCGGGAGCAAAGAACTGCTCTATCGTGCCGCCAGGGGGCGAGGTCTCGGCT
>CAZNSC010000106.1:0-11003 GCA_964575695.1 uncultured Dehalococcoidales bacterium
CACGGGTTCCTTGCGAACAGGCTCAAGACACTTATAGGTTAATATTGGAATACTTACGCCACGGTCTGGCGAGAAATGCCTTATTATCCTTATTCTTATCCCACAGGATATCCAGTGCTCTATTGATGACCTTCCTGGTATCACTGGGCATTATTACATCATCAATATAGCCTCGCTCAGCGCCACAATACGGGTTCTCATAGATATCGCTGTATTCCTTGATTCTCTGGGCACGAGTGTCTTCTGGGGCCTTTGATTCCCTTATCTCCCGGGCAAAGATGACACTGGCCGCGGTCTCAGCTCCGACAATGGTAACCCGGGCCGTTGGCCAGGCAAAGACAAGGTCGGCACCGATACCCTTATCGAGCATGCCGTAATGGGCACCGGCATAGGACTTACGTATGATGATTGAAATCAGAGGTATGCTGGCATCAGCCCAGGCAAAGAGCAACTTGGCACCATGGCGTAAGATACCTTTCCAATCCTGTTCAGAGCCGATCATGTAACCGGGACAGTCGCCGAGAGTAACCACCGGGATGTTGAACAGGTCACAGAATCTGACGAACCGGGCCCCCTTGTCGGCGGCATCAATATCAATAATTCCGGCAGCCCACATTGGTTGATTTGCCCATATACCCACCGGGCGGCCGTTGAACCGGGCAAAGCCCGTTATCACCATCTTGGCGTGGTCTTTCAACGTCTCAAAGAAATAGCCGTCATCGACAATGGCTTTGATCACCTTATACATATCATAGGGCTGGGTCGGGCGGTCGGGGACTATGGTATTCAACTCCGGACATGTCCGCCACGGGTCATCCTTGGTCTCGATACAAGGCGGCATTTCCCGGTTATTGGAGGGGAAGAAGGACAGGAGTTCCTTGGTCTTATCCAGAGTCTCTTTGTCATCGGCGGCCACTATGTGGGTTTGCCCTGACTTGACGGCATGTGCCTTCCAGCCCGAGAGTTCCTGAAGAGTGATTTCTTCCCCGAGTTGCGTCTTAACGAAGGCAGGTCCGGCAATCCCCATAAAGCCGGTATCCCGACACTGGATGAGGAAATCCTGCATTATCGGGTGATAAGCCTGCCCACCCAGACAGGGGCCCATCAGCAAAGCTATCTGAGGGACTATGCCTGACGCCTGGATTTGAGCTCGGAATAACTGACCATAAATCTCCAGCGTATCCATTCCTTCCTGGAGTCGGGCACCACCGGAGTCGTTCATACCGATAAGAGGCCAGCCCATTTCCTTGGCAAAGTTGATGGCCCGGATTTCTTTCAGGCCATGATATTCGCCAAAGGTGCCGGCCATAGCCATGTAATCCTCGGAGAAGGCAACAACCGGTCTGCCATTGACCAGACCATACCCGGTTACCACCCCCTCCGCGGGCACCTCCCGCCCGGCCATGCCAAAATGGACAGTCCGGTGCTTAACGAACAACCCTATCTCAGTGAAAGTGCCGGGGTCAAAGAAGTAGTCTATCCGTTCCCGGGCTGTCCATTGCCCCCCCTGATGGCGCTTTTCGATGACATCAGGCGAAGCCATCTGCTCAATTTTGGCCCTCTTCCGTTTATACTCTTCAATCAGCTCCTCAGTCGTTGCCATTTTGATAACCCCTCTCCTTTCTGTATTTGGCAATTCCTAGATTAGCCTGAAGAATTATATCACTATTTTTACGATGACGGCAATGTCAGTGGGAACGAAATTGTTTACAACCCCTCACCCTTCGGTTCGTTCGAAGGTGACCCACCCCCTCTATCCCCCTCCCTTGATGAGGGAGGGGGAGTAGTTGTATAAGAGAGGCTCCGCCTCTCTTTGACTCTCCCTGAGAGGGTAGAGGAAAGGAATTTCTTAAAGGGGCTTCGCCCCTTTCAATCCCCTTTTATCTACTCCCACCCGCCACCCTCAAGGGGTGTTTAAGAGGGGCGACAGCCCCAGTTAAAATCAAGGATGTGGATATTGTGTAAGATGCGTTGGTTAGTCATCTTAGCTCATAAGACCAGCGTGTCTCAGGAACTTCCCAAGGGAATGCCGGTGCTGAACGAAGCTCCCTGCGCTCGCCCTTATCAAACACGGACATTTGTATATTTTTGAACTCCTTGCCCATAGCGTACTTCTTAGACTCTATGAGGTCAATCAGTATTAGAAGGAGAGGCCACTGTGCTCCTTCCCATTTTCCCATCACATGGTTGTAAACCTTTTGTATGTTTGGCGGATGGGTATAGGTTACGAGTACAGCATATTTGAGCAGCCTTTCTTTATCCTTACTCCATACCCTATGGTTTTTCAGCTTTTCTAACTCATTTCCCCATACACCACCCCACTCCCATTCGATAGCTACTTCATCGCCCGCAGTGCTTCGCAGTATTGCATCCTTTCGACCTCCCTTCTCAAATCTCGTAACCAGCCCCATGAGGTCAGCTATGTTTCGAATAACTACTCCAATATGGATAGTCCAATCAACTCGTCCCGCTCCTGTTGCCTTTTTTGCATCCATCGGAAAATCACGATACCAAAAATACTGAAATAGCGTGGCAAAGTCTTCTTGGGAAGCCCAGCTTTTTTCTGTCATTCTCAACCATTCCTTCCCTTCATCGTTATTTACAACCCCTCACCCTTTATCCCTCTCCCCTCATAAAGGGGAGAGGGAAGATAATTTACTAAAGGGGCTTCACCCCTTTCAATCCCCTTTTATCTATTCCACCTACCACCCTCAAGGGGTGTTTAAGAGGGGCGAAGCCCCTCTTTCTCTAATTCCCCCTCTCGAAAGAGGTAGATGAAGTTTCTCGCATGAGGGGGACAAAGGGGGTGAGGATGACAAGATTCTCTATTGGGCTTTAGGCTTAACCCTTAGAGTAAGACCATCAAGCCCTAAGATTTCCACCTCCTCGCCAACCGCTATACTCTCGCCAACCGATTTTGCCGTCCAGTATTCGTCACCAACTTTGATAACCCCAACCGGCGCCAGCGGCTCTATCACCGTGCCCTTGAGACCTATCATTCCCTCCGAGCCGCTGACTTTCCTCCGGTGCAAGGCAGGTATCACTGCCCTATGCATGATAAAGGCAAAGGCAACCAAGAACAGCACCAGAAAAATGATAATTGGCAAAGAAATTGGTATTTTCAGGAACCAGAGGACCACCAAAATCAATAACGCTACAGCGACATCATCCAACAATGACGCAAGAACAATGAGCCAATCCTTGATAGTGCTCTTCATACGCTAAAGTGCCTTATAGAGCAGGATGGGAATAACTGGACAACACTCTTGCCTACCCGGGCAATGCATACAACCGGGCCAGTGCCGCCTCGATTCGCTTCAGGCAGCGCTCCTTACCAAGTACTGCCATAGTCTGAAATAAAGGTGGTGCCGCCGTCCGTCCCGTAGTGGCTACCCGAAGAGTGCCAAATAGCTGACCCGTTTTCAGCCCCAGCTCCACCGCCAGAGGTCTAAGCATACCCTCAAGGGACTCAGAGGCAAACACTTCCAGTTGCCTGAGCCTCTGTTGGGCTACCTCTAATGCCCGGCTGGCTGATTCCCGGCTCATGTCCTTGCCCATTAACAGGTTGGTATCATAATCAAGCCCATCAACGAAGAAAAACTCAGTGAGCTCAGCCACCTCTGTCAGGGTTCGGGCTCGCTCCTGAACAAGAGGCATAATCTGCCTGACATAGTCTGGAGATAGCGGGCGTTTCACCTCTAGAGGCAAGCCCTTGTCCATAAAGGGAAATGCCTGCCGGGTGAAATCGTCCAGACTTAAGCGCCGGATATATACTCCGTTCATCCAGTCGAGCTTATCCTTATTAAAGATAGCCGCCGTCCGGCTAACCCGCTCCAGCGAAAAATTTCGTATTAGCTCATCACGGGCTATAAGCTCAGTCTTATCGTCAAGAGACCAGCCAAGCAGGGCGAGGAAATTCACCATCGCCTCAGGCAGGTAACCCTGATGGCGATACTCGGTTATTGATACCGCCCCGTGGCGCTTACTCAATTTGGCCCGGTCAGCCCCCAATATCATCGGCAGGTGAGCAAACTGTGGCGGCTCAAATCCCAGAACCCGATACAGGAGCAGGTGGCGGGGGGTGCTTGATAGCCACTCCTCAGCCCGCAGCACATGGGTAATCTCCATCCGGTAATCATCAACAACATTGGCGAGATGGTAAGTGGGGTAACCGTCTGACTTGAGCAGTATAAAATCGTCGATGGTACTGTTTTCAAAGACCACCTCCCCCCGAACCAAATCGCCAAACCCGGTCTGCCCGCTGAGCGGAGTCTTAAAGCGAACCACCGGCGTGATGCCCTCCGCCTCCCTTTGAGCTTGCTCTCCCCGACTCAAGCTGCGACAGTGGCGGTCATAACCTGGCGGCTGCTTATGCCTGACCTGCTCGGCGCGCATCGCCTCCAGGCGCTGAGGGGAACAGTAGCAGTAATAGGCCTCTTCCTGTGAAACCAATCGCTGGGCTATTTCGCGGTACATCTCCAGGCGCTGCGACTGAAAGTAGGGGCCATGTTTACCCCCCACCTCCGGCCCTTCGTCCCAGTCCATACCCAACCAGCGCAAGCCGTCAAGGATAGCCTTCACTGCCCCCTTCACCTTTCTGGTAAGGTCAGTATCCTCGATACGGACAATGAAGCTACCGCCGTAGTGCCGGGCAAACAGCCAGTTAAACAGGGCAGTCCTGATGTTACCCACATGAGGATAACCGGTGGGGCTGGGGGCATAACGCACTCTGACCGGTTTATTCATCTGGACCTTTCTTCAATTGACTTCAATGCTTGTTCCAGCTTCTTAATCTTCTTATTTGACCAGACGATATAACCGATGACGAGCAGGCTGAAGACGGTTAGCGAAAGCATCATAAGCTGTATGCCTACGGTTGGGTCATTGAGCCACACAATATAGCCGACAAGCACCCCGCCAATAACCGGGTTAATGAAGGCAAGTATAAGTCCGACTATTACCAGTACACTCATCTTTCACTCCTTGTTTGATTGAGTTCATCCCCCATTCTACCACCCCACCCACCAATATTCTAGAAGCTATCTTATTAACCTCACCCCCTGTATCCCCCTCTCCTTAAAAGGAGAGGGGGAGTTCTTTTATAAGAGGAGCAAAGCCCCTCTTGAACTTCCTTACTGTTTATCTGATGAGGAGAAAGGGAAACTTATTATAAGATTATAGGAGGGGTCGCACCCCTGTAATAGGGGTCACACACCTCTTCAACACTGTGCTGTTAAGGGGTAGTAACTTTAAAGAGGCTGCGCCTCTCTTTGACTTTCAAGAGTAAACAAAGGAGTTTTCGTTGTATCTGCCTCAGCATGTTTGGGGTGTTTTAAGAGGGGCGTTAGCCCCTCTTTCTAAAACCTTCCCCTTCCCCTTGATAAG
This sequence comes from uncultured Dehalococcoidales bacterium, assembly GCA_964575695.1. Classification (GTDB taxonomy): domain Bacteria; phylum Chloroflexota; class Dehalococcoidia; order Dehalococcoidales; family W111; genus CAZNSC01. The sequence goes on from CAZNSC010000106.1 coordinate 5,386, forward strand.
GGGAAGGGGATACAGGGGATGGGATTACCAGACAATTTTAGAACCTAGGTAACGTCCTTTAGCGCCTGTGCCAAATCCGGCGGCAGCTCAGACTCAAACTCCACATATTCGCCCGTGGACGGCAGGTGAAAGCCAAGACGGGAGGCATGGACAAACTGGCGTGAAAGATGGCGGGACTTCACCCCATATATCTTATCGCCGACTACGGGATAGCCAATTGCCGCCAGGTGAACCCGTATCTGGTGGGTACGGCCGGTTTCCGGTATGACCTCAAGGAGGGTGAAGTCGCCGATGTATTTGACTACCCGATATTCAGTGCGGGCTTCCCTGCCCTCAGCCACCACCGCCATCAGCTTTCGGTTACGGGGGTTACGCCCGATGGGTGCCTCAATAATGCCGCTCTCCGGGGTCAAGCGCCCCTTAACCAATACCAGGTAGGCTTTGACCACCGAGCGAGTCCTGAATTGCTCCGTCAGATTAGCCTGGGCGGTAGCATTCTTTGCCACCAGCATCACCCCGGAGGTGTCCCTGTCCAACCGATGGACGATCCCCGGTCGCGGTGAGTCACCGATATCGGCCAGGTGAGGGAAATGGGACAGAATAGCATTAACCAGGGTATGACTCGGGTGTCCCGGTGCCGGATGGACAGTTAGCCCGGCGGGTTTGTCAACAACCAGAAGGTCGTCATCCTCATAGATAATACTCAGTGGAATATCCTCTGCGGACAGGGTACTGGGTGGCGTGAGGGAGATAATGACCCTTACTATATCCCCAACATCAAGTTTAAGCCCGGCTTTAGCCAGGCGATTATTGACTTGAATGTAATCACTAGCGATCAGTTTTTGAACCTGAGTTCGGGTTAGCCCCGGGCACCTCTCAGACACATACTTATCGAGGCGAGTCCCCTTCTCATCAACAACAAAACTATATACCCCGGTATTATCTATCAACCCGCCCCTTTGTCAAGCGGTCTTCCGCCTGACCAACCCTCACCGGCTCATAACTCGTCTTTTCCAGTTCGAGCCAGAAAGAGGAGTGAGCAAGCAAAGATAATGACACCGACAGTTATTGCCGAGTCAGCAACATTAAATGCTGGCCAGAAACCAACATCGACGAAGTCGGTAATATAGCCAAAGCGGAACCGGTCGATCAGGTTACCTATGGTACCGCCTAGAACCAGGCCCAGGGCTACCTGGCTCAAGGTATTGTCCAGAAAGGGGAAACGACGATAAATGATAAGGGAAAAGAGCAACAAAACGGCAACGCCTAGCAAGCCGACCACAGTCAACGGGAATGATTGCCCCGGAAACAGGCCAAAGGCAGCGCCAGTGTTATGGACATGGGTTAGCCGTAACCATCCAGTTTCCGGTAAAGACTGCCCGACAGCGAGATGAGACCTGACCCATATCTTACTGAGCTGGTCAGCAGCCACCACTAGCAACGCCGTGATGAAGAAGACTACAATCCGCCCTTTGCCCGGGAGACTACTTGCCTTTCGCATTCTTTGTCTGAAGAGCCTTACAATTCAAGCACAGGTTAGCCTGGGGAAGTGCTTCTAATCGGGCCGGGTCAATCGGTTGACCACACTCATCACACAAGCCATAGGTTCCCTCTTCAAACTTGGCCAAAGCATGCTCTACTTCCGCTAGCTGGTCTCTAATACGTTTCTCCAGGGCAAGCCGCTTTTCCAATTCAAAGCTCTCAGTAGCCTCCTCCTCCCGTTTGCCAAAGGGGCTACCCTCTCGCCTCTCGTCTGTAGGACGGGCACTATCCTGCAATTGCTCCAATTCTTCAGTTAAGCGCCTTTGCTCACTCTCTAAACGGGAGCGCAGCAAGCTGAATTCAGTGGTCACCTCTTCTTCCTTTCGCTCACCAACTATGTTGGCGGGCAGGCAAGCTATTATACTCAACCCTGGCTCAACACGGCGAGTTACATTGAACAGAATATAATCTAGCTCCACCTAAGTGGTTATAAGCACTGGCACCCGATAAAAGCCCAAAACGGAAAATTCAACTCGCCGTGTAACTAGGCAAGCTACTTGCTTAGGTATACCAAGGGAACAGGCATCCCCTAGCCGTCATAGCCACACTCTGAAGAGCAAGGGCAATATTATATCTTATGTATAGCCTATTTTTAAGTGTATCCCATTTACACCATTTCGTCAACACTAGATTATAACAGAGTTCAGTGAGTGTCAATAGCTGTTTGACGAAGAGATGCCCCGGCTCGCAATTTATCTCCCCCAAAAAGCCCAGGGCTAACGGTTGCCGGGGCTTCTGATGGACACTTGACTGACATGGTAAAATGAGAGAGACATGACAGAGAATTCTTATGAGCAGCTAGACAGGCTGCTCACGCAGATTAGACTCCGCCTGGCACAAGTGAGGCAAAGTGACCCGGCAGCCGCTAATGAGCTGAAGGAGTTAATTACTCAGCTCGAACTTTGGGTCGAATCGCTGGTCATCGACTCCCTCAAACTCAGGAGTCTGGAAAGCAGGACAAAGAAGGCAACAAAAAAGGATAGCACTTAACTCAAACGGCCGGCAAGCTACCGATAGAGGCGGGGTGTCTGGGTCATGGCACTCCGCCTCTCTAGTAATCCTCAAAGCCGAAGGTTAGCTTTTCCCTAATCTGAACATCTTCAAGATTTGGTCACAACCACCGAAATTCATTCCCACTCAGTATTCGGGTATGACTAAATCATCTTAGTCCCACATACGGGACAAACCCCTTGCGTCGCCGGCCTACCATTCTTCACGGTTACGCTCTTGGCATCCTCCATTTCCCTTTTAGCACGGCACTTCACACAGCAGGCCGGCACTTAGCCCGCCTCCTTTCTGAGCAGGAGGAATAGACTATCCCTTGCCTTAATGTCAATACTGACCTAAGGTTGAACTCGGTTGAACTCAAAGACACCGCCGGGTTCAGACTGACGAGGAGGACAGAATTTCGTTCAACGATAGGGGAAAAGTACTATTCTGCGCCTTAAATTTCGGGGGCCGTGTTGTAGTATACTTGGGAGGTAGTTTTATGTTGCTGGTCATCGGCTATGAGTGCAGAAGCAGATAAGGGGAAAACTGGGGCGAGAGAACATAACGAGGCGACACTTGCCAGCCTCTATGAGGAGTACTATGACAAGATTGCCCGCTATGCCTTTGTACACATTGGTAGTAGAACCGACGCCGAGGACATTGCCGGGGAGGTCTTTTTGAAGGCCCTGAAGTCCTTAACATCATACCAGGAGCGTGGCATCCCGATGCAAGCCTGGCTATTCAGGATTGCCCATAATCTTATTGTCGACTACTGGAGGAAGACCGCAAAGTACCGGACAGTTCCTCTTGACACTGTGCCGGTAGAGGGCGGGGTGGATCCAAGGATCATAGCCGAAAAGAGTATCGAGCTGGAGAGGGTAGCCAGGGCAATGGAGCAACTCACTCCGGAACAAAGGGAGGTAATAGCGTTACGGTTCTTTGGCGGGCTGACCTCCAAGGAGGCGGGGGGTATCTTGAACAAAAGCGATGGCGCCATACGCGAGATGCAGCGGGCAGCCATAGAGAAGTTGCGCAAACTGCTGGCCACCGAAGAACGCTCTGCGGATGAGCCACGATAATGGATAAGAACTTTGACAGAATACTTGATGAGTGCATAGACCGCATCAACCGGGGCGAAAGTCTCGAAGCCTGTCTTGCTGATCACCCTGAGTATGCCGAGCGGCTTGAGCCGCTGCTTCGGGCTATGCTTCAAACCCAGGGTGCTTACTCATTCGTGCCTTCAGCCAGTACCAAGAGGGCGGCCAAGCAGCGTTTCAACCTTGCCCTTGACAGGCTAGAGCAAAGGCACCGGGAAAGGCAATCATTGTTCAGCAGGGTATTTGCCCGGCCGGTGGCTTGGGCAACTGTAGCCACTGTGCTCCTGATACTGGTTGCCAGTTATTTCGGCCTCAGACCCCGGCTATACCCGGCGGCACCTGTGCCCAACCCTGAAGGTAACTTCGTCTTTCTGATAAGCGATGAGGTCAACGCCATCGGTGACTTCGAGAGCCTCGATGTAGCCATCTCCAAAATCGGTCTTCTACCGGGTGGCGGTTCAGAACGGTGGGTTGAGTTCAAGCCAGAAGTAAAGAATGTGGACTTGACTCTCGTGCCCGGAGACAGGACCCGGGAAATCTGGAGGGGTAATGTCCCTGAAGGTCAATACGCCAAGGTATTTATCTATGTGACGGATGTCCGTGGCATCTTAAAAGCAACCGGGCAAACAGTGGAGGTTAAGCTGCCCAGCCAGAAGCTGCACCTGTCAAAATCATTCCAGGTTAGTGCCGATACCGTTACCAGCTTCACTTATGACCTTACAGTGGTTGCCACCGGCAGTCCCCAGAGTGGAGTAAAGTACCTCCTCAAGCCCCAGATTGGCCAGAGCGGTGCTGAATATAAGCAAGGGCCAAAGAAAAGGCCAGACAATTGATGCCGAGCCTCCTCCCGATAACGACCTGGAGTTGTTGACGCCGAGACCCGAAACAGTGTATCATTCGTCGGGAAACCAATCGACAAGCCCGGAGACAGTTAGGGCACAGTCTCCGGGTAATACCTCAGGCACACCAATCTTAGAAAGGCCACAGGGGGAAAGAAATGAAGTTAAAGGATAAAGTAGCCATTGTTACCGGAGGGGGACGAGGAATCGGCCGCGCCTATGCATTAAGGTTTGCCGACGAAGGTGCCAGGGTGGTCGCCGCCGATATCATTTTCGAAAATGCCCAAAAGGTAGCCGACGAAATCAAGGCTAAGGGTAGCGAAGCACTGGCCCTTCATACTGATGTTTCCAGCGAAGCCAGCACGGTAGGAATGGCAGAAAAGGCAATAGCCCAATTCGGCAGGATAGACATTCTGATGAATAATGCCGCCATTTTCTATGGTATTGGCGGAAGACCCTGGGACGCTTGGGCCATAGAAGACTGGGACCGGATGTTCGCCGTCAACGTGCGGGGCAGTTGGCTGTGCGCCAAAGCAGTGTTTCCCCAGATGAAAGCACAGGGCAAGGGGAAGATTATCAATATCGCCTCTACCACTGCGGACGCCGGCTTACCCGTGATCCTGCCTTATACCTGCTCCAAGGGAGCGGTTATGTCCCTGACCAAGAGCTTATCTCGGGCTCTAGGCCGCTACAACATCAACGTCAACTGCATATCACCGGGCTACACCTTGAGTGAAGCCAGTCTGGAGATGCCGGGAAGAACCCCTGAGGCAGACGAAGCAATGATTCGGACACGGTGTTTCCGGCGCCAGGAATATCCCGAGGATCTGGTCGGCACCGCTGTTTTCCTGGCTTCCGAGGACTCAGACTTTATCACCGGGCAGGTCATCTCAGTGGACGGCGGCGAGGTCATGCGTTAGACCATGCCTCGACACTAACCGCCACCCCATGCCCGTCTTCAGCCGAGCCTGTTACCAGGGGTTTCCTTTCTCTGCCCACGGTTTCCTCAGCCCAAAATCCTCGGCAATGACCTTGTAGCAATTATACCCCTGCCAGCAAGTAGCGGCGGCCCAAGGGTGCCAGCCGGCGCCGGTGGCATACAGGTTCTTTATCGGCGTCCGATGACCCGCCAGCTCGGGCACCGGCCTGA
>CAZNSC010000107.1:0-10851 GCA_964575695.1 uncultured Dehalococcoidales bacterium
CGCCCAGGAGACTCAGCCACTGGTCCAGCGGAGGCACCCATCCCTTGGGAGGCCGTGTACCAGGATAGCCCGCGTACTGCTGCGGAATCATTTTGTTTACCATCTCTTTAACCTCCTTATAGATTTTCACCTCCGGCTAGGACTTGCTGCTGCCGGTAACGCCCTTCAGCATGGGCATCATGATCGCCATCATCATGACCATCATGATCATCGGCATCATGGCGCTGAACATGCTCGTCCAGTCGCTCGTCTGCGTCGGGTAGTAGCCCGACACCGTCCCGTACTGGTACTGCTGGGGCCGGACCTGCTGCCCGGCGAATTGCTGTGTTCCAAACATTGTTGATTACCTCCTCAAAATGTTGTTTACCCGTGATGCGGATGCATCAATCCTTTGCGGTCGCGGTAACGCCCTTAAGCATCGGCGCCATGATGGCAAACATCATCACCATCATGATCATAGGCATCATGGCAGTGAACATCCCGGATGTCGGGTCTGTCGTCTGCGTGGGGTAATAGGCCGAGGGGCCGCTTACCTGCATGGCTCCGTACTGCCCTGGCGCTACCGGCCCGGTTACCTGCTGTGCTTTGAACATGCTTACCTCCTCGTTCGTCTTTGCCTGAAGCTTCCTTCTACTTATGCCCGATGTCACTCCCGGGTGGGAATTCGATTTATCGCCGCCGCGACGGCGATAAACCGGTTAAAGGCGGTACCCTCAAGACGACATCAAGCGGTGAGGACGCTATTCAAACATGGCGCGCTTGTAGCCGGCGACCACCTCTTCACCCTTCCCGTCGACACCGTCGCGGTAGTGGTTGACGCGGCCTTCCTTGACCTTCATCCCGTTGGGGGCAATGCCGTTCATGCCGGTGCGATAGGCCTCGGGGGTGGCTTTCTCGGCGTAGGTGATGGGAACATACCTCTCCAGTTCAGACCAGCTTGCGTACTTACCCATATGGGCACCTCCTTAATAGTCTTTACCCGGTCGCGGCCGGATCCAAAGGGGTGAAGCAACCTGGCCGAAAAGGAAAAGGGGTTAGCCTGAACCTTCCCGGTCCAGATTGCTAACCCCTTTTCTTGTAACCCCGAGAGCCGCTGATGAAAAAAGCCCTGAGAGCAGTTTTCATCCAAGCTCTCAGGGCTTACGATTCAAGATTATAGCTTCGTCTTCCCGTTGTCAATAGTCCGGCGGTCATTTAGCTTCAAATAAGGCCGTCCTTCGACATAGACTGAGAGAGAATCGACAGTATTAAATTATTATTTTGTGAATGGTTCAAACACAGGTTATAATTGGTTCTGGAGGATTTTGCGATTTGATTTTAACTGAAGAAGAATATTTAAGGGGTTTCATAGATTTCGACGCAGACTTACCAGAAGGATGTACAGTCGAACTTTGGACTAGGACTTCCGATCAGCCCTCAGAGGAAGCTGATTGGACCGGTCCGTACGTGAATCCAGCAGGTGCCAAAGTGCTTTCCTTGGCAAAACCCTATCTTCAATTACGCATAGGTTTGAAGCGTGGCGAAGATCCAACTAAAACGCCAGTTCTGAAGGCAGTACGTTGGGAACGTAACGGCAAGACCTTTATCTGGCCAAATCGCTCAGGATTCTATGGTTCACCGGAGCGATTCAGCTTGGGAAGAGATTATGGCGTCTCATATCGCTTGGCATTTCAGCCACAAAGAGCAACGTGGCATGAACCTTTTATAATTATAGGGCACAGAGCACGAATCAGATTTTGGAAAGGCGGCATTAAAGGGCATGAAATATCTGGGTTTCAGCATGCTGAACCTACAACTGAAGGCACTTTTTCGGTAGAGGGTAATATTAAGGAAGTTGAAGCCGATGGTGATATTGTGGAGGTGCTCGTAACTGTTCAGGGAAACAACGATGAGCAGGCAAAAGAATCAGCCAAGAGTCAAGTCGAGTCAGTCATTGGACTCCTTGCTCTATGTTTTGGTGAACAGATTCTAGGAAAAGCAATCTTCGCAGATTTCTATTTTAGCAGTGCAACCGGTGAGCAAGGAGATATCCCTGTTCCTGTAAGACATCTTCTCGATGTGTCTATTGATAAAAATTATGCTATTTCGGCCGATAAGGCATTAGCGGGGCTTCATGATCTGGCGATTTGTACCCCTACTAGTATGGCATTGCGTTGGTATGCTGCTGGCCTTAGTAGTGAATCACCAGTTGATGCATTCATTTCTTATTTCGTAGGTCTTGAAGCTCTTTCCAGCGGTTATTTCGCCAGCATAGATCCAAAACCGGTTAGGAAAGAGTATACCAAAGTGAGTGAATACTTCGAAAAAGCAAAACCAGCTATTGATGTTGGACTGAAGCAGATAGTGCTAGGCCGTATGGCTGATTTTCCTTTATCAATGAAGTTTAATGCCTACTGGAAAATGCGGTTTGGACAAGAGACTCGAGAAAGTAGAGAATTTTCCAGATTTAATCGTCTCAGAAGTGAGCTTCTGCACGGTCGTGTGCGAAGTGTGACTCTTCAACAGGTAAACGCTGTCAGAACCCTTCTCGAAAAAGCATTAGCAAGAGAGTTTGGTCTTGAGAATCTTATGGATAAACGCCAATCTGGACCTTCACTTCTAGAGTTTGCGTTAACCTACCTTGTGGTACCTTCTCACGAGTCGCGATAATTATACCTGATCGTTTTTAAAATACATCAGATAATCAGAGATGATACTCTAGCCAAACCAACGTCTCCACTACTATCTTCTCGACTCGAACATAGCCTCGTTCCACCTCTGCCACTTCTTCTCCTGGGCCTCGGCATACTTCTTTACCGCCCTCACAGCCCACTCTTTTTGAAGCTGGGTTTGAGCTTCAGTCCGGTAGGTCTGCGGCGCCAGTGATACCGGCGGCGACGAGGCGGGCGCGCCGGCGTTGGCCGCCTCATAGACCATGCGCCAGAGCCCGAGAAAGAGCAGACAGTATATCCCTGACATCCAGCTATTCATATATCTTTACCCGGTAGCCGACTGCCTGGAAGCCGCGGCTTAGCAGGTTTATCCAGCTGTCGAGAGATTGCAGGACCATCTCCTCAACTTTCTCGTGGTCGCTCCGGCCGATACGCATCTCAAACCCGCGCTCTCCCTTCTTGATGACCACCTCCACTTTTGAGATGGATTCTCTCACGTCCGGCGGCGACTGGCCCATCTGCTGGCTCATCAGTCGGAAGAGCATTTCCTGGGACTGGGGTGTGCCTGCCATCTGCATGAAATCAAACATCTTATCCCTCCAATTCATTAATACTGTGTCTTTCAATCGGATGTGGCTCCGGTGTCGGCTGGCCGCCAGGTTGCCCTCCCGGAGCTCCCGAGACCATGCCGGGCATCGGCATGCCGAACATCTGGGCCATCTGCTGCATGGACTGCATCATGTTGAGGAGACGGCTGAACGGGTCGTCGCTCTTCCCTGCCAGAAGCTGGCGGATCTGCTCAAGGGAGCCACTCACCTGGGCATTGTTCTGGGAAAGCGCGCCCAGCAGGCTGCCTGCCGTCTCGTGGGCGGCCCGGTCGGCGATTTCTTCGCTGGAGGCCTTGGCCCTGGCCGCGGCGGCGTCCTGCTCCTCCCTGGTCTCCTTCATCAGGCTCAAGATCGGCATCAGCCGTTTAGCATCAGCCTCGGCGGAGCCCTTCTGGATGTTGACCAGGTCCATGACCATAAGCATGGCCGCCCGGAACTTCATGATCGCCCGCAGCTCGAGCTGTTCCTCCGGTGTGCTGCCGCCCATGTACTGGCGTAGTACCGCCTCAGGGGCGATGGCCTCCATGCCGCCGCCCATCTTGCGTACCACCGGAAACTGCCCGTCGAGCTTTTCCTTTTCTTTAGACTCTTCCTCTTCCGAGTCATGGGCCAGCTTCAGCTCTTCCCTGATGATTGAGCGCATCTTATCTTCAGGCAGAAGAGCCCCGACGGCCTCCGCCTGCTGGAGCTTTTGCAGCTTATCATGAACCTTGCTCCGGCTGACCTTAAGCTCGGCCGCAATCTTACGCTCCGACAGCCCTTTCTCCTTCAGTGCCTTTACGTCCTCTGTAAACTGGTCGTCCATCTTTCCTCCTTCCCGACCATTAAAGCTAAGGTGGTTTCTACGTGGTCTGACCGTTACTCCTAAACTGGTCTGAGCGTGGCAACGCCGCCTGAAGCTAACTGGTTGGTTTTCGGCCACGCTGAAGACCCTAAAATCATAGCTAAATTCCTTTCCCGCCGGTCACTCCGCCACCATCCGCCTCCTTCGCCAGAACCCAACCGAGGATGCCTATCCTGGTTTCCAGCACCTGCCGGGCAAAGGCGGCCAGCGAACTGAACCACTGCCTGACCCAGGGCCGGTCCTCCGGCGGCATCCTCTGGATCAGCATCTCCGCCCGAGAAGCGGAACCCAGCAGTTCCATTACCTCTCCGGGGAAATGCCGGCTGAACGTCAGGAATATGTCCGGATTGCCGAGTTCCTTTCCGGCTTCCATGCCAGCCAGCATCTGTTCGTAGCATTCCAGTTTCTGCCTGACTTCTGTTTCACTTTTCATCAGAATCACCTCCAATTAATAATTTGATAGCCTTGTCTATTCCGAGCTGCGGCGCCAGTCTGGCTACACGGATGGCGTCCCTAACATCTTGGCTGAGGCCGTCGAGTCGGCGGGCGACTTCGTCAGCCAGCTCCTGGTCAAGCCCTTCACGCCTGGCCAGCACGCCTTTGACCACGGTCAGATAGTCGGAGCGGCTGTAGGCAGACAGCTTACGGATGGCAAAACGAGACCTGATCTCAGGCGAAAGTACGTTCAGGCGGTTGCTAGCAGCCACCACTCTTAATTGGTTGGACAGGTTTAGCTCCCTGCCCCTCTTGGCTCTCACCAGCCGACCACCCTCCATCATGGAGAGCAAGGCGGCGGTATCGACGGCATTCATCTTGTCCAACTCGTCGATGAGGATGATTTGTGGCTGTTTTTCTGCAACCACATCCCACAGTCCGGCCTTAGAGGTAGCTGAACCAACCAGCCAGATGGCTCTTTCTCCGGCCGCCTGTTCGATGTCCCAGAGAAACATGCTCTTGGCCAAGGCGGGCGGTCCGGCCAGCAGCACGTGTACAGGCCTCTCCGCCAGCAGGCAGGCCAGTAAAAGCTCTTTTACCTCGTCGTGGCCGATGATGTCTGCGAAAAGACCATCGGCAGGAATTGGCTCGTCATTGGTTTGGCTGGTTTCTTCGGACTCTTTATCGGCCGCCAGCTTCTTCCCAAGCTCACTGAGGCGGTAGCCGGTATAGGAGTTGGAGCGGAAGACGTTTTCCAGGTAGCCATCCTTAAAAAGACGGCTTAGAGTGGCCGGCCAGATGCGTACGTGCCGCCATGACCAGCCGATCTTGAATTCCTTTTCCAAATCCACCGAGTCTTCAAACTTAGCCAACTCAGCAAGTAGTTCCAAGTCAACTCCTTTCAATTGTTCCACCCCCTTTCTTTCTCTATTTGCCGATAGGCGGCGATCATCATCTGCAGGAGAAAGTCGGTGCCTTTCACACCGGCGGTGTCCGGATGAAGCTTGACCAGCAACTCACGGTACCGCTTCTTTACTTCATTATCCGTCGCGGTCTTTTCCAATCCGAGTACCCGGTAAGGCTCAAAACCTCCCGGTTGACCGACCAGGTTCGGTATCTGGGAGAGGTCAACCCCCATACCCGTTATAAAGCGGAGAAAAGTATCGGGGTCGAAGGCATTCCGCAGCAATGCATCCATCCAGCCCAGCACTTCCTCGCAAATGACCTTCATGACCCGGTCCTGTTTACGCAGCAGTCTTAGAATGTCGTCTTCCATCTCTATTACCACCAGAAATGTCCGTAGAATATCCCCAGCAAGAATCCGATGATTATCTGCCACCAGTATTTTCCGGACAGCTTGCCAAGCAGGATGCCCAGACCGATGAAAATAAGAAGGAAGACCAGCGGCGACCTTCTCTGCTCATCGCGAATAATCTCTGTCCACGGCCTGCTGCCAACCTTTCGCCATATCTTCTCGTACAGTTTTTCCAGCCACGCTACCATCTTGCCCCCTTCTTTCTAAGCCAGCCCCGTTCTTCCGGCGGTACCGGAGGCCCTACACAATCGAAGTCGGGGCATTTCTGGCAGGGAGCCAGCGCAAGTGCTTCGCCCCTGGCCAGTCGCTTAACCTCAATACTGCCATCCTCGGTCCTGGATGATAACCGATATCCCTTATGGCAACCGATACGGTCGCCGTTTACCCGGGCATGTGCACACTCGTACAGGGTTATTCTCTTCATTGGAGACTCCTATTTCTACGCTGCTGATCCAGCCAGTTCCTTACGGCGGCAAGATGGCGATCATTGATATCACGGCGTCTGAGCAGCTTCTCCAAGTTGAAGCAGTTCTCACCGGGGCCGAGGTAAATAACCGGCTTGCCCTCCTCTATCCACATAGTGATCGCCTTACCAATACTCATACCGAGTTTCTCTTCCGTATCTGCCAGAAAACCCTCATTACTGTCACAACCGTCACAGTTAGCTTCAGAACCCTGTGACGGTTTTTCGTCACCGTTGAAACCGTCACCAACACCGTCACAAGCTGGCCCCACATCTGGCTGTGACAGGAGTGACGGTTGTGACGGTATTCCCTGAGATAAGGACTCTTTTACATCCAAACCATGTAAAGCAGCCAGCTGCCTCATCTTTTCATCGTTCCAACAAATAATGCGGCGACCGGAGCCCGCCACCCTCGTTTTTTCGAGGCCAAGCCGCCTTGTCAGCCAGCCTACCTTCTCCGAGGTGAGCGACTGAGCCTCTTCATCCATCTGGTTGGCTTTGTCGGCAATGTTCCTGCTTGTGAGTTCCTCCGCTTGCTCTTTATGGAGCTCGATCATTGCGGCCAGTACTCTCCCTGCCTGGCCCTCCCGTCTCCTGGAGAAAAGTCTTTCCTGAAGGCGGTGTACGAATCCAGCCAAGGCTTCAACCATCGACCGGTCGCCGTTGAGCATGGATTTAAGCGGTATGAGTATCTCCTGGAGGCGGGGCTGAAGATTCGGCTCAAGAAGCTCGTTGCCGAAGGTCTTGCCCTTGAGCCTAGTCAGGTTGGCCAGCCTGAAGGTGAGCAGCTTCGCCCGTAAGTCTGCCACCTCAGCATCGAAAGCTGGCGGGAGCACTCTGGGGATATCGTCACGGGTAAGGGGCATCATTTCAGAGGTCAGGCACCGGCTCTCCAGTGCCTCATCCTTGAAAGGGAAACGGGTGGCGATGAGCTTGGGACCAAAAACTTGGTAGCTGCGGGGATACCACTTGCCGTTCTCCTTATCGGCACGCAGCACCGGCATACCCGGGCGGTAGCCGTTGTTCAAGAGCTTGACCATCTCCATCCAGGACGAGGAGTCCTTAAAGTCGGCTTCGTCCAGCACAAGCGTCCCTCGGAACTGCTCTAGAATGCGGAATATCGGCGCCGGAGTAGTGGCTCCGGAAGCGAATATGGGGCGAAAGCAAACGGCGCCTACTACCTGCAGAAACCTGGTCTTGCCGGTCCCCCAGTCGCCGATGACGCGAAGATATGGGATAGAAGGGGCAAACTCGTAAACCCAAGTCAGCAGCACATAAAGAGAGGCGATCTCTTCGAAGTCTGCCGGCAGCTCGAGGTAGCGGCGGATAAAGCTGGTGATTTCTTGGAAGATAAGCGTCTGCGATTCATAAGGGACAGCCGTGGAGGCAAAATGGACTACCTCTCCCACCAAAGGGTCACGGGTGGGAAGATAGGTAACCTTCGCCGTGTCGTGCTGATAGGCTTTTCTCACCGAGCCGTTAAAGCCGACAATAAAGAAACGCTCGTCATCAGTAACCACCATCTCACCAATCGTGCCGTCGGGAAGAACAAAGCCAGAAACATAGCGCTCTCGCCCTTCTTTTTCCTCAGGCTTGAAGCTGCTTGCCAGCCTCTCGGCATCCTGTAGGTTGTAACGAAGCAGGTAGTCATCGATGCCCGTCTTGCTTTGCCCTTCAAGCTGGGGAAGCTGTATTACATGAACCGTCGCCCCTTTGCGCTTGAGATGCTCGCCAATATGTTCCAGGGCCTTCCTTACGAGTTCCTTAGATATGATGTCGGAGTCGAAGGCGAGATAGACGGTGCGACTTCGAAGAGCGACATAGTCCCAGTCCGCAAGAAATGTGATACCGCCGAACTCGTTCTTGCCTTTAAAGCCCCACACCCCGGTGATGGAGATAGCGCAAGCTCCCCTGGAAGCCAGCGCATCGGCCTTTTTCGAGCCTTCCGTAATCCATAGAGGAATCTGGGGGTTTCCCAGTGTCTTCTGACAACGGGGCGGGCAATCGAGCCTGTTCGAGGAGCCTGCCGGAGACTCATACTTGACCGGTCTGCCACGGCTGCTCGTCCGGGGGTGGTCTGGGCGAAACTGGAATCCCGCCTCTTTTCCATCCACGGACCGGAGTGGAATGAGGATACCCGGAGCACGTTGCTGGGCGGATGTGAATCCAAGCTTCTCCAGCCCTGACTTTCCCAAGATGCTACGGTATCCCCTTTCCCTGATCACCTCCGGGCCGAGGCCGCTCCCTTCGCTGAGAAGGCGATAGTGGTCGGTCAGGAGCTTCGGAATAACCTCTGAAAAGACGGGATCAACCATGTTGCTCCTTATTTCTGGATAAACCTTTTAGCTAACTAAGTGTGGTCGGCCTGTCGTTCCAGCGTCTTCAGGAAGCGCTCAAGGGGTTCGGCGGTAACCTGGGCCGGTGGCGTGAGCAGATCGAAATCGCTCAACCGCACTTCCAGACGATAGTTTCGCCGGAACCAGTCGGCTATCTGAGAGTCCCGGACATCAAGCTGCCAGACTTTACTTTTCACCCTGTCCCACAGATCAATTAGTGCCTTATCAGAGCCGGTAACATGTTTTACCGGTTCTTTGGGTTCAAGCACTTCGTCGGGAAAGAGGTCGTCGGGGGCCTCGCTGTCCGACACCGGCAGAAGTAGTACTTGTCCCGGCGGTATCCGGGCATACCTCTGGATTTCGACAAAGGAATAAGGAGCAATAAGGCTCAGCACTCGGACTATTTTCTTCTTGCCCTCAGGCTGCACCTCCTGCTCAACCAGTCTGAGTGATAGAGGTATCATCGAAAGCCGACCGCAAATTCCCCTGATAAGCTCAAGGCTGGAGTTTACGTTGACGATGGAATAGAAAGAGCTGGTATCAAGCTGATAGACGCCGAAACCGGGGCAGTCGGGCAGCAGGAACTGGAGGTTCATGACCCGGCGGCACCGGTCGTCCTGGTGATAGGCGCACTTGGTCGGATTGCAGGTGATTTCCCGGAGCTCGGTTGCTTCGGATTCCTTGCTCGCAATCTCGCCGGTATGGATATCTACCCTGGCCACGGCCGTCTCACTGTCACCGCGGCAGATAAGTCCTCGTGATGCTGAGTAGCTCCTCAGGTATTGGCTGGCCCACTGGGTTTCATCCTCAGTGGGAAACATAATACGAAGTGCCCTGGGCCTTTCTCCAAAGACCTTTTTTACCTCTTTGGGACACACGAAGTAATCGGTGGGGGATGGATAAGGTATCCCGTCATCTGTCTCTTTCTTTATTCCCAGTCTTATCTTTCCCAGTCTGGGAAGCCTCACAACCTCGGTTACACCTTTTATTGGCATACTTAACCTCCATTTCCTTTTCTTGATACACTTCCGGGCCTGCCTCCCCACGGTCTATCTCGCCCAGGTAGGCCCGGACAATCATCCTAGCCAGTATTCTCAGACCGACTTCACGCTGATTCGGCTTTGCTTCGGTCACCATTGTCACCTTCCTCGATAGTGAAAAGGTCGTCAAAAGTTAATGGGATAAACATTTCTAATAATTTCCGCCGCACTTCTGGAGATGCATGCCTGGTCCCGCGCATGAGCTGAGAGATATAACCGCTACTAATACCCATACGCATCGCCAGCATATTCTGCGACATGTTTCTTCTAACCATGGCCATTTGAATTGTGCTACGGTTAAGACTGACCTTTGGCATTGCATAAACTTTAGTATGTGCTATAGTATTCATATCCAACCAAAAATAAAGGCGCTTCGGGCAATCAGCCTAAAGCGCCTATCGTTCGTCGATTCGGCTCAAAATTATCTAATCAAGTTTAATATCCCGCCTTACCGATATCATTACCGGTTTACCGTCTTTCACGGCTATTTCTATCTTTCCCCAACGAAATTGCTGGCAGATCTCTATGAACTTGCCGTCATTCTTGAAAAGGTCCTCGAGTTCCTTTTCGATAGCGTTTTTCATGGTAATATTATAATGCCGAGGGTTCTCAATTGTCAAGCAAAATTCTCACAAATGCCAAAGAAAGTGCTTGCAATTATTAGCATTACATGTTATAATATAGGGAATTAGAGAAAGGGGGAACATATGGAGCGTAACTTCAGCGAGTACCTGAAAAGCCTCCGAGAGAAACAGAGGTTGTCTTTGAGAGAGGTTGAGCGGGAAAGCAGTGTCTCCAACGCTTATATAGCCCAAATCGAACGCGGCGACAGGCCACCTCCAAGCCCCGATATTCTAAGAAAGCTCGCCCCGGTGTATAAGATTACGGTAAAAGAGCTTCTTGAAGCAGCAGGATATCTTGATGAGCCCGAGACAAAAGTGTCAGAAGAGGAGCGAATAAACCGAGCCTTCGCCTATGCGGTAGAGGACCCGGAATTCAAGATGGGCACACGTCAGCCGCCAGAAGGTATGAGCCTGGAAGCGAAAAAGTACATCATTTCGATCTACGAAAAAGTGATGAAAAGGAAACTCCTCTGAGATGGCTAGGTCTCTCGAAAGTTTCTGTATCTCAATGCTGCGTATGTACTCAAGTCCTGAGT
>CAZNSC010000108.1:0-10675 GCA_964575695.1 uncultured Dehalococcoidales bacterium
ATACTACACAAAACCGACCTTAAAAATGTCTCGACTTTAGGGGAGCATTACAGCGGCATCAATCTAATGGATGGCTCTATTTGTGCAGATCATAAGCAAGTCAACTGAGTTCAGGCGTACTTTTAAGCGCAAAACTAAATAACCTGGAGGTCGATTGATGAATGTCCTGGTTACTGGCAGCAGCGGATTGATTGGGTCCGAAGCAGTGGAATATTATGACAGTTTGGGGAATAAGGTATATGGGATTGATAATAATATGCGGTACCTATTCTTCGGTCCTCAAGGTGATACTACCTGGAACCTGGAGCGCCTAAAAAGTGTGACGAAAAAGTTTACTCCTGTAAACCTTGACATTCGCGATCGGGAACGCGTCTTCAATTTTTTCAAGGAAGTTTGCTTCCAACTGGTCATACATTGTGCCGCGCAACCATCACATGATAAGGCAAGCCAGATCCCCCTCCTTGATTTCGAGGTCAATGCCTTGGGGACGCTCAATTTGCTGGAGGCTACCCGGCAGTATAATCCCGAGGCAGTGTTTATCCATATGAGCACCAACAAGGTGTATGGTGATGCCCCTAACGAGGTCCCGTTGGTGGAGTTGAAGACCCGCTATGACTATGCCAACCCGGAAGATTTTGGCGGCATTAGTGAAAATTGCCGCATTGACCGCTGTCTCCATTCTCTGTTCGGCGCCTCCAAGACGGCAGGCGACATCCTGGCCCAGGAGTACGGGCGCTATTTTGGCTTAAAAGTCGGCATATTCCGGGGTGGATGTTTAACTGGTCCGGCTCACTCCGGGGTGGAACTGCATGGTTTCTTATCTTACTTGGTCAGAGTGGCCTTAACTCAAGGGACCTACACTATCTTTGGCTATAAGGGAAAACAGGTGCGGGACAATATTCATAGCTATGATGTGATCAAGGCCTGTGAAGCCTTTGCCGCCGTTCCCCGCCCAGGGGAGGTATATAATTTGGGAGGCGGCAGGGAAAACAGCATTTCGGTTCTGGAAGCCATTGCCGCCATAGAAGGTTTAACTGGCGCTAAGATTGATTATCGTTATTCAGATAAGGCGCGTATCGGAGATCATATTTGTTATATAAGTAACTTGGAAAAACTAAAAAGCCATTATCCTAATTGGACGTTAACATATTCAATTCAGGACATTCTGGAAGGTATAGTCCGCACACAATACAATAATCTAAGGAAATAAAACATCATGCATGTCTTAATTATCAGTCCGCGATTTCCACCGGAGCCAGTCACTTGTGCCTTGACCAATCAACACCTGGCCGAGGGATTGGTTCAATCGGGCCATCAGGTCACGGTGATAACGGCCTTTCCCAGCAGACCTGCAGGCAGATTATATAACGGTTACTGCCACCGATTTCGGACCGTAGAACATTGTGGCGGATATAAGGTAATCCGGTGTTTTTCGACTTTAGCCGGCAAGACCACAGGATACATCGAAAATTTCTCATTCGGAGTGAGCTCAATCCTTAATTCTTTGAACATCAAAGCCGACATCGTCTATGCGAATACCTGGCCCTTCGTGTCCTCAGGCCTCATCTCTGCTCTTTGCGCCTGGAGCGGTCTTCCTTTGGTGTTAAATATCCAAGATATCTATCCGGAGACTGCCGTTAATCTTGGCATGCTTGCTGATCGAGGCATGATAACACGCATCTTAAGATATCTGGATAGCCGTATTGCCTGTAGTGCCGCAGGATTGATCACCATTTCGGAGAACTTTAGTAATTTTTATAAATATGCCCGCGGAGTCCCCGACCATAAGGTTCATATTGTTTATAACTGGATGGATGGAGATGTGATCAAAGTCGGCCCACGTTATGGCAATTTCCGAAAAGGGAATAGTATCTCAGAGGAGAAGTTCGTTATTTTGTATGCGGGAAATGTTGGAGCAGTGGCGGATGTGGAAACCATCATAGAAAGCATGGCCGTTTTAAGGGAACAAAGCAGAAATTTCGAAAAAATAATGCTAATAATTGCGGGTGATGGCAGCCATCGATCTGACTGTGAGGACCTGGCCCATCAATATAATCTCACCAATGTCCAATTTTTTTACCCCCTACGACTGGAACAGGTCTCAGAAGTGCAAGAAGCAGCTGATGTACTGGTGTTACCGACTCGCCGGTCAGGCAGCTTCAGCTCAGTTCCGTCAAAGCTAATCGCCTATATGCTCTCGGGGCGGCCTATCCTCGGTGGGGTGGAAGATGGTTCAGACACTGCCATGATTCTCCGAGAGGCTCAATGTGGCGTTATCGTGGAACCAGAAGACCCTGGAGCAATGGCTGCTGAATTTGAGAGGCTGATGGAGAGACCAGAAGATCTGGCGCGCATGGGGGTAAAGGCTCGCAGCTATGCAGAGGAGCATTTTACCCGGAATTCCTGTGTTCCAAAGGTCGTTGGGCTCCTGGAACGGCTCTATCAAGTAAATCAAATCTGATTCAGGTTGACAGGGAGCCGACGCTTTTACCTTTTGGCAATCTTATGCCCCAACGATGTCGGAACGCGGCCTGCAAAACCTCCGGTTTTTGCCCTTTCAACCCCGGGGGCGTTTGAGCGAAGTTCAGGCCTGTGTCAATGTCTCCCTGGTAACCCTGGCCTCCGGGCGGGGGAATACCTCGGTGCCTAGCAAAGTATACTGGTTTATATGGCGGCGGCGAGACCGTTGACCGCGCGGTGCCCGCAAACTAGCGGGCCTGCATGGCCGGCGGTATTTCCTGAAGCACTTGGAGAAAGAGGTTGTCCTCAAACGGTATGTAGATCTGGTGGGTGCGTTGGCCTTTCGGCGTGGGGATAAAACCATGATGCCTGACATTTAGATGAACATCTTTTCATGAACGCCGAAATTTTCGCTGAATGGTTCAGGAGGCGGGATATAAGGTGGCACGCACTTAGGGCAGCTATTGGGTGAATCTGGGCAAGCGGGTATATCAGGCTTTCCCTTATCACTGGCTCATTCAGCCAGCAGAGGCGGAATTGCAGGAAATCATCGAACTTGTCTTGGTCTCAGGTATTCCACAGTTTTGGACGCGCTGGTGGGCCGCTTCAGCTATCATGCTGTCTACGATAATCCTTCTTATGACCTGAATAACCTGGGTAAATGGGCAAATTTGAGTGAAGCGGATACCTTCAAAAAAGTATTTGAGACCTACTCAATTGAAAAAACCTTTGTGCTATAGCCTCGTATTTTTTGCTCTGGCCCTCGCCTGCTTGTGCGGGGGGTTGGTAGTCAACGGGTATGCGGCTAATTACTATGTTTCCAATTCCGGTTCCGACTCCAACAATGGCACCAGCACCTCCAGCCCCTGGCAGACCATCGCCCACATCAACGCCCAGACGTTCTCCCCCGGCGATTCCATCTTGTTCAAGCGGGGCGGAATCTGGCGAGAGCAGTTAAACGTGTCGAGTTCGGGGAGCAGCGGTAACCCGATTACCTTCGGAGCGTATGGGAATGGGGTTGCTCCGACAATCACCGGAGCAAACAATGTTACTGGATTTTCTTTAGTTTCCAGTAACCTGTGGAGAAAGACCGGTGTTACCGTTCAGCCTAAGATATTCACCCTGAACGGCACCCTAGGCACCTTGCGGGCAAGCCAAGCGGCCCTGGCATCGGAGGGAGATTGGTACTGGGAGTCGCATACGCTGTGGGTCTATGCTACTACGGACCCCTCCGGAAATGTTGAGATAGGGCAACGGAATTATTGCATTCTTGTTGAAGGCAGGTATCTGACCAAAGAAAACCTCACCCTAAAAATGTCAAACACCGCTTTTGGTGGGGGGAATTGGCCTACCGGGGGCAATGATTTTTGCACAATACAAAACTGTACGATAACGAAGAATAATGACCGTGGAATCTTTATTGAGAATTCAAAAAACTGCGTAGTTGATGGCTGTGAGGCAAGTTATAATATTGATGGCATATTTTTTTATTTGGCTACCTCCACTCCAGGAGAGTCGGCAAACCATGAGGTTAAAAGATGTTACTGCCATGATAATGTCAAAAACGGAATTCTCTTTTATAGTGACACTGGCACTACAATGCGCCAGACCAAGGTGTCTATACATGATAATGAGTGCAGCAATAATAGCTGTGGCATATATGTCCATTTTCTGGATAATTCATCCATTTACGGGAATCATACGCATCACAATACAAAGACTATAGGAGAAACCTATGGTATAGCTGTGGCAAGTTGTTTTAATTGTGAATTTTACTTGAATGAAATAAACGATAATGGCGGCGCTGCCTTGCTATATTATGGGGATGATAAAGTAAAATATGGTCCGTGTAATGGCAATAAATTTTATAGAAATAATTTTTATAATAACTCTGGAATTGAGGCCTTTGGCGCAGCCGCACCGGTAGCCAATACTGCCAATAACAATGAAGTGTATTATAACATATTCCACAATAACAACACCCAATACACAATGGTCTTTGATAACTCCAATAGCGGGTGCAAGCTCTACAACAACACGGTTTATGGTTGCTCTGGAACCAGCATGTTATTTGGTTCTAGTAATCCTGGCTGGGAAATACATAATAACATATTCGCATTAAATCAAGGTTACGCCATATACGCAGGTGGTGGTGGTAGTCCCAATCTATCCCATTCAAATAACTGTTATTATAAGGCCAGTGGAAAATTGGTTTATTTTGGCGGAGCTGCCTATAATTCTTTAAACATTCAAACATTTGAAGCCGCGGCAGTTAAAACCGACCCCCTCATGGTCAACCCCGCCAGCGGCGACTTCCAACTTCAACCCGATTCCCCCTGCATCAACGCCGGGGTGAACGTGGGGCTGACGCAGGACTATACAGGCCGTTCTATTGTAGGGCTGCCGGATATTGGGGCCTATGAGTATTACTCCCGGTAAGTAGGACTAAAGCCGAGTGGAGTCAGGCCCGGGCTAAACTTTTCTGCAAGGAAGAGCTCCTTAACGACCTGCCGCCCCAGTGGGATCCGGAAGTCTTACCCTACTATCGTAGCAAAAGCGGCCATTGGTTTAAATTCAAGAGGTTTGGGGAAATAAATATGCCTATGTCGAAGAAGTTCCTGGGGAAAAGGATCGCATCAGATTGGCAAATTTTGGTGCAGAAGATCTGAAAGAGTAAATGCTTCAGAATTACCCCAATGACAAAATGACAAAAATAGATGTGGGACTCTAATCTGATGTCTTCGAGTCTTCCCGTTTGTAGTTGAACCTTCAAAATGTGCAGGCGGGTAGAATCGGTTGGTGTAATCAGAGCGAAAGAAGAATCGCTATGAAGAAATCATACCAGATGGAGTCAAAGGACCGCCAGGATGATCTCACTCAATGAGCTAAAAATGCTCTGGAGCTCAGCAAGTTGCTTCCTATTTGAACATCCTGTTTCTCATCGTTGGCGCAGGCCTTGCCAACGCTACACTGCCAGGTTGGTACACGAATCCAGATGCGGGCGGGTTATGCCTCCGGCCCAGGGGGAAGAGCTATCAGAAACAATCCTGCATTATTACCGCCATCGGGAAGGTCGACAAACCACCTCACAATAAAAAGGATAGGATACTATTATGAATGCAGAAATCTTTGCCGAATGGTTTAGACGCCAAGGTCATAAGGTGCTCCAAACCGAGAGCAGCTATTGGGTAAATTTTGGTCCAGGTGTGTACCAGGCCTTTCCTTATCATTATTTAATAAACCCCTCCGACAAAGAAATCACTGATTTGTTCAAAAGAGGAAAGGTCATAGCCCTGCGTTACTCAACGCCCTTAGTAAACAACCAGGGCTGCACAAGTTATCATGCGATATACAATCAGGTAAATTATGATATAAGCATGTTAGATCAACGAACTAGACAAAATATCCGTAAGGGACAAAAAAATTGCCGGGTTGAACAAATCCCGGTCTCTCAGTTAGCTGAAGAAGGCGAGCCTTTAATAAAAGCTACGGCGGTTCGCCAGAAAAGGCACCTTAATTCTAGGGAAGAAAACTGGAAGAATATCTGCTCTTCAGCCTATGATCTGCCTGGCTTTGAGGCCTGGGGAGCCTTGGTTGGTAATGTTTTAACTGGCTTCTTGCTTACTTTTCAAATGGAAGATTGGTGTTATCTGCTTTATCAATATTGTCTGAGTGAGTTCTTACCGAAACGGATCAATAACGCTCTCTGTTACATAGTGACAAAAAATTTTATTGACCGTCCCAATATAAGGTCTATCCTATACAGCCTACAATCTCTTGACGCTCCCTGTACCGTGGATGAATTCAAATTCCGAATGGGGTATATAGCCCATCCAGTGCGCCAAAGAATAGCACTTCATCCCAAGTTACAATTCTTTATGAATGATACCTTCTGCAAGGTCATTGATTTATTGAAACGATGCCTGCCTCGCAATAGTTTGTTATCTAAGACAGCGGGTATGCTGCACTTTGCCAGGAACAGCAAAGATTGACGAAACTGGTGGCTTTGGTGGTGAACCTCAAACGCTGGGTTACCCTCTTAAAGCTGCGAAGTCCGGCCTGCTCCTGGGCATCTGCCGCCTCATTTCTACGATTTTCGAAAATGGTATGTCAGGTAGCTCTCATCCTTAAAGCAAAGGCGGCAGCCAGGGGGGCCGCTGAATAAAAAACCGCAGGCTTGGCAAAAAAACCAACCCCCTAACGTTCCGAAAAGAATTCTTTTACGGCTCCTGTCACATCTTCAAGCTGGTTCAAGTTCATCGAAGGGAACAGAGGCAAAGTGACCTCACGCCCGGCAACATTCGTCGTCCAAGGCAATTTGTGGTCGTAGCCGGCGGGCCAGAGTTGTTTATAAAAGGAAAAATTTTGCACCGGGGGGTAATGGATGCTGGTCTGTATCCCTTGCTTCGCCATGGTTGCCATGAAAGTGGCGCGTTGATCTGCGTCCTTCAGCAGGATGGGGAAAAGATGATGAACCGATTCTCCGGGAGACTCCAGAAAAGGAATTTCTAAGGCTGCCAGGTGCTGCAAGCGTTCCACATATTGACTGGATAACTGTCGACGACGGGCGTTCATTTCTGAAAGCCGTCGCAATTGCACGATACCCAGGGCGGCCCGTATTTCATCTAGCCGAAAGTTGTATCCTTTCCTTACGACATCGTAACTAAAGCCGTGGCCTTTGTGACGGTCCCAGGTAAGGGTGGTCATACCGTGAGAACGGGCAACTTTTATGTTTTGGGCCAGATCGTCGTCATGGGTAACGATCATCCCTCCCTCGCCGGTAGTCAGGTTTTTGTTAGAAAAAAAGCTGAAACAGCCGATATCCCCGATGGTGCCGACCAACTTAGAACCAGCCCGGCTATGGCAGGCAGCCCCGGGTGCATGAGCGCAATCTTCAATAATCTTTAGATTATGTTGTTGGGCCAAGGAGATGATGGCATCCATATCGCAGGGGTAGCCACCATAATGGACTACCAGGATTGCCTTGGTCTTTTCGGTGATTTTTCCTGCCGCATCTTGGGGCGATAGGTTGAGATTATGGTGGCCTATGATATCAACAAAAACCGGCTTGGCGCCCGTATAGAGTATGGCGTTGGCACTCGCTACGAAAGTCAGCGCCGGGCACAGCACTTCATCGCCTGATTTGAGACCAAGGACTTCGCAAGCCAGATGCAACGCCGCGGTTCCATTAGCCACCGCCAAGGCATGCCGAATAGATAAAAACCGGGCGAATTGTTCCTCAAACTCCTGGACCTTGGGCCCCATGGAAAGCCACCCGGATTTCAGCACTGCAGTTACCGCCTCAATTTCTTCAGGGCCCAACCAGACATCGGCTAAGGGAACTTTCCAGGAGGTCATATTTCCAGGTTCCTGTTATCGAACCGATTCCCAATAATACCTTGGGGATATTTTGACCTTAGAGATTATAAATTCCTGGCTTGTAACGCGGCAAATTATTCTTCACAAAATCGATAGTTTGCTGGAGTCCGGTCTCCAGGCTCACCTGGGGAGTCCACCCCAAGACCTCCCGGGCCCGGCGGTTATCAGATTCCAGATTCCAGACTTCGCTGGTTTCGGGGCGCACTCTTTCCCGTTCCGTAACAATCTCTTTGTCCCCGCCAATGAGTTTCAAAATCATCTGAGCCAGCTCTCCCATACTGATAGATTGACCGGTGCCTAAATTTATCACCTGTCCCCGGGCTTGCGGCACGGCGGCCGCTTTAAGAAAACCTTGAACCGTGTCATTCACATAGGTGAGGTCTCGGCGAGGCTCCAGGGAGCCGAGAAAAATGGTGTCACCGGTTAGAGCCTGGGCTATGATGGTGGGAATTATGGCCCGGGCCGATTGTCGAGGGCCAAAGGTGTTGAAGGGACGAACTGTGACTACTGGCAGCTGGAAGGAGAGGTAATAACTTTCCGCCAACTTATCCGCGCCGATTTTGCTGGCGGCATATGGGGACTGCCCTGTTAAGGGATGAGACTCATCGATGGGAGTGTATTGTGCAGTCCCATAGGTTTCACTGGTAGAAGTATGGACAAAACATTCTACTCCCTGTTGCCGGGCCGCCTCCAAGAGATTCAAGGTTCCGCCGCAATTTACCTGAACATAATGGGCCGGGGCCACATAAGAGTAAGGTATGGCAATGAGAGCCGCCAGATGAAAAACAATGGCACAATCCTGGAGCGCCCTCCAAGTGCTAAAGGGGTCGGTGAGATCTCCGGCCACCACTTCTATCCGGGCCTTCCTTTCTTGTGGCAGTAGCTCTAACAGCCCCCAATCATTCCTCGAATTATAGCGGACCAAGGCCCGGACCCTGGCATCAAGGGCCACCAGGCTTTCTACCAGGTGGCTGCCGATAAAACCACCCGCCCCCGTCACTAAAATCCTTTTTCCTTTCCATTGCATAGATATCTGTTAAGGTCTTTTGAAAAAAAATCAAGCGAGATTCTGGGTCAAGAATGGCGTGCCATCCTCTTATGGTTCACCACCCAGCCGTCATTGCGCAGCAATGCCAGGATGCGGCGATAGCCGTATCGCCCATACCTGGTGGCATAACCAATGATGGCAGCAGTCAGCCCCACCTCGTCATCAGGCTCGGTGGCTTAGCAACGCTGGGTCGCACGCGGTTGCCCAATAACCCCGCAGAGCCGGCGTTCCGACACCGACAGAGCCTTCCGGATATATGCGATGCATTGCCGGCGACGGGTCGGGCTTAGAAGTTTCCCCTTAACGCCTCCCGGAGGATCAGTTTATCCAGGGTGAAATCCGCCACCGGCCGGCGCAACCGGGCATTCTCTTCCTCCGGTTGCCGGAGCTTCCAAACTTCCGAGGGCATCAGTCCCCCAAACTTCTTCTTCCAGCGGTAAAAGGTCTGCTCACTGATGCCCATCTTGCGGGTGACCTCGGCCACAGCCCTCCCCTGCTCGGCCTGCTGCAGGGCAAAGGCAATCTGTTGCTCGGTAAACCGGGACCGCTTCATTGAGAACATCCTCCTTGCCAGATTTTTCATCTTAGCAAAATTTTCTCATTATGAATGGTCCATTTTTCCCGGAGCAGACCATCTTAGTGATATTCATAAGCCCCAATATCTGGAGCATATCCCTGCGGTACTGAAATCCCATCATAGTCCTGTGTTAGCCCCACATCTACACCGGCGTCGATGCAGGGGGAGTTAGGTTGGAGATGGAAGTCGCCGTTGGCGGGGCTGACCATGAGGGGATCAGACTTGACCACGCCAGATTCGCTACTCGGAATTCCATTGACGTTGTAGTAGCAATTGTTAGAACGCAGGCCGTTACCACCTCCATAGATGACATAGCCTTGATTTGACGAAAAGATATTGTTGCGTACTTCCCAGCCAGGATTGCTAGAACCAAATAACATGCTGGTCCCAGAGCAACCATAAACTGTGTTGTTGTAGAGCTTGCACCCGTTGTTGGAGTTATCAAAGACCATTGTGTATTGGGTGTTGTTATTGTGGAATACGTTGTAGTACACCTCGTTGTTGTTGGCGACGTTGGCCTGGGGTGCAGCTGCACCGAAAACCTCCCTCCCAGTGTTATTGTAAAAGTTATTCCTGTAAAATTTATTGCCATTGCATGGACCGTACCTTACTGTATTGTCTCCATAATACAATAAAGCATCACCACTATTGTCATTTATCTCATTCAAGTAAAATTGACAGTTATTACAGCTTGCCACACCTATACCATAGTTCTCTCCTATAGTCTTTGTATTGTGATGCACATGATTCCTGTAGATTAGTGAATCATTTAGAAATTGGACATATATGCCAGTGCTATTGTTGCTGCACTCATTGTCATGTATAGACACATTGGTCTGGCGCATCGTAGAGCCACTTGGCTCACTATAGAAATCAATTCCATTTTTGCCATTATCATGACAGAAACAGTTTTTGATCTCATGGTTTGATGACACTCCTGGAGTGGAGGTGGTTAGGTAAAAGAGTATGCCTTCATCATTATTGTAGCTTATTTCACAGCCATCAATTGTGCAATTCTTCGAGTTCTGGATCAAAATTCCACGATCACTGTTTGATGTCACTATACAATTTCTTATTGTACAGAAATTATTGCCCCCATGTAGCCATATTGCTCCACCCCAACTGACAGTTGAGCCAGTGACAGTAAGATTTTCTATAGTTATTACTCAGTGCAATAAATAGCTTAACTTATTGAGGTTCATATGCTATAG
>CAZNSC010000109.1:0-2540 GCA_964575695.1 uncultured Dehalococcoidales bacterium
CGTTTCACCATCGGAAGTTTCACATACAGCCCTGTAATGATACGTTTTCAGAGGATCGAGCCCGCTAACATCAGCATAGAAAGTATCGTTTTTCACTTTACCCGATTGTTTTGCTGTAGAATTACCGTAAGCTGCAGTTTCACCCCACTCAAAGTACATGAGTATACCATCACGGGGCTTCAGCACCTCAGTATCGCCTTCATCTTCAATAACTACACCGTTCAATCTTGCTTCAGTGCCTGTGTAATTTGTCGCTGGATTTGTCTTGACCTCAGCATTAGCCCAACAGACAATAATATGAACCTGGTCACAGACAGGGTCATCCCAACCCGCCTCATTTTCTAACCATATGCCAGCCTGAAACTCATCTATTTCTGCCAATGTCCATGGATTACCGGTGTTTGGATTGCTATAATAGACACAAACCTCAGAATTGATGACCAGGTCTCTGAACCACCCTTGGTCACCGGAATGCCAGTAAGTCAATCCGTACGGCGTCCCTGTGTACACGGTGCCATGTGTTTTAATGGCTCTGTACCCATCGCCATAAGGATATCTTGTGCGACCTGTCCGTGACCTGTATTTTATCTTGATAACGTTAGCTGACCTGTATAAAGGATTGTCCATGTGGTAAAGGTCACGGCCTGCACCTATGTCAAGAACCTGAACAAAATTACCAGTAAAATAACCAAAACCAACCCCGGTGTATATAAAAGAAGAGTCAACGTTTCTGCACATATTCCAATGTGGTGTACCTCCACCAGGTATATTCGTCTCATCGCCAGGTGCGCTAGGTAGGAGTTTTTCATAGGCTACCGGGACATTACTAAATACTTTTTCTTCCCCATATGCATAGCCCTGAGAATTATGAGCGTAAGCCCTGAAATAGTAAGTGGTAAGCTCATTAAGACCTATTAAAGTCAGATTAAAGGCACCTACTCCAAAACTGCCGGTTTCCTCAACATAACTATCATAACCACTGCTAACCGGAGTGACATTTCCTGGGTCAGGTTGACTTGTCTTGCTATAAACAAATCCCCTTTTATAACAGTTTTCAAATGTATCTTCAATTGTCCCGTTTGCTATGGCTGTCTGGTCGCCTAAATCAGATACTCCTCGAGTCGACACGGATGGCGGAACAGGAGCCGTACCCCATTCCTCAAACATGTTGTCGTATCCACTTAGTACGGTCCAGCCGAAAGGGGCACTTTCAGGGGGTTGCTTGTATCTTACCGTTGACCCGCTGACGTATTCCCCGCTGGTATCCCAACGCCAGTAAATTAAAATATTGACGTTAGATTCGTTACTCTTTAGCACTAACGCATAGCTTATACCCGCCTGCAACTCGTAAGGTGTGCTGAACTCCAGTTCTACCCAACCACCGGCACTACCGGTTGGGAAAACGGAGGAATTAAAAACCAGAGAAGTTAAGTCACCGCCTGTCGGTTTGCCAGCTCCGTCCACCGCCCTTATAGATACTGTGAATGAGCCGGTCGTCACAGTCCTGCCGGCTTTAATTCTGACTTTAGTTATATCGTGGGTAACCGAGGGCTGGAAAGCCTGAGCCAGCCAACGGTTGACATTCACATACTCGTAACCGTTGTCACCAATGTTGTAATACTCAAATCTTTGTGCCATAACTCTCTCTCGTACTATGATTCGTAGACTAACCTGACATACGCTAACCCGCTTTCTCCAGCGCTTCAATGATTTCGGTGGATACCTTGCGAATGGCGCCCAGATTTTGTTCCAGTACCTTCTTGTCCTTGGCCCACAGGGCAACGTAGGGGAAAGACCTTACCCCGGTATCAAAGCCGAAATGTGTCCCTACGACGAAAGCGGCGCTCTCAGCGATAGTCTCAGCGTCCTGCCGCGGTATCCGAAACACACCCTCCGAGTAGTAGTGAGTCACCTCGTGAAGCAGAGTCTTCAGTTGCTGGGCCTGGGGCTCCTCGGGTCTTACCCAGATGCTTTTTCTGGAGTAGGAACCCTTGATAGCCGGGTCCTGGTGAGGTCTTGACTCGAAGCTCACGTCAAGTCCCTGTGCCCTGGCCAGAGCCATGACTCTCTCGAACAGTTGCTCGTTGGCTTCGCCTGTTAGAGACGGCACTTCAAACTCCGGTAGAGGCTCACCTTCAGTCTGGCTGATATCAAAGACGTGGACGACTTTAAAATAGCACGGCTGTTCCAGTTCTAACTCTGTCCCGCCATCCAGCCCGTGCCCGCACTGCGGACAGAACCTGGCCGTCCGCGGGGCTTCGGCGCCGCACTCAGGGCAGGTTACCTTCGACTTCAGCGGCATAACCGGCGCTAGTATGGCGATTCCCTTCTCAGTCTTCTTAACCCACCGGCCCAGGTCCTTCCACGTGTTGAAGCCCGCGACCCGGGTAGCTTCAGGCTTCTGGATCATGATAAGTATTTGATTACCGATCGAGTAATCATGGAACTTCGCCATGGTGGTGAGGAAAAGACGGAACTGGTAGCTGTCCTGAATGCCCTCGACGCCATGCCAAATGGTGGTACACTCAATATTTCACTCC
>CAZNSC010000109.1:2550-10431 GCA_964575695.1 uncultured Dehalococcoidales bacterium
CTTCATGACGGCGTCGATCTTTTTCTCCCCCGCCTCTACTTCTACCGCCGGGAACCATACCAGCAGGCTATATTCAGGAACAGGATCCCGCAAGAAACCTGCAATATCACGATATTCTACCGGTACCCGTTCGCCGCCCTCTATGAGCACCTGAGGCTGAAATCTAGTTATCCTGTCCTTCCCTTCCGACCCGTGCTCCAGCTGGATGTGTTTTCTCAGTGCATCTGTCCTCGTTGTACTGCCATATTCCGGAATCTCAATCTCATGACCGCAGATGGGACATGTTACGGTGATAGTCTTGGATACCTTCTTGAGTTGGGTCAGCAATCGCAGTGACCTGTCACTTTCGGGCTCTTGTGAGTCGGACACCAGCAACCTCGTCAGTCCGAAGAAAAGAGCCATCGCCACGAGGAAACCCCAGAAAGTAAAGGTGTCATTCACCTGTTGCTGAAGCGGTCTTTGGTACATCACCATGTCACCTCCTTCAGGAATTCATCGAATTTGCCGCCGGCAGTTTCTTTCACCACCCGAGAAGCAACGTTGGTCATGGCATCGGCATGCGCCTGCTCCAAATCCTCAGCCCCGGAAGTGTGGTGAGCGATTTCGTGAATGACGGTATCAATAGTGCTCCTAGCGCTCTCCAGTTGGTCGGAGGCGATATAGATTTCCCCGGTGGTGCGACTGTACATGCCAGCAGACCTGACACGGTCACTCGCTGGCGGGATAATGGCCGCATGTACCGCGGAGACTCTCCTGATACGACAAATCTCATCCGTTATCGCCCGGGCGAGCTTCAGGTTGGTGCGCTGCCTGTGAGACAGCCTTTCGGCGGGAATAACCTCAACCTCCCGGAGCCGATCCTGCGATGCTTTGACCAGGTCTTTGTCGGTCATGATAGCCCTGGCCAAGGCATCCCTTACGTGCCACTGGACGTTTACCGGTGTATACCCGAGGTGTTTCACGGTACCGTCCCAGCGGTCGTCAGTGCGGATGACGGCGTTTTCCCCGCAGACACTGCTCCATGCTTCCTTCCACACCGGGGTGTTTTCTCCGATGAAGTCGGCGTAGTCCTTGCCGGTTACTGGCTCCCGTCCCATGTCCCAGGCCCCCATGTTGATGCTGTGGCTCTCGTCGGCCTCGACCACCGGCGGCATCCGTACCATCTGCAGAAACGACTGAAGAAGCTCCACTTTGGTGATGCAGCTCCAGAGCCGTCCCATGTCCACCCACATATCCTGCTCCTCTCTCGGGCCGTGACGGTCGGGCGCCATGTCAAAACCCCACAAATTGTAGGAAAAGGGGCTCTTGATATCCCTCATGTAAATATCGCGGGCAAATATCCGTGATGTCCCTGCGCCCTTCTCATACCAGCCGCCGGGTTCGGTTACCGGGAACTCATGCCGGATGAGCTGGTTGAACCGCCTTACAGGCTGTGTCATCCGGCTGGGACCTTCAGCAATGATGGCGGAGCGCGGTAAATTCACGGCAAACCTGTCCTCGAAGGCGGCCCCGGCGTAACAGATAATGTGAAAAACGGTGCCGCTTCTACGGCTGTAAGGTCTCCAGAGGGCGGCCAGCGTCTCGGCATGGCCGTTGGTCTTCTGTTCCAAGAAGACGATCCAGAGCTCCCTTTCCGCCGTTTCCACACGAACCGAATAGCCCTTGCGGAGCAGAGCCAGGGCAGCGATCTTCATTCCTTCGCCGAACTTGCCTCTGGCCCAGTCGGGTTTGAGCTTGGGCGGCCCGAGCAGGAAGTCGGCTACGGCGATTCCCTTCCCCGCATCACGGATATACAGGCCTTCGCCGTCATAGCCCCATGTGTAGCGCTCGCACTCATCGAGGGCGTTCTGGACGATATCCCTTATCGCTTCCCACTCGCCCCAGTCCTGCCGCCAGGTAGAGGTGGGACCGATGATGATGAGCTGCCAGCCGTGTGGCTTCCAGTCCCTTTCATACTCGTCTATGGTGAGGACTATCGGTGGTTTGGTGACTACTGCCATTGCTTAAGCCCCTTTGCCCTCGATATGGCCTGCCGGAAAGCGGAGTCAAGCTTGTCCCGGTACCCGATATCATCGATGGTATAGGCCAGAAACTCCGGGCTGTCGGGGAGAAACTCCAGTTCATCGTTGCGCTTTGGCCGGCGCGTGTATTCGGGAATTACAGCCGGAAATTTATCCTTCAAATACCGTTGTCGTTCCTGGTCAGTCCACGGGCCGAAATTCTTAGTGCGCGCTACCATGATGGCCGCTTCCTCGGGAGTGCAACGACTATCTTCCACCGGGGCGAAATCGTACCTGAAGCCCAAAAGGGTGAAATACCTGCCGGTTTCCGGCTCCCACACGAATCCCGACTCTGTCTCTACCCAGGCATGTCCGATCCGTCGGTTGCCGCTGTAAACTGTCCCGTGTACCAGCCTGCCCTCGCCCTCTTTGATCAGGAACCTCCAGGCGTCAGCATAGCAGGTGCCGGCAGGCTTCTCTTCGGTAGCAGCGACTGCCGTCGACGATTTTCCGGGTTTAAAAGATTTACGGAAGGTGGTCCCATCTCGCAATACGATAACATCCGCTTCTTTCAGCCTGCTGTCAGCCAGCTCGGCGACGGCAACGCGGTCAGTATGCCAAAGTTTGGTCAGCAAACCCAGGTAACCGTCCAGCACGGCAAAGATTTTGAGTCCCTGGTTTACCGGGGCTTTTCCGGCACGTTCGAAGGTAGTCCCGTCCCTGAGTTCAAGCCAAGCTAGCTCGGCGGCGCGCTTTTCAACTCTGTGGGCAACAACCTCCGCGATCTGCCGGCGCTGGCCTGCCGGTAAATCGGTTCTCTTGCCCAGTTCACTTTCAATGACCGAGGTGATCTCGACCCACAAATCGACTTCCCTGGAAATCTGCGCCAGAAGCTTCTCACCTCTGGAACCATAAAGCAACGTCTTTTTCTCCGGCTCTTTGAGCGCCTCGCTGGTGAAGTCCCGGATGATGATTGTCATGAATAGCCCCATCATCAGAAAGCCCATGAAGCCGAACATTGCCGAGGTCCAGTCTGGTGTTGCTGCCGCGTTCTCCGTAGACAGCAGGCTCACTAGCGCCTTGCTACCAGCCTCAATATCAGCCAGTTCACCGGCATTGACCTCAAGGAAGTACCTGGCCGGTGTCTGTGAAGTCACGAGGTATCCCAGCTCCACGTCTCGATAGAGTTCGGTGATTTTCAGGTCTTCCGAAAGAAAAGCGATATCGAGCGGGAAGAACATCGGCACCGTAGTCACCTGGATAGTCTGCTCAACACCCATATCAAAGAGCATGCCGCTGGACGGCGGCATCTCCGCAAGACCACCCAGGCCCTGGGAAAGCTCCCAGGGAAGCGTGGCTACATCCGTAAACCATTCCTTATCTCCGATTCTGACTATCGCCTGCCCGGGCATCACGGCCTCCCCGGTATGCGCTTGATACCATTTAGCTTGGACTCAAGGCTCATCTGTTGGCTGTCATAGTCGGGAGCACCGATATCCGAGCCCCCGAACATGGCGATGTCGAAGTTGCGGTGCCACCGTGCCGAGGCTTTGAAATCGGTCTTCTCCTCAAACTTACGACCGCGAATCTGTTTAGGTTTCATCCCTGGTGGAGTGATAATCGTCATACCATTAAGAAACGACTCACTGGTGGTGTCCTCACGGTAGTTGATCGGAGCATTTACCCCAAACTCCTCGTGGTTAGCATACTTACCCATCTTCTCTACCTCCTTGCCACAGCTTTTCATACCACTCTTTCTGCTCTTCGCCCGATACCTTACGGTACCTCATCGTCGTGGTAATACTCCGGTGGCCCAGGTGTTCCTGAAGCATTCTCAATCCATCACCCGAGTCATCGAGCTTTACTGCATGAACAGCAAAGGCGTCACGCAGCCGGTGAGGGCTGACGTTGTGAACCTTACCTGTCTCCGGATTGATCAGTCGGGGCAAATCTGCCTTCCGGGCACAATCTCTAACAATCTGCCAGGCGCGGTGTCGGGAAATTTCGAACAGAGATCCCTTTCCATTGCGCGATATGGGACCATCACGCTTGATGTATTCCTTGAGCATGGCTAGAGTAACCTCGTCTACCGGAATAACACGGAAACGCTGGCGCTCTTTCTCCTGCTTTACCGCCTTTTCTATCTCAATACCACACCCTGGACAAAACCTATGGGTCTTGCTCAATCTGGCTTCACATTCTGGACAGGATAGACTTATCCTCGCTTTCAGGTGCTGGATAGTTACTGTACCGCTTTTAAAATCTATATCACCTACAGTAATACCCAGAGCTTCCGAGATGCGACAGCCAAGGTGAAACAGTAACCGAATAAGTAGCCTGTCCCTCAAGTACTCCGTCGCCTTTTCCAGCTTCCAGATCTCTTCCAACTCTAGGTATGTTTTCGCCACTATTCCTCCATTCCTTCGCTAACCATAGGCATCACCATTCCTAGCATCATGATTGGCATCATCATCCCCAGCATGCTTGTCATATCCGTAGCGGAACTACCGGCCACATCGATCACATCGTCGATTTCAGCCATAATCTCCGGCTTTTCCTCGATCTTCACGTACAGGTCATAATCATTTCCTCCGGAGATGCCGCCGATACCAGCTATTCCAGCACCGACTATCTCGATGTCCACCTCTCCTGTTACTGTGGTGTATTTCTCGGGCGATTCTGGACAGGAGAGCTTTGCCCTCGCGCTGAGTACCTCATCAAAGCCGAAAAACCCCCTCTGGCCGATACTTCCGTACAGGGTAAACTCAGCCTCTGGACCGCGATAGGGTACCGTAATACTCACCCTCAAGACATCGCCAGCCATTAAGGTCAACTTATCTTCAAGAGGCACCAGCCACCCGGTACCCGGCCTATAAACGTCCAAACCGCTGATCATATCTTTTACACCTTTGCGTAGCCGGTAATACTGATCTCGCCAAACTGGGACTCGGGTGTCTCAGCCAACATTTCCACAACATCAAGCAGGGTTGGTGAGATGACTTTGGGTATCGTACCACCTATTTTTGCGTAAAGGTCATAGACACCTGCCGAAAGAGCCGTAGTTATGCTTATATCAACGTAGTCCTCACGATAATTCCAACTGGTGTCCTCGGGAACACTGATAGTCTTAGAAGCGTGTAGCACCTCGTCAAAACCGGCCCATCCCGAGTTACCAATGGCGGCGTAGAGTGTTTGGTTCTCCGCCTTGCCAAGATGTGAGTACCGGCAGGTAATTCGAAGTTTATCCCCGGCCTTCACCTGGACATTAGCCAGCGGCAACAGAAGAAGACCATACTGCGATGGTAAATAGACTGCGCCCATATTCACTACCTCCTTTGATAGCTGATTATTTCAATAGAGCCGAACTGCGACGCTGGGACGGATACCAGATTCACGACCTTGGTCATTTCATCATCGAAGTGCCAGGAACCGTCAGCTCCGTAGTAATAGCTGTAGGCATGAACCGTCACTTTCTTATCCGGCATAATGAAGTACCCGCTGAAGGAATGCGTGGCTCCTCCATTTACATTAGTACTCGTCTCGGGGAAACTGATACCCGGCCAGGGAGAAACACCGTATTCAAGAGCACCCGCCACCATGATGCCGATAGCGGAAGAGTAGGTGTTCTTAATCCTCACCATGATATCTATCCGGCTACCCTGGACAGCTTCGGTCGGGGCTACTATTTCAACAATGTCAGCGTATTGTGCCACTCAACTAGTCTCCCTGCTTCTTACTTTCATCGTTCCATGATTTTAGGCACTTGGCGAATACCATGGTGCCGAAAGTTACCAGCAAAGCTCCGCCGGTGATGATGCAATAACCGTATTCAGCCCGCGTAGCCCACTCGGTGACAATACCAGCCACAGTTACACAACACCCCACCGTTTCCAGGGCTATCGCCAGATGTTTAGTCAGTTTCATGAGTTTCACCTTCTCCCGGTTGTTCGCTTTCATCCGACGCTGCTTTCTCACGCAGGGTAGAGCCCGCCGAATAGAGCCCACTGGCAGCCAAACCCGCGATAATGCCGTTGAACAAGGCGGTCACCCAATCGGTGGCAACGCTGGCTCCCAATGCCCAACCAGCTACAAGGTTAATTAGCAAACCGAAGGCCAGCGCTAGCAGGGGGTAGAAACGTGTATCCGAGATAAATGGCTTGAAAAGTTGGACCAGACCGAGTATCAACGGCACACCACCCAGTGCTACCAAAGATGTTATAAGCTCATTAGCATCCATCTAAATACCTCCTACGATACTGGCCATCATTGTCATCATCATTAACCCGGGAATAGCTTCCATACCCTGCTGCAGCGGCCTTGTTGTCTGTGCCACTTGCCCTAGCATTGTTCCCATAGCAGGAAGCCCAAAGCCATAAGCATTGTCCTTCTTTACAGGGGCATCTGCCGGCTTAGTGGAGAAGTAGGGAGCAAACTGTCTTGCCTCAGTCCAGCGGAATAACCAAGCCTCACCATAAGCCCTCCGCCCACTTTCCCAGAGCAGGCCGGTGAGTCCGGCAAGCATGGGAGAGGCAAAGCTCGTGCCCGACTTGGTGACATAGCTGTCGTCCGACTCTGAGCTGGCCATTTCAAGGTTAGTACCCCAGATAACGAAATCAGGCTTGGTTTCGCCCTGAATAGTGGGACCGCGCGCCGATTTCTCCCAGACAACGAGCTCGTCATTGGTTTCTACAGCTCCGACACCTATCACCTCCGGGTCGCAAGCCGGCAGCATCACGGTGGTCATCTTCGGTCCAGAGTTACCCGCCGCGGCAATGACATCAAGGCCGTAGACACTACCGGCCTGCCGACAGGCTACTCTTACCGGGTTGTCATCATCGCCATCGTCCTCTCCACCGAGGCTGAGGTTGATGACATTGGGGTACATATCATCGGTTGGCCAGAGTCCTTTCTTCCGAGCCGCCTCAGCCAGGTCACAGACCCTGTCAATCCCCAGGATGATACTCTCGTCACTGCCAATACCTCCATCATTGATTACTTTGATGTTCATCACAAAGGCACCTGGTGAGACACCCGCTTTTTCTCCCACACCATGCAGACCTCCTGCGATAATAAAGGCAACCTGCGTGCCGTGTCCGAAGATATCGTCGGGTGTCGGCGAATCGGAGAAGTTGGCTTCGTAAATAACTTTGTTCACTAATGACTGATGAGTCTTCCTGACACCGCTGTCCAGCACGGCCACGGTCAGCCCGGTGCCGGTAAGCGGCGGCGAAAAATAGGAGCGTAGCAGGTAGAATACGTCGGAAACGGTTTCTACTACAGGTGTCTCGGTTATCACCTGGTCGGTCCTATATTCTTTGAGAGGCTTAATTTTCAGACCGGAAACACTGGATAGTTTCTCTGCTTGTTCCTCGTCGAGCTCACAGAATATTTGCCCGAGGAGCTTCGTCCTGTTGATATCATGTCCTCCTACTTTCTTAACCTCTGCCTCCAATTGGCCTTGTGTTAGACCTTTTGTTATCACTGCGTATCTCATAGCTTTTTCTCCATCGTTTTTATATCGCCCCTTCGGCAACGAGCTTATCGACTATGGAATGTTGAACTGATCCTGTAAACGGCAGAATCATGTCCTGTCCGTAGTAAACGTCCCAACCGCCTATCCTTCTATCGGCACGGACCTCGACCACAGCCCGGTAATGGTAGATTTTCGCTGGATTCAAGCCGGATATTCCCGCGCTGAAAGGTCCCGTAATCCCGTACTGATAGGACGTATTGTTGCCATAGGCTACCGTTTCACCCCACTGAAACCTGACCCGAATACAGCTGTTCGAAGCTAAATACGGGTCAAGGAAAGCACCCTCGCTGTTGGTAACAGTTCCGCTCAGGTTGGCCGTTGTACCGGTGTAACTGGTAGGTTTATTGG
>CAZNSC010000110.1:0-5614 GCA_964575695.1 uncultured Dehalococcoidales bacterium
CGTGGCAGACGGGCAGAAATACGACCTGATTGGAAATGCCTACGTTGACGGCGCCACTTTCGGTGAGGGCTTTAACATCACTCCCGCGACCAACTACAACTACATGCAGTTTTTCGTGGAAGAGTATGGCCAAGGCCTTATTCGGCAGAAGCTGAAATATTTCCCTGGTGAGAATAACCAGCTTGCAGTGCAGCGCTTGCAAGCCCGTATACGGCAAAACCGTGGCCGGGAACTGGCAATGCTGTTCGGCGAACGTGCGGCTAACACCGACACCGATTCTACGGTTACCACCTATTCTATGCACGGCCTTACCGGCTTTAGCTCTACCGAGTATGATGCCGGCGGATCGCTGACATGGGATGAGTGGAACCAGAGCGTACACCCTGACGTCACCAGCAAGGGCGGCGGCGATTTCCATGCCATGGTGGGGAAAATCCCGCTGGCGATACTTGCCGGACTGGCTCAGGAGATGATACGCACTACTCCGCAGGATAAGGTTTACGGAAACAAAGTTGAGAGGATAAGGGCTCCCCTTGGGGACGTGATCCTTCACGGAACCGAGCCGATGGATGCCAGGGACGGTGAAATGCTGTTCTTCCAGCCTCAGCTTATCAGGCGCAAGTACCTGCGCGACCTGAATAATATCCATATCAAGGATATTCATGCGCAGAATACTGCCAAGAACGTAAACGGCTTCCTGAGCGTGGAGT
Organism: uncultured Dehalococcoidales bacterium; assembly: GCA_964575695.1. Taxonomy (GTDB): domain Bacteria; phylum Chloroflexota; class Dehalococcoidia; order Dehalococcoidales; family W111; genus CAZNSC01. The sequence goes on from CAZNSC010000110.1 coordinate 711, forward strand.
GCATTGTGCTCCGCAATGAGGAAGTAGTGTCAACCGTAACCAATGTAGTGGCATAAGGAGGTGAAAACATGAAAAAATTAATGCTTTTACTGCTTATAGCTGCCGCGTTTCTGAGTATTGCTGCCACCAATAAGGTAAAACATTTGGGGGAAGCATACTTTGAACGCGATCTATTTGTCGGTGACGGATCGGGCACACCGGATACTGTTTATCTGGATTCCGGTGAAGTCGACACCGCCACAGATGTCTGGGATATGCGCGGCACCCAATTCTTCGGAGATGCCAATAATGAGCAGATTCTGGGCATTGTTACCGTCACCTGTGCCGATTCATCCGGCACGGATTCGCTTGATATTGATCTCAATATGGAGGCCAATTACACAACTGGCTCGCACAGCGAAACCTGGACAGAGATCAATGAGATAGTGATTTCTAATGATGACGGGGCGGCAAAAATAGTAACTGACACTGTACGCACATGGCTGCATCCAAAATATATACGTTTCAATTTTCAGAATGATGCTACTGGTTCAGGTGGCGCAGATGAAAAGGCGAAATGTTACAATATTAAGTGGATTAAGTGGCCGGAAGGCAACAGAGTCAGGTAATTTCAACCGGGGGCGGGTGACTGCCCCCACAACCTAAAAAGGGGATAGCATGAAGGAAGAAAAAACCAAACCAGCACGGGTCATTAAAGGCGTTGAGGACCCGACCGGAAAGAAGCATGATGTGGAAGTGCATGGCGAGGGCTATACTTGCGTCCGCACCAAATACACGCTCAAATGTACGCCTATGGAGCACGGATTTACCGGCAAGGGGAGCTTTATCAAAAAGCGGCATGAGACAGTTACCATTTATTTCATGCAGGAATACATTCCAGAGGTGGATATCGTCAAGCGCGGACTGCGGATAAAGCCCGCTGAATTGCGCTTTCAGCTTGATAAGGCCGTCAATAAAAGGCCAACACTGTTTTTCTGGAAAGACAGGCCCCGGCCGAAGGAAACCCGCAAGCTTGAGGAAAAGATCGATGTGCTGAAAACTGAGAACAGCAGCCTCAAGGAGCAGATGGAGGCAATGGCGGCGGAACTGAGACAGCTCAAGGAGGGAAACAAGAAAATTGGACTTAACGACACTAAGGACAAATCTACGGCATAGCCTAAAAGTGCTGGGCGGATTCACCAGCGATGACGGCGAAGACCGCCTGGATGTGGCCATTTTAAGTTCTGCGCAGATTATCCGCGATAAATTCCCGTGGGGCTGGAAGGGGCAAAGCACTTATAGCCTTACTACCACGGCGGGAACCAAGGGCCCCTACGATGTGCCAAGCGATTTTTCAGAATTCCCGCTTGATGAGCGGCTGAATAAATTTCAATGGGGGGACCAGCAGCAAATCTATGTTATAAAGGATAGCACCACCAGGGCATGGGATATCTATTGGGATGAGGCCGCTAATACATTTTATTTCCGATCAGACCCGGGTGGGCAGACATTAACCCTCTATTATATCGCAGAATTCGACCTTGATATTGACAATTTGTCAACGACTTTGTCAGAATTTCCAAATTATACCTTCAATATCTTTGAAAAACTGGTTCCCGCCCATATTCTTGATGAGACCCAAAATAAAAAAATAAGTCAGGCCCTTGAAGCCGAGGGCATGGAGCGGCTGGCAAAAGCATGGGCAACCTACCGGCGCGGCAAGCGCAAAGCCAACCAGAGAGCACCCAGGGGATTGAACCAGACGGTCTATGACGGCATAGCCGAGGCAGAGCCGCTTAACCCAAATGTGGCTAGAATGCGAAATCAGGGGTATGTGAATTGAGTTTTAACCATTATCCCACGAATAAGTACAAAGCGCCTATCAGGCAGCGCATTGAGGGCGGTTTAAACTTGGAGGATGAGCTTTTTGAGATGCTGCCCGGAGAGGCCAGCATATTGCAAAACCTGCTTTATCGAAAGAATACGCCGGTTAAACGCAGCCCATTTGTGCGCAAATCAACGGAGAGCTGGGGCGGCACTACGCCATTCAGGGGCATTCATGAGTATATCGACCAGGACAACACTTCCAGGCTGCTTATAGGCACCAATGACGGTAAAATAAAGGAATTCTCAAGCGCCACCAGCCATAATGATAGGGTGACAGGATTGGGCTCAGGAAACGAGATACGCTTTGCAGACGCCATAGGGCGCGTTGTCTCTGTAAACGGTGAAGATGCCCCCAGGGTTGGAAACGGCACCTCATGGCGCGTATTTGGGGCGCTGGCGGCTATTAGTAATTTGGCAGTAGCCGCCAGTGGCAGCGGGAGCTTCACCGGCACCTATTTGCATATTGTGATCCCAGTTAAGGAGATAGACAGCAATAATGCCGAAATTTACGGAGATTGGTCAAATATCATCACAACCGTGGCGGCCAGCGATGGCCAATTTGACCTCACCTGGACTGATATCTCAGATTCCCGTTGTGATAAATATTGGGTTTTTCGCACTAAGGTTAATGTGGGGGCTCCATTTTTCCGGGTAGCCCGCGTTGATATAAGCACAGAAGCATATACCGACACCACGGCGGACGCAGACCTTGAAAGCATAAATCCGCCGGCTTTGGGCGTGTGGGGCACGGCTCCCATTGCAAAATATACCGCGGCGGCTGGCAATAGGATTGTAATGGCTCACTTGCTGGATAATGCCGATGAGGAAAACGTGATCCAGGTATCAAGGGCGGCTGCAAACACTTATGATTGTGAGGCTTTCGATCATAGCTATGGCCAAGGGCGGGTGCGATGTCCGGGAAGCGGTCCCATAATGGGAATCCTGGGAGTCGGAGAGTCAGGCGATGAGAGCAGACGCACAAACCATACCTTCATAGGTCAGCCCCGGAGCTGCTGGCTGCTCCCGGAAACAGACCCTACACAGCGATTGATACAAATATCAGATGATATCGGGCTAATCAATGACCGGGCGGTGGCCCAATGGAACGCCTACATTTTCTGGATTGACAAGAAAAAAGGGCTCGTTTTTTGGCGCATCGGACAGGCGAGTCCCTGGGAAATAGGGGATAAAATAAACCCTGTTTTCTTTGGCGGCGGAAACCAGACGTTGACGGCAAATCAGGGTGATGCGAATATTAGTCTGAAAGTGTGGAATGACCAACTCTGGATAACTGTGAGGGATGACACCACTAAGGAATGCGCTAATAAATGTTACGTGATGGATCTGAACGCTTTTATCCCGGATTCTGAGGCGATGGCAAAAGAGACCGCCAGGTTTACAGGGCCGGAGGTAGGGCCATGCTTCGGATTTTTGTATCCGCTTGTCAATAAAAATATGGTTATCCTTGACAGCCACAACGAGACCATTTTGCAGGATGACTCGACAGAGGATCAGGATTATGTAACTGAAGACACCAATGTAATCGTTAAAATCATGACAGCGCCATTTCTGGCATTGACCCCGACCAATGACAAGGATATACGCATCCTGGAAATATTCCATTATACAAACAGCGATCCGACTGTGAAGATATATGTGGAGTATGGGCATATAGTAACAGATGTGGATGTTGATGTGATTCAGTATAATTTCACTTGGGATGACATAGCATGGGATGACATCGACTGGGTAGAGCCGTCATGGAGGGCAGAAGGGCCGGTGGATTGGGGGACGGTCGGGCGCTGGTTCAGGCTTTATATTGAAAAAGACGATGCCGATACAAACTATGCTTTCGGCGGTTTTGCATGTAAATACAACACTTATGACAGGCTTTTGACTTATGCGTGAGGTACTATGAAAAAAGCTCTCTTATTTTTGATACCGTTTTTGCTGGTAGGAATTATAATTGGCATTGACGACATAAGCCACCCGACTGATTTTACCACCGTAAGCAGCGGCACCCGTGCAAATCTGGCGGCTAATTTCACCGAGACGGAGACTAAATTCAATGCCTTGGTTGACACCGTGCAGCAGATACGCGACAGGATGGCCAGCTATACATCTGATTTTACTTTGAATTCAACGCAGGATTTTGTGATCCAGGTTGATTCGGATTCCAGCGAGGCCGCTAAATTTGTGGTGCTTACAGGAACGGGAGACACGCTGTTTATATTAAATGAAGATAGCACGTATAATTTTTATGGCACAGGCTCATTCAGCGACACCCTGAATCTATCCGCTCTTAATATATCTGGTCTCACAGCCAGCCAAGCTGTTTTTACCGATGCCTCTAAAAACCTTGTGAGTAATGCAATTACTGGTAGCGGAAATGTTGTTATGAGTACGTCCGGGGCAATGACGAGTCCTACAATAACAACTCCAACATTTGCCACAAGCTCCACGGTTGACAGTGGCTTTTGGTTTGGGCTGGGCTCTGGGGCTGGTAGGCTTTCATTTGAAGACAAGTCTACGGATGAAATTAGCATATTATCCGGCAACCTCGGCATCGGTGCAACGCCTTTGGGGACTAGTTCGGAATTTACATCTATTACATTGGGGGGTAATGGTTATTTGTCTGGAAAAAAAGCTGCTGGAGCAGATAATCAAATAAATTTAGCCCAAAACGCTCACTATGATACCGATGGAATTACATGGACGATACGTACATCGGCGGCGGATAATCAGTGGCGTTCAGTTACATACGGTAATGGGCTTTTCGTAGCCGTGGCAGAGAGCGGAACCGGCAACCGGGTAATGACATCTCCCAACGGAATCGACTGGACGATACGTACATCGGCGGCGGATAACGATTGGCGTTCAGTTACATACGGTAACGGGCTTTTCGTAGCCGTAGCAAATACCGGAACCGGCAACCGGGTAATGACTTCACCCGATGGAATTACATGGACGATACGTACATCTGCGGCAGATAATAATTGGCGTTCAGTTACATACGGTAACGGGCTTTTCGTAGCCGT